>NZ_JBIUUS010000068.1:0-16841 GCF_044742585.1 Kitasatospora sp. NPDC087861
CGAACCGTCAGAAGCCGACCCGATCTGGTGATCCGTCAGCGAGCTCATCAGTGTCTCCCTTGATCAGGGTGTCCACCTGATTCATGACACTCCCTACCAGGGCAGTGGAGCTGCCGGCTCCAGGGTGTTGGCCCAGATCGCTTGGAGGCCACTGGGTTTCTCGGATGTGACCCGTCGCAGCGAAGTTTCACCAGTCTCAGCGGAGTTTGACTGGTTGCCGGTTGTCTCACCCAAGGCTGACAGAGAGGGTCGTGCTTGAGGCTGTCTGCGGGGTTGTGGCCCTGATGCCGAAGCGGGCAGCGGGGCGGTGGCTCGTCAGAGGGGGATGATGCGGGTGAGGCGTACGAGGTGGCTGTGCGCGTCGATGACGTACTCGACCAGACCGCGTCCGTGGGGGATCGGGAGCCGGCGCCAGTCGCCGGCGCTGTCGCGGGCGCTGCTCTCCGTTCGATGCCCTCATGTTCTTCGGCGACAACGGGGGCGGTGACCAGTTCGCCTTCGTGCAGAAGCCGCAGCGCCCGGACGTGTTCGTCTGGGAGCACGAGAGCGACAGCCGCAGGGTGGCCAACAACCTGCGCGACTACCTCGGCCGTTCGCTGCGCGTCGGAGGAGACGACTGGTATCAGCTGTAGCCGAAACGATCCGCCAGGCGCTGTACCCCTCGATCTCCCCGTCCCGGCAGTGACTGTCGAGGTACATGTCCCGTCCCGATACCCAGCCCGGTACACCGGAACGTGCTCAGTGGCGGGGCGGCGGCCTGCCGGGCCCCTCTCGTGGCCCGCGGCCGCAACTGGGATCCTGGTTACGCAGACCCGGCACCTGCAAGTGGCCGGGCATTGCGCTCGGCCGGGTGCCGGTCAGGCCTCTCATCAGCGGTCATACGGTGCTCCGGGCCGCGGTGACACCACCCCCAGGTCATACCTTCGACAGGGGGCAACAGTCAGACCGGGTCCGGAGGCCAGGAGCCCCCGTTTCAGGGCCACCAAGGAGATAAGGGGCCTTGTCGTACGAACGGCCCACCCGGGTCGCAGACTGCTTCAGCCGGGTACTTACTGAGAGTGAGCTACGCGTGGCGTGGGTGCCCATAGGCGGAGGTGTCATGCGTTCCCGTTACAAGGCTTCCTTCCTTGTCACTGCCCTGGTCGTTGCCCTCGCCACCCTGGTGAGCGGCTGCATCGGTGGCCGAGCGGCTTCACAGTCGCCCTCTTCTTCGCAGTCGCCCTCTTCTTCGCAGTCGCTGTCGTTTGCGGAGGGTTCCCCGTTGCAGGAACCGGCGCAGATGGTGAGCCACGACGGGGTACTGCGGGTGGAGCTCGCCGTGGAGAGGCAGCAGGTGGACCTGGGCGGCCACAAGCTGTGGGCTCTCACCTACAACGGCAGCTACATGCCACCGACGCTGCGGATCCATCCGGGGGACAAGCTGGACGTGACCATGCGGAACACGCTGAACCAGGTCACCAACCTGCATGTCCACGGGCTCCATGTGTCGCCGAGCGGAAACGCCGACAACATCTTCATCCAAGTCAATCCAGGTCAGACGTTCGACTACTCGTACCAGTTCCCGACCACGCTGCGGGCCGGCACCTACTGGTACCACTCACACGCGGACCCCATCTCCGCGCCGCAGGTCTCCGGGGGCCTGTCAGGCATCCTGATCGTCGAGGGGCTCCAGCAGTACCTTCCGGCGAACCTGCAAAACATCACCGAGCACGTCATCGGTCTCAAGGACTTCCAAGTCGAGGGCGACTCCGTCAAGACCCAGGGCCTGCACATCGGCGGGACCACCAACCGCACCGTCAACGGCCAGCTGAACCCGACCATCTCGATCCGGCCGGGTGAGACCCAGCTCTGGCGGCTGGCCAACATCAGCGCCAACATCTACTACAACGTTCAGCTGCAAGGACAGCAGTTCCATGTGATCGCCCACGACGGCACCCCCGTCGACCGGATCTGGACGGCCGACTCGCTCCTCCTCGCAGCCGGCGCCCGCTTCGATGTCCTTGTGCAAGGCGGTCCGCCCGGCCGCTCCCAGCTGCAGACGCTCGCGTACAACACCGGACCGGCTGGCAACTCCTTCCCGCAGGCGACCCTGGCCACCCTGGTCTCCGAGGGACCTTCCACGCCGGCGACGGCGCTGCCCACCTCGCCCTTCGCACCGACAGTGGACTTGAGCCAGGCGCCGGTCGCCGCGCGGCGCACCATCGTGTTCTCCGAGAACAACGACGGCACCAAGTTCTACATCAATGGCAAGCAGTTCGACATGAACCGGGTGGACATCCAGGCCAAGCTGAACACGGTCGAGGAATGGACCATTCGTAACGACAGCAACGAGGAGCACTCCTTCCACGTACACACCAACCACTTCCAGCTGATGAGCATCAACGGCCTTCCGCACCAGGGTCACGGCTTGCAGGACGTTGCGAGCGTCCCCGCCAAGGGCGAGTTCGTCATCCGGATGCACTTCAAGGACTACACCGGCAAGACCGTCCTGCACTGCCACATCCTCAACCACGAGGACGCGGGCATGATGGCAGTACTGGAGATCGTCCAGTGACGCGTTGACTCTTCCGTGGGGCCTGTGCAAAGAACGACCCTGTCCCGTAAACGGCGCTGGCTCACTTCCGGTGGTGACGTGCGGTCATGCTCGCTCCATGCAGTGATTCGCCCAGTTCACACCGGAGGCCAGCGATCTGGCCCCTGAGTGCGCCGCAGGCAGGGGCGGCGCACTGGCCTACCTGGCCATCGACGAACTGTAGGTCCGGGATCAGCCGGCTGACCCGGTCCTTCCGCGGGTTGGCCTGCCCCCTGGTCAGGCGCCAGACCTCGTATTCCAGGGAGATCAGGTGCTCGGCCAGGTAAGACCCGTCCTGACCGGTCACCCCGGTGATCAGTGCACGCTTGGACATCCGTTCCCCTTCAACCACTGCTCGCGGAGCGCTCTCGGCACGGCCAGCGAACCAGAGGAGGGGCTAAGGAATTTGCGAGACTTCCGGCGCACGCCGCCCGGTCCCCCGTCGGATCGGCACAGGGCCGAGGAAGTGGAAGGCCGTCACGCCGAACAGGCAGACAGCTCTCCGAGGTGGAGCCCGAACCTTGCGGGACCGTCCTCGGTTCGGCTGCCGGGGTCGGCCACACGGTGTCGCGGCTGAGCGCGACGTGCTGGGACGGCCCAGGCCGGTGTCAGTCGTCGATCGCCTGGTAGAGCGTGGTCCAGAAATCGTGGATCAACCGCGCCGCGTTCGGGACGGACATCCCGACCTGGGTGAGCAGGATCCCGGTGAGCTGATTGTCCGGGTCGGCGTAGGTCGAGGTGCCGCTCCCGCCGTCCCAGCCGAACTGGCCGACGGGGGCGTAGTCGCCGCGGTAGGTGCGCACCGCCATCCCGAAGCCCCAACCACCGTGCTGCCCTTGGCCGTACGAGAGGTGGACGTTGTCGCGGGCCAGCGCTGTACGGGCGGCGGTCTGCTCGGGCGTGAGGCGGTTGGTGGTCATCAGCTGGACGGCGGACCGGGACAGGATCCGCTCGCTGCCGTGCGTTCCGCGGTTCAGCAGCATGCGGAAGTAGGCGTGGTAGTCGTCGACGGTGGAGGCCAGCCCGCCTCCGCCGCCCTGGAACGCCGGAGGCTTGCTCCAGCGTCCGTCCGCCGGCTCGTCCCAGACGGTGAACTCCCCGGTCTGCGGGTTCGGGGCGTAGAGGGGAGGCAGGCGGTCGATCTTGCCGGCTGGGACGTGGAAGCCGGTGTCCTTCATGCCCAGCGGGTCGAAGACGCGCTCGCGCAGGAAGGTCTCGAAGGGCTGGCCGGTGACCCTGGCGACGAGCACGCCGAGGAGGTCACTGGCGAGGTGGTACTGCCAGCTCTCTCCGGGCTGGTGCATCAGCGGAAGCGTGCCGAGGCGGCGCATCCACTCGTCCGGCTCGGGCATCGGCACCGGCAGATCGGGTGTGAGCCCCTGCTCGAAGACCGCGTTCATGATCGGGGTACCCAGCGACGTCATGTCCATGCCGAGCCCGAAGGTGGAGGTCAGCACGTCCCGCACGGTGATCGGCCGCTTCGCCGGCACCGTGTCGTCCAGCGGGCCGTCGATCCGCTTCAGCACCCGCCGATCGGCGAGTTCCGGCAGCCACTGCTCCACCAGGTCGTCCAGCCGAAGCCTGCACTCGTCCAGCAGGACCATCGCCGCCGCCATCGTGACCGGCTTGGACGTCGAAGCCATCCGGAAGATCGTGTCCCGGCGCATCGTCGCGCCGCCGTCGCGACTCATCGTCCCGATCGCTTCGACGTGCGTCTCGTCGCCTCGGCCGACCAGCGCGACGAGCCCGGGGATCTTCCCGGACTCGACGTGCCGCGCCAGCACGTCGCGCATCCTGCGCAGCCCTGCTTCGGACAAGCCGCCGCCGCTCTTCCCCATCATGAATCTCCCCCTGCATGAGTGTTCGGGAACTACTGAACAACCACGAAGCTACATTGCGTTCACAGATCAGTCAACGAGAACAGATAGCTGCATTGGCCTGCAGGGAAGAGACATTGCCTTGATATTGCAATGAGCTTGGCGCTGAATGCAATGGACGATCAAGGCTTGCATTGCAATGAGTTGCGAGTGAATGCATACTGCGGAGCGGAAGCGTGCGGACATCGGGCCCCGCGCAGGCCGACAGAGGGGCGAGAGCATCGATGCCTGGAGGCAGACTCACCGGCGAGGACCGCCGGCTCATTGCCGATGGACTGGCCGAGGGGCTCGGCTACACCGAGATCGGCCGACGCCTGGGGCGGCCCGCCTCAACCGTCATGCGGGAGGTCACCCGCAACGGCGGGCCCGAGGGCTATCGGGCAAACCGGGCACAGGAAGCCACGCAGCAGCGTGCGCGCCGCCGGAAGCCGGACCAGCCCCCGGCGCCGGCAGTTCCCCACAGCGACCACGGGCGCGACCCCCAAGAGGTCCGGGAGTTCACGGAGTTCTTCACAGTCCTCCTCGAACAGCAGGGGCTGCCCAGGATGGCGGCCAGGGCGCTGGTCTGCCTGTACGTCACCGATTGCGGCGCCCTCACCGCCGCGGACCTGGTCCAGAGCCTCCGCGTCAGCCCCGCGTCCGTCTCGCACGCCGTCAACTTCCTCGAACAGCAGGGAATCGTCAGGCGCGAACGGACTCCCGGCGAACGCCGCGAGCGCTACGTCATCGACGATGACATCTGGCTCCGCTCCACCCTGGCCGCGATGCAGATGAACGATGCCCTGATCGCCGCATCGCAGCGCGGGGCGGAGGTCCTCGGCACCACCACCCGGGCCGGCGGCCGCTTCAGCTCCTCCGCGGAGTTCCTCCTGATCATGAGCGAGGCCCTCCAGCAGGCGATGGACCAATGGCGGCAGCGCACGGCCACTCGGAGCCGTGCGGGTGGCAGAGCGAGTACGGGTCAGAGGGATCGATGACGACGAGGGGTGGCGGGATTCGGTCGCTCACTGCGGCCAGGCTCGGATGCCTGACGTGCCCTCAGATGCGGTCAGCAAGAGGTCAGCACAAGTACGAGCAGACTCTGCCTTACGAGCGCAAACGCGAGACTCACGCGTTCTCGGCATCGCCCAGCCGTGAAAGTGCCGGCGGGACCTTCTGCGGTCCCTTTGCGCTGACTGCGGCCGACCGTCCGACGCCCACCGCAGAGCCTCGGCGCGACGCCGCATGAGACATCCCTGCAGGTCAGAGCGCAAACTCGAAGCGTCGCCCAGACCGGTGGTGCTCGCGTGACAGCGCAGCCAGCCGCCCGAACCTTCCCGACTTCTCTCGACTCTCCTTGGCGCGCACTTCCGGGAGATCATGCGGGCCGTCCGGCTCGGCTCGCTGGAATAGGGTCCCCGTCTGCTGCTCCGCGTGGATCTCGGGGCCGGCGCCGGGTCGGCGGCCGTGGTGGGATGCGGGTGTCTTCCCGCGCGGCCCTACGGGTTCCGCGGTCCGGTTGCGGCAGTGGGGAGGGTGGTGTCGCCGGGCGCGAAGCCGGTGGCAAGGACGGTGAGCCTGGTGAGCAGGGACTCGGCGAGCGGGTGGCCGCCGTCGGTGCGCAGCCAGCGGCTCAGGGCCGTGACGTAGCCGTCGAAGATCATGTCGGCGACGGTTCCCGGGTCGAGGTCGGGGCGGATCTCGCCGCGCTGCTGGCCGCGGGTGACGGCGGCGAGGAGCGCGCGCGGCGTGGCGGCGCCCAGAGCGAAGGCGGAGTGCAGGACGCCGCTGTCGTGGAGTTCCTTGGCCAGCGCGTAGTCCCGCTCGTTGAGTTCCGCGAGCACGCGTAGCTCGCCGGCCAGGACCTCGACGGCGGAGCGACTGTCGGACGCGTCGGTCTCGTCCTGCCGGTCCACCAGGTCGTGCCGCTGCTGGACCCAGGCGGTCACGAAGTCCTCCTTGCGGCGGAAGTGGTTGAACGCCGTCTGGCGTCCCACGTCGGCGCGCTCGGCGATGTGGTCGTACGTGGTGGTCGCGTACCCCTGGGTGGCGAACAGGTCCAGGGCCGCGGTCAGCAGCCGGTCCCGTGTCGCGTTGCGGCGCTGTCCGCGCCGGTCCTGCCGGTTCTGCCGAGCGGCCGGTTCCTGCGGCGTTGTCGATCTCACCCCGCGAGTGTACTTGAATCCAGATCCGTACTTGAGTACATATTGGCACTCAAGTACATCAAGCGAGGAGGTCCAACGATGGCCGTCCCCTACACGCTCGGTCTGCACGAGATCGCCGCAGACACCTATGCCTATCTGCAGCCCAACGGCTCCTGGGGCTTCAGCAACGCCGGACTGATCGTCTCCGGCGCGGAAGCGCTGCTCGTCGACACCCTGTTCACCGTGCCGCAGACCCGCGCCATGCTGGCCGCGATGACTCGGGCCCTGCCCGGGCTCACGATCGGCACCCTGGTCAACAGCCACGCCGACGGCGACCACTGGTGGGGAAACCAGCTGCTCCCCGATGCCACGATCGTCGCCACCGAGGCCGCCGCGGCCGCCATGCGAGGCGACCACCTCCACGAGTTGTTCGCCGCGCCGGGCGAGGTCCCGCTCCCGCGGGTCGCCGAGGAGATGCTGCGGACCTTCGACTTCGCCGGCATCACCCCGACGCTGCCGACCCGCACCTTCGGCGGCGAACTGGAGGTCGCGGTGGGCGGCCGCACCGTCCGGCTGATCGAGGTCGGTCCGGCGCACACCTCCGGGGACCTGCTCGTCCATGTGCCGGACGCCGCCGTCCTGTTCGCCGGGGACATCCTGTTCGTCGGCGGCCACCCGGTGATCCACAGCGGCCCGGTGGAGAACTGGATCGCCGCCTGCGACCTCATCCTGGGGCTGGACGTCGAGGCGATCGTGCCCGGGCACGGCCCGGTCGTCGGCAAGCCCGAGGTCCGTCTCTTCCGCGACTACCTGGAGCGCGTCCACGACCACGCCGTACGCGCACACCGAGCGGGCACACCCGTGCTGCAGGCCGCCCGGGAGATGGACCTGGACGGCTTCGCCGACTGGGCCGGCCCCGAACGCCTGGTGCTCAACATCGGCGCCGTCTACCGCGGGCTCAACGGCGACGGCACCCCTGGGGAGGTGGACTTGATGGGCTGCCTCGGCCACTACGCCACGCCGCACCCGGGCGAGGCGGCCCCCCGGGTGACGCCTCGGCCCGCAGCCGAGATCGCCGCCCTGGCCGCGCGGCTGGAGGGCCCCGCCGCGCAGGTACTCGCGGGTGGCGCCGGTCCGCTGGCCGGCCGCCCGGTGCTCAACGTCCTGGCGACCATCGGCAACCATCCCGACCTGCTGGTCGCCCTGGCGCCCCTGCTGACCCAGCTCGCCCAGGGGCTGATCCCGCCCCGCGAACGGGAACTGGTCATCCTTCGGACCGCTCACCGAACCGGCTCGACGTATGAGTGGGAGCACCATGCCCGCCTCGCCGCCGCCGTCGGGGTGACCGGGCCCGAGATCGCCGGCGTCGCGGGCGGACCGGACCACCCCGATTGGGACGAGGCCGACCGGGCGCTGCTGCGGGCCGTCGACGAACTGTGCACGGAGCACACGCTGTCCCCGGCCACCTGGCAGGCGCTGGCCGCGCGCCACTCCACGCCGCAACTGCTGGAACTGCTGGCGCTGGTCGGCACCTACACGCTGGTCGCCGGCATCCTCAACTCCTGCCAGGTCCCCCTCGACGGATGGCTCACCGAGCCGCCGAGCGCGGCGTGACCGAAGGCGGCGCCGGCCGGCCCGCTGCGGCGGGGACCGGGTGTGCCGACGGGGTGCCCTCGTAGGCATCGGCGATCCGGCGGTACCTCCGCGCGGCCCAGCGCCTGCGTGGGGTCCAGCGCCTCCGCGAGGTCCGGCGGGCTCCAGGTGGCGATGCCGGTGATGTCCGGGTCGGCGGGGGACGTCCGAGCGATCAGTCGGATGTGCTCACGCACCCGCTCACTGATCGCCTTCGGGGGTCCTCCGCTCCATTGTGGGTCCAGCGCATCGAATCTCCCCGCTCGTTGAAGACGTGGATCACATCGCGAACGTAGCTCGCCGAGGAGACCGACGAGGAACTGGTCTGCGACTGCGGCGGAACCCGGTTCACCATCGACCGCACCCCCAGCGGCGGACAGGCCGCCCACACCCTCGCCAGCTTCAAGGTCTCGGACCTCGACGGCGAGATGTCCGCCCTGCGCGACCGCGGCATCACGTTCGAGGAGTACGACTTCCCCGGGCTGACGACCGTCAACGGCCTCGTCGAACGCGACGACATGCGGGCCGCCTGGTTCAAGGACAGCGAGGGCAACATCCGCTGCCTGGCCCAATCCGTCGGCCGGTAGCACTGTCCCACGTCCGGCGCCCCCGTCCCACTGACCCCCGTCCCACCGGCTGCTGCCCCGCCCGCCCAGCACGAGCGGACGGGGCAGCAGCCCGGGAGGCACCAGACCAACCGCACCAGGCCCGCCGCCCCCCGGTGGCGAGATGGGCCGGCCTCACCTTGACTGGGTCGGGCCATGGCCCGGCTGCGGGAGGACCGAGGGATGAGGTCGGTGCGGGAGGCCTCCGGCCGCTGGAGGGAGCGGCTGGCCCGGGGGCGCAGGCAGGTGGAGCGGATGCGGGCCGAGGCCGAGCGGCGCTTCCCGGTGATCACCGAGCTGACGGCCCGGCTGCTCTCCCCCGGTCTGCTGGACGCCGCCACCCGGATGGCTGCCCAGGTGTTCCTGACCTCCGTGCCGCTGCTGTTCGCGGTGGGCGCGTTCGCCCCGGTCGGCGTGCGGGACCAACTGGTCGCCTCACTCCGCTCGCTCTTCGGCGTCTCCGGCGCCACGGACCAGCAGTTGCACCAGTCGTTGTACGGCAATGACGACCTGCGACAGACCACCGGGTTCATCGGCGTCCTGATGGCGCTGCTGTCGGCGACCAGTTGCAGCCGCGCGGTCGCCCGGGTCTGCGAACGGGCGTGGCGGCTGCCGAAGGCGCGCACCCGGGTGGCGGCGTGGCGGTGGCTGCTGTGGGTCGTGGCCTGGCTGGCCGTGCTGCTCTTCCAGGGCCCGCTGCGGGACGGCTTCGGCACCGGCTTCTGGCTCGGCCTGCCACTCACCTTCATCGCATCGCTCGTCGTCTGGTGGTGGACCACCCACCTGCTGCTCAGCGCCCGGGTCGGCTGGCTGCCGCTGCTGCCCGGTGCGCTGCTGACCGCCGCCGCGGCCACCGCGATGTCGCTGACCGCCCGTGTCTACATGCCGGACGCGCTGAACCGCGCGCTGGCCCAGTACGGTTCGCTGGGCCCGGTGCTGATGATCCTGTCCTGGCTGATCGCGTTCTGCGCCGCCGTCACCTTCTCCGTCACGGCCGGGGCGGTGCTGGCCCAGGAACCGCCGCTGAACGCCTACCTGGGAGCGCCCGCCAAAGACTCGCCCGCGCCGAGCACGACCACCCCGAGCACGACCACCCCGGGCACAACCACCCCTGACGATCCGAGCACCCGCTGACCCGTCACCCCCGTCACCCCCGACGCAGCCGCCGCCGGACGCGCCGGCCCGTGGCGACCGGGTCCCAGGAGCCGGGGCGGCTCCGGGTCAGCGGGTAGCAGGCCAGGCCGATCAACACGGCGCTGAAGTGGCCGATGCTGGTGTAGTCCCGGCTCTGCGCGACGCCCAGGCCGTAACAGAGCAGCACACCGGCCACGTACGCGTACCGCCACGGCCGCACGATCAGGTAGGTCAGCACGGCGATCACTCCGGCGAGCGCGTAGCTGACGCCGTAGTCGACGGTGTAGACGGCCTTCGGCGGGGCGATGCCGCGGTGGATCGCCCAGCCGAGGACGCCCTCGCTGAGGTAGGTGGCGCCGACGTGCGCGGCCATCGCGACCGAGATCCAGCGCAGGGTGCCGAGCCAGCGTTCGGCGGGCACGTGGAAGAGGTTGTAGAGCACGAAGTAGCTCAACCACCCGCCGCCCGCGATCCACAGCGCGCTGGTGACCAGCACGCGCACCGGTGAGACCTGCAGGTGGTGCAGGTTGGTCGAGCGCCGTTCCAGGATCCGGTCGGCGGTCGCGGTGTCGACGTGGTGGATCACCTGCGTGGTGGCGAGCAGGATCGCCAGCCACACGTAGGTGCCCGGCGCATGGCGGACGTAGGCCCAGACGGCCAGGACGAGGCGTGCCCACCAAGGGCGCCGGTCCGTTCCGGTCGCGCTGGTGATGCCACCGGTCATCGGCGCCTCCTCGTCGTTCCCTTCACCCTCACTCGGGGCGTCCCCCGACGCGTCGACGCGCTGCGCCCTTCGAGTGATCGCGGGCTCGCGGGCCGGGCAGCGGCAGTTCGGGCCGGTCGGTGGCGATCGCGTGGGCGACGGCGTCGGCGAGGTCGACGTCGAGGTCGTCCTCGGCGGAGGGTGCCACCAACCTGCTGCGGCCCGCCGCGGCCAGGCCAGTTGCTGCAATCGGGCGAACTCGCGGGCCGCCTATACTCCCTCTGCCGACAGCAGGGGGAAGGGCGGAACGCGTGAACACGATCCTCAGCGTGGACATACCGGTCGTGATCGGCGTGGCGCTGGTGGTGCGGCTGGTGAGCCTGCCACTGCTGCGGCGCTATCACCTGGACGTCCGGCAGCGGGCGTTGGCGGCCCGGGAGGGCGGCGGCGGCCCGAAGGGCCTGGCGTCGCTGTTCGGCGAACTCGCGGTGGGGCTCGCCTGCGGCGGCGGGCTGATGGCGCTGCTGACCTTCGTGAACATCGTGGGCGCCCGCGTCCTGCGGTTGCCGATCGACCCGGCCAACTCCCGGTATCTGGCCCTCGACATGCACCTGAGCCGCGGCGTCGCGCAGACCTACTACCTCGTAGCGGTGATCGCGGTCCTGGTGCTCTGGCTCCTGCTCTGGTTCCTGACCCAGCACCGTCTGCTGCGGGCCGGCATGCCGCCCGAGGTGTGGTCGTCCGGCTCGACCCGGCTCCGGCTGGCCGGCGGGTTCGTCCTGCGCGCGGTGCTCGGCGCGCTCGTGCTGCCGGTCGGCCTGATCCTGGCCGCCCTGGTGTTCCAGATCGTCGCGACCGTGGTCAGCGGACGCCACCGCCCCGCCGTCCCGGCCGCACCGCCGGCCCCACCCGCGTTCACACCCGCGCAACCCACCCCGTACCCGCCGACTGCCGCGTACCAGCAGCAGCCCCCGGCGTACGTCCCGACGCAGGCCGACCCGGCGCCCGCCGCGCCGCTGCGCACCGGGCCGGTCGTGCCGCTCGCCGCCACCGGCGCGATCCCGCACCAGCCGCTGCACCCAGGCGAACCGCGCACCATCGGCGGCTACCAGCTGCTCGGCCGGATCGGCTCCGGCGGGATGGGCACCGTGTACCTGGCCCGGCGCGAGGGTGCGGCGACGCAGGTGGCACTGAAGACCATCAACCTCGAACTCCTGGACAACGCCGAGCTGTTGCGCCGCTTCGAACGCGAGGCGGAGGTGCTGGCCATGGTGCCCGGCGCCTACACCGCCCGGGTGCTCGACGGCGGGGTGGACGGCGGGCGGCCGTACCTGGCGATGGAACTGCTGGACGGCCGTCCGCTGGACGCGTATCTGCGCGAGCAGGGGCCGATCCGCTCCCCCGAGGCGCTGCGGGCCCTCGCGCTGGCGCTGACCGTCGCACTGTCGGGGGTGCACCGGCTGGGGCTGATCCACCGGGACCTCAAGCCGGCCAACATCATGCTGACCACCGCGGGCCCGCGGCTGCTCGACTTCGGCATCGCGGCGCTGGTGGACGGCACCCGGCTCACCATGACCGGCGGCGGTCCCGGCACCCTGACCTACATGGCGCCGGAGCAGTTCGGCGAGGACCGGGTCGGGACGGCCGCGGACGTCTGGGCGTGGGCGTGCTGCGTGGTCTGCGCCGCGCACGGCGCCAGCCCGTTCGCGGCGACCAGCACGGGCGCGGTGATCCGGCGGATCGTGGACACCGGCCCCGAGCCCGCCGCGCTGGCGGCGGTGCACGCCCTGGACCCGGCGCTGGCCGCAGTCGTGATCCGCGCGCTGAGCGCCGACCCGGCCGGACGCCCGGCGGACGGTACGGCGCTGCTGGAGCTGCTGACGGCCCGTCCGACACCGGGCGTCCCGGCGCCGGACCCGGGCGCCGTCCGCGAGGAGATCACCCGCGGCTGGCGTACGCTGGCGATCTGACCGCCCGGGGCGGGCCGCCGGGGCCGACCGGGCGGCACCACCGGGAACCGCACAGCGAGGGCGACAGGCACGATGAGGGAGCACGGCGCACCGACCGCATCCGCGGGCATCGACGTCGGCACCACCGCCCGGCACCCAGCGCTGCGCGCGGCGGCCCGGCTGCGGCTCACCACGGTGTACGTACTGCTGCTGACCGCGACGGCCTGCTGGCTGGCCGGCCAGAGCCACGCCGCGCGGGCCCGTTTCGTCCGGCACAACAGCAGCAACGTCCATCACATGGAGGTCGGCAAGTGGTGGACGATGTTCACCAGCGGGCTGGTGGTCGACGGGGTGCCCGCCTGGGCGGGCATCGCGGCGGTGGCCGTGGCGCTGGGCCTGGCCGAGTGGCGTTGGGGGCCGGCCCGGGCCGGCGCGGTCTTCGTCTTCGGGCACCTGGGAGCCACTCTGCTCACCGAGGGCGCCATGTGGGTGATGCTCACCGTCCGGATCCCGGGGGCGCTGTCCCGGGCGCGTGACGTCGGGATCAGTTACGGGCTGGTCGCCACCGCCGGCTGCCTGCTGGCCCTGGGCCCGGCCCCGCTGCGCCGGTTCGGCCTGCCCGCGCTCGCGGCGGGGCTGGCCCTGGCCTGGGCGCTGGACCAGCAACTGGCCGACGCCGGGCACCTGGTGGCGCTCGGCCTCGGCGTGCTGGCCTCCCGGACGGCCTGGCTGCGCGCCCGTGCCCGCACCCCGGGCCCGCGCTCCGCCGTGCGCTGACGGCCGCACGCCGGCCATCCTGCACTGCCGGCCCGGCGCCCCTTCTCCTCCGGTCTCCCCGGGGTCTTGCCATCCTTTCCACGCCGAGTAATGCTGATTACATGATTACAACCTCGCCCGAAGAGCTCCGGGGTTGGTTCACCGGCCGCCTCCCCGCCGACCTGTTCACCGAAATCGTCGAGATCACCGCGGACCGCGAGGAGATCACCGTCGTCGGCCGCATTCCCGAACCGGCCCTCGACGGGACAGCCCCGGACGCCGAGCGCGAAGCGGCGTTCGAGGGCCGGATCGCCGAGTTCCGCGACCGGACCAGGGACGCCCGGATCGCCGTCGCCCGCGAGGCCGAGCGCCGATACGGCCGCAAGATCTCCTGGGGCGCCGAGTGCGGCGACCTGCGGGGCATGTTCACCACGGTCTCCGCCCCCGTCATGACCCGGCTGCGCCAGCCCGAACGGCAGGTGCTCGACACCCTGGTGGAGGCGGGCGTCGCCCGTAGCCGCAGCGAGGCGCTCGCCTGGTGCGTCCGGCTGGTGCAGCGCCACTCCGACTCCTGGCTCACCGAACTGCGCGAGTCGCTGGAGAACGTCCGCCGCCTGCGCGCCCAGGGGCCGGACGCCGACAGCGCCTCCTGACGACCCCACTGCCCGGCCGGGCCCCACCCCAGCACACTCCCGGGGTGGGGCCCGGCCGTCTCATGTTCCCCATACCGGGCCGGCCCCTTCCACGCCGGAGCCCGCGACGGCGTCCAGCTCCTCGACCCGACCGGCCGGGCCGCCCAACACCCTGACCACGCAAGCCACTTGACGGCGCCTACGGCCGATCGACCGCGGCGGGGGGCGGCGACGCCAGCCGCCGCCCCCACCGACACGATCGTATGCTCTTGCGGTACTCTGCAAATCTATGCCAGAGTGCGGGCATCGGATACGCCGAATCCCCTCACACGTCGCTAAGTCAGGAGCCCGCGCCGCCGCGCGGGTCAAGGGTGCATGCATGTCGAAGGTCTTGAGCAAGCTGCCGGTCGGTGAACGGATCGGCATCGCATTCTCCGGTGGACTGGACACCTCCGTCGCCGTCGCGTGGATGCGCGAGCACGGCGCGGTCCCGTACGCCTACACGGCCGACATCGGCCAGTACGACGAGCCGAACCTCGCCGACGTCCCGGCCCGCGGCCGCGCCTACGGTGCCGAGCAGGCCCGCCTGGTCGACTGCCGGGCGGCACTGGTCGAGGAGGGCCTGGCCGCCCTCGCCTGCGGCGCCTTCCACATCCGCTCCGCCGGGCAGACGTACTTCAACACCACCCCGCTCGGCCGCGCCGTGACCGGCACCCTGCTGGTCCGCGCGATGCACGAGGACGAGGTGTCCATCTGGGGCGACGGCTCCACCTACAAGGGCAACGACATCGAGCGGTTCTACCGCTACGGCCTGCTCGCCAACCCCAGCCTGCGGATCTACAAGCCGTGGCTGGACCAGGCGTTCGTCGCCGAGCTCGGCGGCCGCAAGGAGATGTCCGCCTGGCTGTCCGAGCGCGACCTGCCGTACCGCGACTCCGCCGAGAAGGCCTACTCCACCGACGCCAACATCTGGGGCGCCACCCACGAGGCCAAGCGGCTGGAGTACCTGGACACCTCGATGGAGATCGTCAGCCCGATCATGGGCGTGGCCTTCTGGGACCCGGCCGTCGAGATCCGGACCGAGGACGTGACGATCGAGTTCGAGTTCGGTCGTCCGGTCCGCATCAACGGCCGGGAGTTCGCCGACGCGGTCGAGCTGGTGCACGAGGCCAACCGGATCGGCGGGCGCCACGGCCTGGGCATGTCGGACCAGATCGAGAACCGCATCATCGAGGCCAAGAGCCGCGGCATCTACGAGGCGCCCGGCATGGCGCTGCTGCACACCGCCTACGAGCGGCTGATCAACGCGATCCACAACGAGGACACCGTCGCGACCTACCACACCCAGGGCCGCCGGCTCGGCCGGCTGCTCTACGAGGGCCGCTGGTTCGACCCGCAGGCGCTGATGCTCCGCGACAGCCTGCAGCGCTGGGTCGGCCAGCCGGTCACCGGCAGCGTCACGCTGCGGCTGCGGCGCGGCCAGGACTACTCGGTGCTGGACACCCAGGGCCCGAACCTCAGCTACCACCCCGAGAAGCTGTCCATGGAGCGCAGCGTCGACGCCGCGTTCGTGCCGAACGACCGCATCGGCCAGCTGACCATGCGCAACCTCGACATCGCCGACTCCCGCAGCAAGCTGGAGCACTACGCGGTGCACGGCCAGCTGGCGCCGTGGAGCGGCCTGATCGGCGAGCTGGCCCCGGGCGGGGCGGCGCCGATCGCGGCTGCCAGCCTCAGCGCCGAGGCGGTCGCGGCGGAGTCCACCGCGCTCGACAACGCGGCGATCGAGTCGGGCAACGACTGATCCGATGCCGTGACCACGTCGGAGGGCCGCCGCACCGGTGTGGTGCGGCGGCCCTCCGGCGTTCCCGGGTTGCAGGAGTCGTTCCCAGGGCGCAGGAGTGCGGCCGCCTCACCCGCATGGCGGCGTCGACCGCGCGGGGCGGGCCCGGCCGTCGCTGAATGGGGAGGGCGTGCGTTCAGCGGAGCGCGCCACGCCGGGCGGCACCTTCTCCGGACACGCGGGGGCCGCCGCGAGGAGGCGGGAGCGGGGATGGGCGAGGCGGTCGGTCCGATGCTGGCGTCGGCGGTGGGTATCGCGATCAGCCCGCTCACGCTGGTCGCCGTGATCCTGATCCTGGCCACACCGCGTGGCCGGGCCAACGGGATCGCCTTCGCCTGCGGCTGGGTCGTCGGCCTGGCGGCGATGGTGGCGGTCGTGGTGGCGGCGGGCAGCGGGCCGGGTGCGGGCGACGCCACGCCGAGCTGGTCGTCCTGGCTGAAGCTCGCGCTCGGTGTCCTGCTGGTGCTGATGGCCGGGAGGCAGTGGCGCGACCGGCCGCGCGAGGGGCACATCACCGCGCCTCCGCCGTGGATGCGGACGGTGGACCGCCTCACCCCGGGCAGGTCCGCCGCTCTGGCGGTGGTGCTGGCCGTGGCCGACCCGAAGAACCTGGTACTGGCCGTCGGCGGCGCGGCCTCCATCGCCGCCAGTACGGGCGGTGACGGGGGCAAGGCGGTGGCCGCCGCGCTGATGGTGCTGGTCGGCTCGCTGTGCACGCTGGTGCCGCTCGGGGTCCACCTGCTCGGCGGGGGCCGTTCGGCGCGGGCCCTCGGGGAGTGGAAGGCCTGGATGGCCACGCACAATGCGGCGATCACGACCACGGTGCTGGCCGTACTCGGGGCCGAGTACGTCGGCGACGCCATCACCGGGCTCACCCGAGCCTGAGCCCGACCGTGAGCCCGAACCCGAACCTGAGTCTGAGAGCCTGTCGGGTGGCCGGTTGATTACGCTGCGATGAGGTCCTCGACGGTGTTGGCTTGGGCGGTCTTGCGGTGGGATTCATGGCTCCACCGCG
>NZ_JBIUUS010000069.1:0-16764 GCF_044742585.1 Kitasatospora sp. NPDC087861
CCGACGAAGGACGGAGGCAGCTGACGTCACTTAATGTCCCGTTGATACTCGTTAGGCATGTGAGTATCAACGTAGTTGCCTCACATAACAGAAGCTCTGACACAACGGAAGATAACCCACGCACGCGAGTACGTGCACCAGTACGACCGCAGCGGCGGCCGCCAGGCCTCCGGCCCCTTGTCGCCCTTCGACCTGTTGCTGACCGCGGACACCGCGACCAGCTGAGGCTCCACCAGGTCATTCGCAAACTTCTTCCTCGTACTGGTGTCCCAAAGATCGGCACCACTGCGCCAAGCGTTCGCAAGTGGCACGACGTGGTCGACGTCAAGATCCTTTGCGTTGGTGAAGGTCTTGTCGTCGTACGGGCTCACCCAAGTGCCCGAAACGGCCTGGCACTTCTCGTTCTGGACGACGTCCTGGCCGTCACGCTGGAGGACGACCTCGCGGGTGTCGCACTCCCCGTACTGCTTGATCCAGTGAGGGAACTTGGTACGGCTGTAGCCCTCCATTGAGTGCGACTCGGCCACGGTCAGGCCGGCCAGCTCGTCGCGTGCCACGCCCACGGACGGAGGTTCGGGCAGTGCGCGATGTGCGGTCGTTGCCGTAGCGGCGGTGTCGGCGAAGGCGGGGCTCGCGGCGGGCAGGGTGGTCAGGGCGAGCGTGGCGAGGACGGTGGTGGCGCGGCGCCACGCGGTAGCGGTGATCATGGTCAAGCTGTACCGGCCTCGGGCGCCGGGTGACGGCTGTTCAGGAGGTTGTTCACCTGAACAGCCGCGCGCCAGCCGTATGCGGTTGACGCCGGGGCTCGGGGGAGCCGTTTTGGCGCATGGCCGGCGGGTTCTGGGAGCGGCAGCGGTCCCGTCGGTCCGGGTGCTGTCGTCGTCGCTGGGAGCGTGTCCGTCGGCAGTCGGCGCCGCCCGGGAGCGGCTGCGGTCGGCTCCTCTTTCGCGTCTCTCGGACGGGCGTGGAGCGGGCACCGCGCCTGACAGGTCGTCGGGTGGCCGTGCTGGGTGTCGCCGCATCCGCCCCGCTGGTGCTTATCTCACTTGCTAAAAAGGCATTGACAGGGTGATGGTCGGGCGTAGAGTGGTAACGCATTTCAATCTAGCTCTATAGGCACTGGAGTTCGGGTGTTCGTGACGACGGGCCAGGCGGGTTCGGCACTGGGGTGCTCGATCCCGACGGTGAAGAAGCTCATCGGGACGGGGGTGGTCCCCGGCGTACGCGACGCGGGCCGGCAGGTGTTCCCGTTCTCCGCTCTCCAGGCGCTGCAGCAGCGGCCCGCCGCCGATCTCACCGCGGTGGGCGCTGGTGAGGTCGCGGTGCTGCGGGCGGACGCCCCGGCGCGGGTGGACGAACCCGGCCGGGAGTGGATCGGGTTCGGCACCATGCTGGGTGCGGCGCAGCTGCTGGCCGGGCTGAACGGCTGGTGGCGGTGTGCCCCCGCCCGGGTGGCGGCGGCCGGGGTGCTGCCCGTCACGGTCGCCCACTTCGTGGTCGCCGTGCTCACGAACCTCGACGACTACGACGCCCAGGGCGAAGGCCGCGACGCCCGGTTCCGGTTCACGAAGGCCCGTCTGGCCGGCTACGTCACCGACCTCACCGCCCCGGTGAACGCCGCCGACCCGGCCGACCCGGAGGACGCCCGCGTGGCGGGCCTGCTGCTGGGCACCCGCCTGGTCTCGGTTTCCGGTGGCCCGATCGCCTACGTCCCCACCACGACCACCGCCGACCAGCCCGCGACCGAGGGGGAGTGACCCGCTGATGGACCGTAAGACGTACACCGCCGAGCTCGCCGGTCTGCGCGAGCTGCGCACGGAGATCACGGCCGCCGAGAAGACGGTCGCGGCCGCGCAGAAGGAGCTGGACAAGCTCACCACCCAGCGTGCGCGCCGGGTGGCCGGGCTCGCGGGGTACGAGGGCGCCCAGGCGCCGGCCATCGCGAAGGCCTCCGGGCTGTCGGTCGGCGACGTGGTGCGGATCGCTCCGCTGCTGGACCCGACCCCGGCCGCCGTCCGCGCCGCCAAGGCCGACGACCAGGCCGCCGACGCCGTGCCCGCCCCGGCGCCCGTGGCCGAGGCCGCGCCGGTCGCCGAGCCCGTGAGCGCGGTCGCTCCGGCGCTGACCCGCCCCGCCGTCGTCGTCGGGCAGCCGACCCCGGCCGCCCCGGCCGCCCCGGCCGTCGAGGAGCCGGCCGAGGTCGAGGACCGGGTCGTCGTCGAGCAGCCCGCCCCGGCCGCGCCCGTCGCTGCTGCGCCGGTCGTCCCGGCGGCTCCAGTCGCTCCGGTCGCTGCCGGGCCGCGCGAGCTGCCCACCCTTCCCGAAGGCCCGGCGGGCGCGCGGTTCGAGGCCATCACCACCGGGCTGGTGTCCAAGCGCCCCAACTTCGTCCAGCAGGCCCGCAGCACGGTGTTCCTGGACGCCGCGACCGGCGACCTGGCGGTGCGCGACCGCGTGGTCCGGCTCGACCTCGGCGCCCGCACCCCGGGGGAGATCCTGGACGCCGTCCTGGCGACCGCGCCCGGCACGGAGCGGGTCTACATCACGTCCGGCGCCCCGTGGCACGACGGCGCCGAGCGGTACAGCACGCTCAAGGACGCGGTGGCGGCCTGGCTGAACACCCCGTCGGAGCGGTGGACTACCGCCGTCGGCAGTGGCCGGGACAAGCTGGCCGGGCACTTCGTGCACCAGCGCCAGCCGGTCGGCCGCTACGCCCCCGCCGCCGCCCCCGACAGCGACACCACGGAGATCCGCTCCATGGGGGAGTGGTTCGACCCGGACGGCGCCGACGTCGTCACCTGCCGCCAGGCGTTCACGCTGCTGTGGCAGGCGCTGCGCCGCCACTGGGACGACGCGGTCCTCATGGGCTCGCCGTCGCAGACCGGACGGGACCTGTGGTCGCGCACGATCCCGACGACCGGCAAGTGGGCCGGTGGCTACCCGGTCCTGTCCGAGGAGCTGCGCGGGCTGCTGCACGCGACCGGCGGCCAGGGCCGCACCGAGCTGATCCTGCCGCCCCGCGTGCCGGAGCAACTGCCCGCCCTGGTGGAGTACGACCGCACCTTCGCCTACGCCAAGCACCTGTGGAAGTCGCCGGTCGGCACCCCGCGCCGGATCACCGCCAGCGCGTTCGCCGCGATGACGGAGGCTGAGCAGACGAAGGCGCTGATGTCCTGCTCGCACTGGAACGTGCGCGTCACCGTCCCGGCCGGGTGGAACCACGTCGGCCTGCTCCCCGCCCCCGTCACCGGTGACCGTGCCTGGATCTACCCCTCCGAGCCCGGCACCACGTTCACCACCTGGGCAGGCGGCGCGGAGATCCACCTCGCCCTGTCGAACCACCTGATGCCGTGGAAGGTCGAGATCCTCGGCGGCCTGCTCTTCGAGGACGGCAAGCCGCTGGACGAGTGGGGCAAGCGCCTCAAGGCCGCGTGGGCGGACCTGACCAACCTCTCGAAGCTGCACGGCGACGAGCGCCAGCGCCAGGCGGCCTACCTCGCCTCCCGCGCGGTCCGCTCGGTGCTGCTGTTCGGCCTGGGCGGCTTCGCCCAGCGCCCGCGCCTGGTCTCCGGCACCACCCCGCTCGGCGAGGCGCTCCCGGCCGGGGTCGAGATCCTCGGCCAGGACGACCAGGTCGTGACCTGGCAGCGGCAAGCCGGCTTCTCCCGCGACCCCTACGCCCACCCCGAGTGGGCCGCCTACGTGTGGTCCGGCGCCCGCGCCGCGCTGCTGGACATGAAGTACCGCCAGGGCAAGGAGGTCATCGGCTACGCCGGTGCCCTCCACGCGAAGCCCGGCACGGTCGTGTACTTCGGCACGGACGGCATCGCCCTGACCGAGCGCCAGCCCTGGCCGTACCGAGGGGAGCCGGGTGACTACCTCCTCAAGGGCCACCTGACCGGCCCGGTCGAGCACCCGACCAGTCAGGAGCAGTACCTGAAGCTGCGCGGCCTGGGCCGCGCTGAACTCGCGCAGACGGGAGCTGACCAGTGAGCCCGGCCGACCCGAACAACCCGAACGAAGCCGCGCGCCTGACCCAGGAGCTGCTCGACCAGGGCTACACCAAGCGCCAGGTCGCCAAGATGCTCGGCCGCGACGCCTCCCTCGTCTCCCAGTTCTTCACCAAGGGCAAGGGCAAGGCGTTCGTCAGCGCGCTGCGCCAGGTCGTGCGCGCGGTGCGCGGCGGCGAGCGGGACCCCGAGGCGCTGTCCGGCATTGCGGAGGCGAACACCACCCGGCGCCGGACCAAGACCGGGCAGAAGGCCCGGGTGCGGGGCAAGGACGTCGTGGGCGAGGCGGGCGGGTCGATGGCCGGCCGGGCGGGCAAGCAGGCCATCAAGTCCGGCGCGAGCCACCTCGCCCCGGTGGTGCACGAGACCGGCCAAGCCGGCGGCCGCCTCGCCTTCACCGTCCGGATGAAGGCCGACCAGTACGTCTACTCGGCCGGCTCCGAGCAGGACTCCGGCGGCATCCGCCGCGGCTTCATCCCGCGCTCGGACGGCACGGAGGAGCGCACCTACGGCTCCGCCAGCACCGGCGGATTCGACGCCGCCGAATGGTCCCAGCGCGTCGCCGACCACCACGGCGACGTCACCGAGGCGATGCGGGCCTGGCTGGTGGAGACCGGCCGCGCCGTCGAGGACGCCGACATCGCCTACCTCGAAGTCCGCGGCTGGATCCCCGAGGACCAGCAGTAGTCCGGGCGGCCTCTGTGACCGAGCGCTTCATCTGGCGGATGCGCGGTCGAGTTGGCGAGTTGAGCACCGACGTTCCCGCTGGTCAGCAGACCGCGATGCTTCAAGGCTCCACTTCGCGGCGAGCGCCTTCCGGCGTCGTCGCAGGTCAGCCGGCTTTGCTCAACCCGCCAGATGAAGCGCGCAGTCACAGCCTCTCCCCATCCATGACCTGGCCCCGGGGAGAGGCCGCCCGCCCCGACCCTCCCACAGCACCGAGCGCCTCGCCCCGCCGTCTCAGCATCCGAAGGAGAAGCACCGCCGTGGAGACCACCACCGCCACCGAGGCCGACGTGCCGGCCGCGTTCCGCGCCGCAGCCGCTCAGCCGGTCCCCGCCCAGCCGTCCGGAACCACCGCAGCGAACCCGCTGCCGCTGCACTGGTTCCAGAAGGACGCCGTCGCGGCCGCGGTGCGCGAGGTGAAGGACGGCGGCCGCGCCACCGTCGTCGCGGCGACCGGCTCCGGCAAGACGCTGATCGCCGCCGGCTGCGCCCGCCGCCTGGCCGCGCGGGGCCGGGTACTGGTGCTGGTGCCGACGATCGAGCTGCTCGAGCAGACCGCCGAAGCCTGGTCACTGCGGGGCGGGCGCCGGGGCCTGGCGGTGGCGGCGTGCTCCCGCGAGGAGGCACTGGAGAGCGCCGAGGCCGGCGGCCGGGTCCACGCCCAGGTGACCACGCAGGCCGTCCGGATCACCGACCTCGTCAACGGCGCCCCCGACAATCAGCCGGTCACCGTCTACGCCACGTACGCCTCGCTGGAGCGCATCGTCCAGGCCCACCAGGGCTGGGGGCTGGCCCAGTGGGACCTGGTGGTCATCGACGAGGCCCACCGAACCGCCGGCGCCGAGGGCAAGGCGTGGGCGGCTGTCCACGATGATGCCCAGGTTCCGGCGAAGCGCCGGCTGTACTTCACCGCCACCCCGCGGATCGCCGACGACCGGCGCGCGAAGGACGGCCTGGCCGACCTCGCCGACACCGAAGGCACCGAGAAGCTGCCCGTCCTCTGCTCCATGGACTCGGAGGAGATCTACGGCAAGGTCTGTTTCACCTGGACGCTCGGACAGGGGATCGAGCACGGCTACCTCGCCGACTACCGCGTGCTCGTGCCGGTGGTGACGGACGAGGACCTGCGCGAGCTGCTGAACCTGCCCGCCGTCGCCGACCTGCGCTCCCAGCGCAGCAACGAGGAGCTGCTGCGCCTCGCGTTGCAGATCGCGGTGCTGCGCGCGGTCGCCGACCTCGGCCTGCGCCGGGTCATCACGTTCCACTCGCGGGTGGCCGGGGCGCGGGAGTTCGCGAGCACTCTGCTGGACGCCTCGGAGCTGCTGGAGGACGCGGAGCGGCCGGAGCGGATCTGGGCGAAGGCGGTGGCCGGCACCGACCGGCTCAAGGACCGCCGGGCCGCGTTCGCCGACTTCAAGGCCCACACCGGCGACGACGGCGAGGAGTGCGGCATCCTGTGCAACAGTCGACTCCTGACGGAAGGAATCGACGTCGCCGCCGTGGACGCCATCTGCTTCGCGGACCCGAAGTCGAGCGTCATCGACATCGTTCAGGCCGTCGGGCGGGCACTGCGCCAGTCCTACCGGCAGGGCAAGGTGTCCTGGGTCATCATCCCGGTCTACCTGCCGACGCCGGAGGTCGGCGACGACACCGCCACCGCGCACCCGGCCGAGGTCCACGACGCCGGCGAGGCCGTGAAGGCCGAGGCCGACGCCGAGATCGAGGCCAGCTCCTTCCGCACCATCTGGCGAGTCCTGCGCGCCCTGGCCGCGCACGACGCCCGGGTGGTCGGCCGGATCACCGAGCTGCGCGCCCACCGTTCCCAGGGCACCGCGCACGCCACCGCGGCCAAGGCCTCCGAGGGCGAGGCCACCGAGCCCGGCGGCGAGGGGGAGCAGCCGGCGGTGCCGGTGGAGTCGCCGATCGAGTGGCTGAAGATCAACGCCCGCCAGCACGCCGCGCAGATCCTCCAGACGGTGAAGTTGCGCGCGTTCAACCCGCGCGCGGTCGAGTGGCAGCGGATGCACGCCGTCGCCGCCAGGTTCCACATCGAGCACGGCCACCTCGACCCCACCGACAAGACCAAGCACGCCGAGCTGATCTCCTGGCTCACCCGCCAGCGCCACCTCAACGGCCAGGGCCTGCTCGACCCCGCCCGCGTCAGCGAGCTGGACGCGCTCGGCATGATCTGGTCGAAGAACGCCAACGCCTGGGAGCGCGGCTACGCCTACGCGCGGGCGTTCCACCGCCAGCACGGTCACCTGGCGATCCCGGCGACCGTGAAGCTGGACGACTACGCGGTGGGGGCGTGGATGCGCCGCCAGCGCAAGGCCGACAACCTGACCAAGGACCAGATCGCGAAGCTCACCGGGCTGGACGAGCTGTGGCGGTTGGAGCCGGACTGGAACCGCTCCTACCGGCGCCTGCTCGCCTACCTCGCCGCCGGCGGCACCCTGGACGGCCCGGCGAACCGCACCGGCCTCGCAGGCGACCCGGCGTTCCGGCCCGGCACGTGGCTGCGCAAGCAGGCGACGGCTCGCACCGACGGCAAGCTGACCGACCACCAGAGCGCGCTCCTGGACGCGCTCCACCGGCACGCCGAGACCGTCACCGGCTGACCCGCCCCACACCCGACCCTGCCGCACCGACCCGCCGTCCCGGCCCGCCCAGGCCGAGACGGCCACCACCCGGAGGAGACGAGTGACCACACCCGAGACCGCCCAGCCGGCTGGCAACGACTGGCGGGAGGAACTGGAGACCACCCGCCTGGCCCGCCTCGCCGTCGCCCGGCTGCGCCGCGGCCTGGCTGCCGGGACCGACCCGGATCTGCCGCCCGGTCCGGAGCTGGCCGCGCTGGTCGCCGAGTTCGACCGGATGCGAGCGGCACTGGCCTCGTCCTGGACCCGGGCGGCGGACCTGCTGGAGGCCGTCCCGCACCACCCCACCGCGCTGACCGGACCGTACTGGTACGGCCAGGGCTGGGACGAGGCGGTTCACCACCTGCGGGACCTGGCCGACGGCATGGAGCCCGTGTCGAGCCGACTGTCCCCGCGTTCCGACGACCCGGAAGGCCGGCCGTGACCGCCGACACCACCACCACCCCGACCAGCACGCTGCCCACCCGCACCGGGCACGACCGGACCCGGCGCCGTCAATCTTCGCCGTCCGTTCAGGTCGTGTTGCTGGCGGGATGACCGGTCTGTGGTGCGTCGGCGGGCCGGGCGCGGCCGAGGGCGCGGAGGAGTTGCGCGGGCGCGGACTCGTCGGCCTCGGGGATCTCGGTCCGGTCGCAGAGGGCGTACACCTCGGCGCGGTCGACGAGGCCGTCGAGCGCTTCCAGGTCATCGGCGTCGATAGCGGACCAAGGCGTGCGGGGTGCGCGGAGGAGCTTGGTGAGCAGTACCAGCAGATCCCAGGTGCCGTCGTCCAGGCGTCGGCGGACCCACCTGCGGGCGCTGGCGGGATCGAGGCGGCTCCACCGCCACAGGAGAGAGATGTCCAGATCTCCGAGCTCGTCGGCGGGTCGCCCACCGGCCGTCGCGAGGTGCTGCTCCAGGCGGCCCAGCACCGCGGCGCGCGCTGCCGCGAACCACTCGTCGCTCTCCTGCGCGAAGGCGGGTTCGGTGTCGGCGGGCTGGATGGCGTTGCGCAGGACCACGCCGGCCAGGTCGGCGCCGCCGGCGGAGGCGGCCATCAGGTCGAGGACCTCCACCCGCTCGTCGGCCGCAAGGGTACGGAACAGGTTCTGCGCGAGGACGATCACTGCGAACTCGGGGCTGATAATCACCTCTTTCTCCGCGGTCAACGACGCGAACAGCTCGGCCATCTGGATCAGCAGCTGCCGGGAAGGCAGCCGCCCCCCGACCTGCAGCCGCTGCTGGATGCGCCTGGCGACGCGATGCGTGTCGTCCTGGAACCTGAGCCACAGCTCGTCGGCCTCCGCACCGGAGATAGCGGATTCCACCTGGGCGAGAGCGGCGGCGAGCACGGCGTCGGGCAGATCGTCGTCCGGCACCCCGAAGACGACGTACCGGTCGAAGTAATCGCCGCTCCCGATTCCCCGGCGTGCCTGCGGCGGTTCACCGCTGACGCCGCCGCCCAGCTGGCCCGCGAGTCTCGGGAAGAGGCTGGCCAGCAGACCGAGAACACCATCAAGGTGCCCGGGGTCGACGCCGGCCTCCTTTAGCCGGGTGCGCCACAGATCGGCCAGCTCGTCGCGTTGCCGGCGCTCCTGTGCGAAGAGGGACGTGCCGCTGCCAGTGAGTTCGGCCCGGTGGCGACTGAGGAGCCGGTAGACCCCGGGCTCGCTGGTCCGTAGGAACGTGACGAGCAGGAAGTCGACGAGGTCGACCTCGCCCGCCAGATCTCCGAGCGACGCCGCCGCCTGCCCGAAGAGACGCTTGATCGCCCGCGGCGTGAGCAGCCGGTCCTGCAGATACTGGATGTACGCCAGACCGAACCGTCGCTCCTCCGTCTTGGTCAGCGTCAGCTGGTGGTTTTCGAGCAGCGTGGTCAGGCAGCCGTCGACGAGCCTGATGGCGTCGCGTTCGCGGAAGGCCGGCAGGTCCAGCCGGACCTGCACGATTTTCTCCAGGAACTCGCTCGCCCGGTGCTCTGACCCTCCTACCAGATCGCTGCGGCTGAGGACGTCGAGGAGTGTCCGCTCGTCGAAGCTGATGAGGTAGTAGACATTAGGCAGGTTGCCGACGAGACGCACCAGCTTGAAGACCAGCAGCAACTCGTCGGGCGTCAGACGGTCCAGGTCGTCCATCACCACCAGCACCGGACGATCCGCCTCGCGCAGTGCTGTGTCAGCGGACTTCTTGGCCGCCGAGGCACTTGTGTCTCCGCCGATCCGGTTGGCGACGTCCTTGACTACCTCGCTGACGTCAAGTCCGAACAGGCCGCCGACCTTTCCTAGCGGGCTGATGGAGATACCGAAGTCCCTGACCTTCTCCCGGGCCACCGACCACCGGTCGCCCTTTGGCAGCGCGGCACGGATCTCGCTGAACAGCGCCGCGGTCAGGCTGTCGAGGTCGGAGTAGAGCCACGGGTTTAGCTCCGCCACCGACCACGACGCCGGCTCCGCCTCCCGAAGCCGGTGGAGCACCATCTTGAGCACCGAGGACTTGCCTGAACCCCAGGGACCTATCAGAGCGAGAACCCCGGACTCACTCTGATCCCTGACGTCCTGCAGAAGCCCGACGGTGTGGTCGGCATACCGCTCGTGCCCGAGCAGATCGGGAAGGTCCGCGCTGCCGTCGACCGGGTCGTCATTGAAAAATCTGTAAGCCACCCGCTCATCCTGCTGGGGTTGAGCGACTCCGGGAAGGCCTTGTACGGGCCCGCCTACAGCTCTGTCCACCCGCAGGCCCGCCCGCCCAGCGGGTGCCAGACCGGAGCCGACGGTCCGCGCTGCACTAGGTCCTCGATCCGGGCGGCCCCGGCCGGGACGGCGGCCAGCATCTCGGCGACGACCGGGTTCTCCTCGGGGGCCAGCCGCAGGTCCGCCACCGCCGAGCGCACCCCGGCGGCCGCCGTGCCGGCCAGGCCCACCCGCAGCCCCGGGAACGAGCGCGAGCGCTGTTCCCACGTCCGCCCCGGTCCGTCCTGGTCCTGCCTGCGCCCACCCCCGGGCGCAGGCGGCCGGGGTGCGCCGCGTTCTGCTCGCTGCGAGCCCGCCCCGCACCCGTGGGTGGGCCTTGCGCCGCGAAGCGTTCGTCGGTCTGGCCGTTCACTTCCCATAGGTGTGCTTCCACCGTGCCAGATGCTGGCGGTCTCCCTGCCCGGCCCCGTTGACCTGGGGGAAGGAGCGCAGGCTGGCACCGTTGTTCCACAGGCCGAGCATGTCGCGGTGCAGTGCCCAGATGCCGTGCTCGGTGCACAGGTTCTGGGCGGGGCGGGTGAACCGGGAGGTAGTGACGAACACGGCGACCTGGGCTCGGTGATGCTGGAGTGCCCCCATCATGTCGCGGATCTCCCGGGCAGAGATCGCGTTGCCCGGCGCGTACCTTTTGCACTGCACGATCATGTTCCGGCCGTCGGGCAGGACGCCCTTGATGTCGGCGCCGTTGTCGCCGGCCCCGCCGACCCGCTCCACCTGCGTGCAACCGTCCCGCCGGCACAGACCGGCCACGAAGTCCTCGAACTCGGTGCCGGTCATCCGGTCGACCTCGGCCAGCGTACGGTGCCCGGCCGCGACGGCGTCCCTCTCCCGCCACCTGCGGTCCTCCCTCCGGGCGGTGCGGTCCCTGCGCCACAGCGTCCACCCGCTAGCCCCAACGCCCGCGACCGCCAGGGCCACCACGACGTACACCCACACCAGGTGCCAGAACACGACCAGCAGCACGACAGCGACCGATACGCCGATCCCGAACACCTTCAGCCGGGCCTCCCGCCGCCTGGCCGACGCCGACCTGCGCTTCCTTCCCATCTCCGCCCCTCGCCTCCATCGGATCCGACCTGGCATCTCTCCCCCACGGACAGCCGGTGCGAACGCCGTGGAAGCCCGGAACTGATGCAACGCCAGGTACTGCGGATCCGCTGCGACTCCCCTGCTGCGCCCGGACGGCGTGTGGCAGGCCCCGGAGATCGGGGTGTGTTGGTCGAGGTCGACCGCTCGACCATGGCGGTGGAGCGGGTGGCGGCGAAGTTCACCGCCTACCGTGAGCTGTTCCGTGTGAAGGTCTGCAACAGCGACCCGGCCCGCGCCGAGGGCAAGCTGACCGACCAGCAGACCGCGCTCCTGGACGCGCTCCACCGGCACGCCGAGTCCGTCACCGGCCGATCCGTCCCGCACCCCGGCCCTCTGTCCGTTGCCGGCCCCGGTCCCCCGCCGGTCCGTCGTCCGACGGGCCGCGGAACCGGCGGCGGCGTCCAAGATCGCCGTGCGACACGGCGTCGGAGCCGTCGGCAGCACCACGGATACGTCCTTCAACGGGGGGTGGGCCTCGCAACGCCGACCTCGATCTGCCTACCGGTCAACCTGATATGCGAAGACTTTCGCGCAGCGCCTCGGCTCGGAGATCAGTGTACGGAGCCAGAAGTACCTCGGCCTCAGCCCGAGCAGCCAGCGCCCGCTCACTGTGCCCGCTTCGTTCCAGCGCACGGGCTAGGTGGGTCAGGACCGTGGCAACGATGACGGGGTTCGCGTACTTGCGGGCGAGTGCCACCCCTGGCAGATGGAAGTCGGCGGCTTCATCGGCGCGTCCCAGACCTTGTAGGGCTTGTCCGATCCCGTCGTAGATCAGGGCCTCTAAACGCCTGTTACCCATGGTCCGCGCGAGATTCACGCACTGCCAGTAGATTTCCAGCGCCTGCTCGCTCTCGCCACGTGCCAGCGCCAGTGCTGCCTGCTCACGCAGGACGTCGTACTCCAGCGCATGGAAGACCAGTCCATCGGCGATGATTGCGGCTGCCGCACACAGGTGCCCCTCAGCGTCCGCGAGCCGACCCAATTCCCGGAGGGCACCGGCAAGGTTGAGCGACACGTCGCCGTGCATCCGCAACTCGAGGTCGGCCTGGCGGCAGATTTCCAGAGCTTGCCGTGCCAGGTCGGCCGCTTTCTCGGGCTGTCCCATTTCGCGATAGGTACTGGCCAGGTTGTCCAGCGCGACGGCGCTCCACTCCTGCTGCCCCTGTTCGCGGGCCAGAACGAGGGTCCGCTCGAGGTACTCGACGGCCGTGTTCAGCTCGCGCAGCTCCAGGTGGATCCGACCCAGGCTGTTGGCCGCCTCCAGCATGCCGAGTCGCTCGCCGATTTGCTGGTGGATGTCGAAGGCAGCGCGGAAGCAATCGGTGGCCGGCCCCAGTCGGTTGCGCTTCCGGTGGGCGTAGCCCAGGATCTGGTGCATCGTTGCTTCGGCGCGATGGTCGCTCAGGCGTCGCGCTGCCGCGAGACCGAGTCGAGCCGTTTCGAGTGCGTCCTCCACGGCGCTGTGCGCGTCGTGTAGCGGATCCAGCGTCGCGGGCAGTTGCCAGGTGATCTCGTCGAGACCGGCGGCAGCCGTGGCCCGCGCGAGAGCCAGCAGATTGGTCCGCTCTGTGATGTACCAGTCCGTTGCCTGTGCGTAACCGGTAAAGGTGAGAGGTTCGACTGCGGGCTCGGGTGGCCCTGCGATCCGTGAGGGGTAGAGGTGCTGCACGTTGCGGACTGCGGCGTCGGCGGTGTGCAAGTACCACTGGGCGACGCGGGCCAGGGCCGCTTGCTGCTGCCCGGGACTCTCTTCCCGGCGGGCTTGGTCTGCTGCGTAGGCGCGCAGCAGGTCATGGAATTGATAGCGGGCGGAACCAGTCTGCTCCAGGAGGTGGGCGCCGGCCAGCAGGTCGAGGTATTTTTGGACTCGACGGTGTGTGTGGCCGGTGAGGGCGGCGGCCGCAGCGGTGCCGAACTCAGGCCCGGGGTGTAGGCCCAGGAGGCGGAAGACACGCGCGGCCGGTGCGGGCAGGGCGCGGTAGGACCAGGTGAAGACAGCGCGCACCGCATCGGCTTCCGAGTCGTCGTCGGTGGTCAGGGCCTCCCAGAGGGAGGATTCTTCTCGCAGGCCGGCGATCAGGTCGGTCAGGGGCATGTGCGGGCGGGCGGCGGCGCGTTCGGCGGCGATCCGTAGGGCCAGCGGCAGCCGGGCGCACAGCCGGGCGAGTTCGGCCAGGTGTTCGGTCTCGTCCCAGCGGCGGTAGCCAGCGGTGGCGGTGGTGAGAAGGTCGACGGCTTCGGTCTCAGTGAGTAGGCCAAGCGTGAGGCGGTGAGCGCCGTTGCGGGCGGACAGGCCAGACAGGCGTTCGCGGCTGGTGACTACCACTAGGCAGCCGGCGTCGCCTGGTAGCAGGGGGCGGACCTGTCCCACGGCGGCGGCGTTGTCGAGCACCACCAGCACCCGGCGCTCCGCGAGCAGCGAGCGGTACAGCTCAGCCCGCTCCTCCAAACTCGCAGGGATCGCGTCCGCCGCGATGCCCAGGGCGTGCAGGAAGCGTTCCAGTGCTGCCTCGGGGGCCACCGGCGGGCCCGGATCGTACCCGCGCAGGTTGACGAACAATTGCCCGTCGGGGAACCGGGCACGCACCCGGTGGGCGAAGCGCACCGCGAGCGAGGTCTTGCCCGCCCCGGCGGTCCCTGCAACCACCACCAACCGCGCACCTCCGCCCGGCGCGGTGGCCTCCAGCGCCTCCAGACGCTCAAGTTCGGTCGCGCGGCCCACAAAGCCGGGCGCCTCTCCGGGTAGCTGACGCGGCACCGGCCTCTCAGGCTGCTGGCGCGGCCAGGCGCCCGACGCAGGGCGCGCGGTCTGGTAGTAGACGACCTGCTGGGCGTAGCCGACAGCGAAGCCGCCGTGCTCGGCGGAGACGGCGGGGCGCCCAGCGGGCGGGGGCAGTGTGGCGTCGGGTCCGCTCAGCCCTGGGGCGGACCCGGCAGCGGGGGGTTTCCCAGTGTCACGTCCCCCATCCGAAGGGCGGCCACCGACCCGTGATCGGCCCGAACGTCCACGCTCCCGCCCACCGCCACACCATGGTCTCCCGCCGACACCGCGCCGCTGGCAGTGTGCTCCTGGACCAGGGCCCGCAATTCTGCCGCAGCGTGCTCACGCTCCGCGCCGGCCACGCCCTCCAACAGGCTCTCGAACCTGGTCTGCCAAGCTACTTCCTGGCGTAGCCGTACCTGTTCGGCCCCGGCCGATGCCGACGCCTGCAACGCGCTGGCCGTACTGTCCAGCCGCTCCAACTCCACGCGCTCGCGCTCACCGTCTCCACGGCTCAGCAACCGGGCTACCCGGGCCCGCAGCCCGTCCCACGCCTGCGTCCCGGCTGCCTGGACCACAGCCGTCCCACCCGCCGTGGCCAACGTCACCAGCACCTCCTCCAGCATCCTTGCCCTCTCGCTCGCACCGATGTGATAGCCCTTCGACCCTAGCCCCGTGACGGCGCCCTTCGGGGCGACTTCGAAAAGAGACCACGACCACTGCAGGGCTCGGACAGGGCAAGGGATCTCACGTTCCAAGAGCACCCCTGCCTCTCAGGCTCACCCGTCAAGGTCCGCGACAACGACCCGGCCCTCTGTCAACGGACACGCCCAAATCCCTCTCAGCGGACATTTCGTTTCCTTTCCAGCGGACAGCTGAGCTCCCTGCGCTGTGTGATTAGTTGTCACCTGTCCGGGTTAGGCCATGCTTCGAAATCCCGTTGCCGACCGAAGCGGCCGCATACGATCCTCCTGGCATGGACCTTCCACAGCCGGTGATCGAACTGGACGACCTGACGCTGCGCCGCTTCAACGGCGAGGCGGACCTTCCGGAGCTCTTCCGGGTCATCGAGGAGTCGCTGGAGCACCTGCGCCCATGGATGCCCTGGGTTGCTGAGCACAGCCTGGCCAAGACCACCGATTTCCTGGCCAGCCGCCCGGAACGCTGGGCGAGCGGCGAGGACTTCACCTATGCAGTCGTCCTCGACGGGGCCATCGTTGGCTCCTGCGGGCTGTTCCGCGGCGGCGACACGCCAGCCAACGGCCGCGAGATCGGCTACTGGCTGCACCCAGCCGCCACGGGCCGTGGCATAGCCACCCGGACCGCCCGCGCCCTGGTTGAACAGGCCTTCCGCCTTCCCGGCGTCGACTACGTCGAGGTCGTCCACGACGCAGCCAACCGCGCAAGCGGTGCAGTCCCGGCCCGACTCGGCTTCATCGAACACCTTCGCCGCCCAGCCGAGCGCCTCGCCCCGGCCGAGACCGGCGAGGATCAGATTTGGCGGCTCACCCGCCGTCAGGCGGAGGCTCTGGCCGCCGCCGACGTGTGTTGATGTTCCGGGACGGGAGCTCCGGAGCGGCGTCCTAGGCATGGCGGGTCTGGTGGTACCCGTCTATGTCGGAGTGAGCACCGGGGTGGTGCCGACGCTAGCTTGATGACATCGGCAGGCCGAGGCCGTACATCTCGACTGGTGTGTGGTGCTTGTCGACCCGACTTGCCTCAGGCCGCTGGTCGCCCAGTGCCGCGGTGACTGGCCGGGTCGGGCATTGGTCCGGTCGGCACTGGGATTCCGGTCGGGCCCAATCTTGAGGCTGTCGGCTGAGCCAAGGTCAGGCGAGTGGGACGACGCCCTTGCCGGCGGTGGCCTGCTGGAGGCGGAGGCTGGTGCCTTCGGTCAGCACGATGTGTGCGTGGTGCAGCAGCCGGTCGACCGCCGCCGTCGCCAGCGTCTTGGGCATGATCGAATCGAATCCCGAGGGATGAAGGTTGCTGGTCACGATGACCGAGCGGCGTTCGTAGGCGGCGTCGATCACGCGATAGAACGCCTCGGCCGCGGACTGCCCGCAGGGCAGCATGCCGATGTCGTCGATCTATGCGGATATCCGCATAGGTGGACGAGACGGGGCAGTTGTCGTCGGTGCACGCGCGGATCGCGGCCGAGTCGGCTGGGGTGTCGGTGCGCACGGTGTGGCGGTGGCTGGCCGAGGCCCGGAAGTCGGGCCGTGTGGAAGAGGCCCCGCGACGCGACGCCTTCACGGTCACGGACGAGTTGTGGGCCCGGCTTTCCGAGTTGGGTGGGAACGTGGCGGCGCTGCACCGGGAGCTGACCGCACGGGCAGGGAGCGACTCGGGGCGGGGGTCGGCGGGGTCGGTGCCGTCGTTGGGGACGCTCCACCGGGCGGTCCAGCGGGAACGGCGGGCCGGCCGTGTTCTGCAGGGGGTTCGGCCTGGGCGTGGTCGAGTGGATCCGGTGGTGTATGACCGGGCGCTGGCGGAGCTGGCGCTGCCGGGTACGGTCGATGAGGCCGGCCAGGCCCCGCCCGCTCCCCACACCGACCCTCTCGCGTCGGCGGTGCCTGTTCCGGCGGCCGTGTCCGATGGCTCTGCCCTGGCGGTGTCGTTGGGGGTGCGGTTGTACGTGCCGGGTGCTCACGTGGTTGCGACGCGCCAGCTGGGCGAGGTGACGGAGGCGCTCGCGCACACGGTCGCCGCGCGGGGGATCGCGTGCGTCTACGGGGATGCGGGGCAGGGCAAGACGGTCGCGGTCCACCGGGCCCTTGGCCTGCTGCCGA
>NZ_JBIUUS010000070.1:0-15945 GCF_044742585.1 Kitasatospora sp. NPDC087861
GATGGGCGTTTTGGGGGGGGGGGGGGCCCCCCCGCCCCCCCCCCCGCCCCCCCGCCCCGCGCGGGGGGGCCCCCCCCCCCGGGGGGGGGGGCCCCCCCACCACTGATCTGTCAGTTGCTGGTCGTCAGCAGACGGTTGGCCAGGGCGTCGGCCAGGCGGTAGGCCTCGTCGGCCGAGAGGGTGCGGCAGATGGCGTCTGCCAGTTCCTCGACGTTGTGCCAGTCGACGTCACCGAGCTCTGCCTGAGGAATGGCGGCTGTCGGCTTCTCGCGCTGCTCCGGCATCGGAAGCGGCTCGGAATTTTCCGCGGAAAATCGGTCGGCGTTCGGCGTGGGTTCAGCGCTCGCGAGCGGAGCCTGCGGGGCAGGTACCGGCCGGGACGCTGGAGGAACCACCGGCTGCGCCGCTGCCGGCGTCACGTCCGTGACCGGCTGGGCGGCCGGTGCGGGTGTGGCCGCTGGCTGCGGCGCCGTCGCGGCGGGGGCAGATACGGCAGGGGCCGCCGTGACCGCCTCCGTTGCCGCGGCCTTCGCCTCCAGCCTCGCCGCCCGCTTCGCGGCCACCGCGTCGGCGTCGGCCTGGAGCAACTGCTCCAGCTCCGCCGTCTGCTCGGCCAGGGACATCTCCTCGATGCCCTTCACCGACCCCAGTCGACGGGCGACGTTGATGGAGACGCCCTCCTCGCCACGCGCCTTGGCCCGCACCTGACGCTGCAGTTCAGGGTGGAGCTTCAGCAGGTTCTTGCGGTGCGAGATCCAACTCTGGGACCAGCCCTCGGCTTCGGCAGCCTCCTTGGCGGTCGGGTACTGCGCCACGATGAGCAGGACCGCGTTGGCCTCCTCGATCGGGTCGAAGTCCTTGCGCGCCATGTTCTCGTCGAGCGCCGCCCGAAGCAGGGTCGCCTTGGACTCCGCCACAGTGTCGTCCACGACGACGAGCAACTGCTCGCGCCCGTACAGCTGCGCTGCAGCGCGGCGGCGGTTGCCGTTGACGACGACGACGTCCTGCGGGCCCGCGCCGAGCGCCTGACGGTCCTCCGGCCACAGCCGCAGGTAGGCCTCCGGGGTGACGGCAAGGCAGCTCTGCAGTTGCCGGTCCTTGATGCTCGCCAGGTCGGATAGGTCGCCCAGCTCGTCGCGGGGGTTGCGCGGGTTCGGCAGGCAGTTGGCGGTGGGGACCCACCGCGCCGGGGTGTCGTTGGCGCTGCTGTCCACACCCGGGGCGTCGACGACCGGGTCAGCGGCCATCGAGGCGAAGGAGACACGACGGCCTGCCATCAGCGACCCCCGTACCCGAGCTCGAGAGACAGACGGAAGAAGTCCTCACGCGCCCGGTAGGCGGTGCCGCTCTCCTTGTACTGGGTGACGACGGTCCCCTCGGCCACCGCCCGCGAGTGGATCTTGTATCGGCGCAGGACGGTCTTGGCACGGGGCCACCCCCTCGCCGTGATGTACGCCTCGGTGTCCTCGAGGTCGGCCCGACCGTCCCGCGGGTCCCAGTTGTTGACGACGATCCGGAACGGGATGTCCATCGGCTCGATGACCTTCTGGATGGTCCGGGCCGTCGGGTCGAAGCACAGCGGCTCGGTGATCATCGGAACCAGCACGTCGTCCGCGATCTCCAGCGCGCTGCGCAGGATCTCCTCGTCGGCCAGAGTGCCCGGCGTATCGATGAAGATGTGCTGGTACTCGTCCTTCTCGCCGAGGACGTCGAAGGTGCATGCCGCGAGGTTGACCGTGGTGGTGGTCTTGCCCACGCCGCCCTTCTGGTTGGCGATGACGTGGATCTTCGCGCCGGTCTTCTTCAGGTGGATCAGCTGATCGGCCTGCTCGTGCGCCGCCATGAAGTCGAAGGGCAGGTTGTCTCCCACCCGCTCCGCCCAGACGACGGCGGACCCCTGGGGGTCGGTGGACACGACAAGCACAGATGGCTTCATGATGTTCCGTTCTCTCCGTGGGCTTCCCGGGCGGTGTTGCCCGGTACTTCGGAATGCCCGCCGCTCAAAGCCGTGACGGCGGACTGGGACAGCATTCCAGATGATCAGCTAGGAGTCTGACGCGACCCGCGTGTCATAGAGCACAATGATCGGATCTGATTCCGCGTCGAGAGGTGAACGCTTCTCTTCGAAGTGGTCCTGATTTGTTCTCTGCAGCTACGACGACGTATGTGTGGCAGAGGGGGGTGCACACGAAAGGCGAATGTCTGGGCATGTGGATCGAAGCACGGAGTGCTGCGACTCTCATTTGCTGTGGCCTGTTCTGAGCACAATGGGCTTGGCATACTCTCCGTCGGTACGGTGCTGGCGTGTGGGACGATGTCCCGATCCTTGTGACGGCCCGGCAGCTTGGATGCCCGCTGGCATCTCCGGGTATCGCGCCTGGTCAAGAAGTTGCAAAGGCGTCGCGTCGTCCCAGGTCAGGAAGTCTCCTCCCCGCACCCGCGGGGGTCAGCCGCTCACCGCGGCGATGGCGGCCGCGTTCGCAACCTCCTCCCCGCACCCGCGGGGGTCAGCCGACCTGCTGCCAGGCAATCAGGGCGTTGAGGTCCTCCTCCCCGCACCCGCGGGGGTCAGCCGCTGCTGAACCCGGTGTAGCCGGCCAGGCGGGCCTCCTCCCCGCACCCGCGGGGGTCAGCCGTCGGCCGGCTCGGGGGTGCGGCCGGTGCGGCGCTCCTCCCCGCACCCGCGGGGGTCAGCCGCCCAACATTGCGCACGTCCTCGACATCGAGGCCTCCTCCCCGCACCCGCGGGGGTCAGCCGGCCGAGCAGGGCGGTTTGGGTGATGGCGCTGACTCCTCCCCGCACCCGCGGGGGTCAGCCGCCGTGGTGCGCGAGCAGCTGCCCGCCGGCCGTCTCCTCCCCGCACCCGCGGGGGTCAGCCGGTGGCGGGTCCACAAAAGGCCTGTTCAGGACGCTCCTCCCCGCACCCGCGGGGGTCAGCCGCGGACAGATACGCCGAGGCCGCACCAGGATGCCTCCTCCCCGCACCCGCGGGGGTCAGCCGCCGTGCCGCTCCAACTCCCGGTCCAGCATCGTCTCCTCCCCGCACCCGCGGGGGTCAGCCGCCCTACAACCGGGCCAGCCGCTGCAAGAGGCGCTCCTCCCCGCCCCCGCGGGGGTCAGCCGAAGGTCTGGGCCGACCTCCGGCTCCAGACTCCCTCCTCCCCGCACCCGCGGGGGTCAGCCGGTGGTCTCCTTGGCGATGCCGAGGAATGACCTCTTCTCCCCGCAGACGCGGGGCCCAGCCGAAACGACGCGGTGGCCACTGCGCGTCGCGGTGGCCTGGAGTGGGCCGATCAACCTGCAGGCCGGGTCACCGATCTCCTACCGCACGGGCGTACGGCTCGACCTCCACCCCGACGGTGAACTCGCCGCCCTGCAGCAGCGGGTCCGCATGGCCGTCCACCGGGTCTTTGGCCCGGACTCCACCGGATACCCGCTCGATGTGCTCCACACGACCGCCGCTTACGCGGCCGCCGACACCGACACCGACGACCTCGCGCAGACCATCCACCGAGTCCGGCCCGGCCACGCCCTGTTCAGCGTGAGCCGGATCATCGTCAACGAGGTCCACTGGCAGCGCGTCCCGATCGGCGGCGGACCTGCCCGGCTGGCAGATCTGCTGGAAACACCCTCGCCACCATCCCGCTTGAGGCGTAGCCACTGGCTGGGTTGTGTGCGCTCGGGTGCGGCGCGCGATGAGATCATTCAGCTGTGAACACGATCGAGCGGATGACCGAACAAGAGCTGCGGATCATCAAGGAGTGCCTTGACGCAGCCGTGAACGGACCGTTCTTCGAGGACTGGGAGTTCCACACCCTTCATGGGTTTCACCCGGGAGGAGATCGCCGCAGTCGCGGCATCCTGGCCGTCGCCGCCGACTCTTGACTTGGAGGACGACGCCGTGAACAACGTGCTGGGCAACCTGCTCGGCTACCCCCACGGCGTCGAATCCCGCTGGCACAAGTACCTGACCCCGACTCGCGAGCAGGTCGCCCGGGTGCGGGCCCGCTGGCGCAGCGAGTACACCCTCGACCGGGATCCCGAAGGCACCCGTGACTGGGACCAGTAGTGGCCCATGACTGCCGTGCCCATGGGGAGTCGTAGCTGCAAGGACCTGCTTCCTGGCCCCGTAGGTAACTGCCCGAAACCGCTGTCGGCAGGCTTCGACGGGGTCCCCCCGGGGGCCGCCCTGCCGCTGTTGCGCGCCGCTTCTCTCTCCCGCTGGCAGATTGCCCCTGCCGGCCTCCTCCCCGTAGGCGCGAGGGCCAGTCGCGGGAGAACTCCTGCCTCGCCGCGTGGGACTGTTCTCGATGCCTACGACGGGTGCGACACGACGGCTTCCTCGTCCCGCTGACGCGCTGTCTCAGGCGTCACGGCCGCGGCATGCCGCCGCCTGGCCGCCTTCACCTCGGCCTGCGACAGCCCGACCCGCTCCGCCGCCTCGGCCGCGTCGACGCCGGTGCCGAGCAGCTCGACCACCAGGGCGTCGACCGTCGCCGACTTCTCGGTGAGTCTGGCGGCGCGGTCCCTGCGCAGGTCGGCGACGAGCCGCTCGGTCTCCGCCGCGAACTCGTCGGCCTCGTCGAGGCGGAGGATGACGTCCTCCGCCAGGCGCCGGCGCTCGGCCTCGCGTCGCTCGAACCTCTCCGCCCGCTCGGCCGCCGCGAGGCGGGCCTTCTGGCGCGCGGACAGCTTGCGCGCTCCCCCGGTTTCCTGTGTCACGTGAGCTGATCCCTCCCCAGTGATCATTCGTGGACCTCATTGTGCCGCCCCGGCGCTGCGCGCGGGCCCGAATCGGACAGGAACCGACGGCTGCCGCGCCCGCGCCCCATTCGCCGCCCCGTGCCCGTCGTCGCCGCACCGTGTTCCCGGCGCACCCCGTACCGCGGCCACAGCCCCGCCGCCGGTGCGGTTGTCCACAGCCGTGCTCGGTGAGCCCGACCGTGGACAACCGCCTCGCGAAGCTCGTGACTGTCTTGATCTTGACAAGAGCTGCCGCACCGAGCACGCCCTCCGCTCGCAAGCTCGCTCCACGCCGCACTCAGCACGCCTCGCACTTTTTCAAGATCAAGACAGTCACACCTCTGACACTCGAGTGACTTTGGCGGCTACAGTCCCCGCATGATGACCGTCCATCGCCTCAGCGCGGGGGACGGCTACGCCTACTACATCCGCGAGACCGTATCGGCCGACACGCCCCGTCGGGGCAGCGAACTCGGCGACTACTACACCGCCAACGGGCAGCCACCCGGTGCCTGGACAGGGTCGGGTACCGCGTTGCTCGGCGTCTCAGGAACCGTCACCGAAGTGCAGATGAGAGCACTGTTCGGCGAGGGCCTGCACCCCGACGCCGAGGCGGTGGTCGCGGCCCGGATCGCCGCCGGGGACACCGCCAAACAGGCCCTCGCCGCCGCCAAGCTCGGCCGCGCCTACCCCCGCTACAAGGAGCCCGACGGCGAGTTCGGCCGCCTGTTGGACGAGGAGCTCGCGGCATTCGAGCGGCTACGCGGACGCCCGCCGACCTCCCAGGAGCACGCCGCCCTGCGCGGCAAGGCCGGCGTCAGGCTGTTCGTCCGGCAGCACGGGCGAAGGCCCGCCACCAAGGAGGAGCTCGGCCGGTTCATCAAGAAGGCCGAGGCAGGACGCAGGCAGAGTGCCGTCGCCGGGTTCGACCTCGTCTTCTCCGCCTCCAAGAGCATCTCCGTGTTGTGGGCCCTGGGCGACGCGGAGGTCCGCCGGGCCGTCGAGCGCGCCCATGGGCAGGCCATCGCCGACACGCTCGCCTGGCTGGAGGCCGAGGCGACGATGACCCGTACCGGCACGGGCGGCGTCGCCCAGGAACACGTCGACGGCGGCCTGATCGCCGCCCGCTTCCGGCACTACGAGAACCGGCTCGGCGAGCCGATGCTCCACGACCACGTCGTCGTCGCGAACAAGGTCCGCGGCCGCGACGGCAGGTGGCGCAGCCTCGACAGCGCGCTGCTGTACGCGCAGGCCGTCGCCGCGTCCGAGCTCTACAACGCCCGCGTGGTCGAAGAGGTGTGCGCCGAGCTGGGCCTGCGGGCCGAGGCCCGTGAGGTGACCCCCGGCAAGCGCCCCGTGATGGAGATAGCCGGGGTCGGGACCGACCTGATCGAAGGGCACTCCCAGCGCTCCAAGGGCATCAAGGAGCGCGTCGCCGAGCTGATACGGGAGTACCGCGAGGAGCACGGCCGGGAGCCGTCCAGCAAGGCGCTCACCGCGCTGATGCAGCAGGCCACGCTCGACACCCGGCCCGACAAGGAGCACGCCCGTTCGCTGTTCGACCTGCGCACCGCGTGGCGCGCGGCCGCCGTCGAGGCCTTCGGCGCCGAGCGTGTCGACGGCCTGCTGCAGGGGGCGCAGGAGGCCGCTGCGGGCTTCCGCGAGGACGTGGCGGCTCTGCGGATCGACATCGAGACGGCGGCCCGCGAGGTCGTCGAGACCGTCTCCGAGTACCGCAGTGTGTGGGGGCGGCGCCAGGTCCTGGCCGAGGCCCGCCGGTGGGTGATGAACGCGACCAGGGGCACTCGGCCTGGTGCCGAACTCGCCGAGCAGATCGCCGCCCGGGCCCTGGCCGTCGAGTGCCTCGACATCACCCCGCCCGACCCGAACCCCCGCTTCGACCCGCTCACCCGCGACGACGGGGAGAGCATCTACCGGCGTCGCGAGGCCGGTCTCTACACCTCCACCGCCGTGCTGGCCGCCGAGGACCGGATCGTGGCGGCCGCCCGGACCCTGGTGATCCCGTCCGCCTCCGCCGAGGTCTACGAGCGCGTCGAAGCCGCCTACCAGCGGGCCCACCCGGACCGTCCGCTGGACGCCGGACAGCGTGCCCTCGCCCGCGCCTTCGCCACCGGCGAGCACCTCGTCGAGGCCGCCATCGGCCCCGCCGGAGCGGGTAAGACCACCGCCATGGCGCTCGCGGCGGAGGCCGTGCGCGCCGCGGGCGGACGCGTCATCGGCCTCGGCCCCTCGGCCCGCGCCGCCGCCGAACTCGCGGCCGGCATCGACGCCCCCGCCTACGTCCTGCACGAGTGGTCGGCCCGGCGTGAGGGCGCCCACGAGGGTCTGCCCATGGACCCGGGGTTCGAGCTGTTCCCTGGAGACCTCGTCATCGTCGACGAGGCCGGAATGGCCGGCAGCAGACGCCTGGCCGCCGTCATCGCCGACGCCCGGCGAGCCGGCGCGCTGGTCCGGCTGGTCGGCGATCCGGGCCAGCTCGCGAGCGTCGAATCCGGCGGCGCGTTGCGGCTGCTCGCGGCCATGGTGGACGTGGTCGAACTGGAGAGCGTTCACCGCTTCCGCGTCCAGGGTGAGGCGGCCGCCTCCCTCGCTCTGCGCGGCGGCGAGGCCGAGGACGCCTGGGCCTGGTACCTCGACCAGGGCCGCATCGTCGCCGGCAGCCGCGAGCAGATGGTCCACCGGATCCTCGCCGACTGGCAGCGCGACATCGAGGCCGGTCTGACGGCCATGATGATGGCCGACGACAACGCCACCGTGGCCGAGCTCAACGCCATGGCCCAGGCGCACCGCCTGGCCACCGGCCGCCTCGACACCTCCTGCGGCGTCGACCTGCGCGACGGCCTGCAGGCCCACGGCGGAGACCTGGTCGTCACCCGCAAGAACGCTCGCAAGAACGTCGTGCGCGGCGGCAAGGACTTCGTCAAGAACGGTGACCAGTGGTCCGTCGTCCGCGTCACGGAGGACGGGGCCCTGGTCGTGCGACACACCGGCCACGGCGGCCAGGCCACCCTGCCCGCCGAGTACGTCCGGAAGTACGTGGAACTCGGCTACGCGAGCACCGGCCACCGCGGACAGGGCGCCACCGTCGACACCGGCGGCGGCCTCTTCAGCACGAGCACCGCCCGTGAGTCCGCCTACGTCGAGATGACCCGCGGCCGGCAGGAGAACCGCGGCTACGTGATCCTGGAGGACGGCCAGACGATGGCCGACGTCCTGCAGGCGATCGCCCGCAACTCCCAGGCCTCCCGGTCCGCGACCGACACCATCCGCGAGGAGTGGGACCGGGCCTGGGGAGTCCGCCAGCTCGCCAACGAGTACACCGACGTCCACGCCCGGGCCCTGTCCCTGCGCTACGAGAGCATGCTCCGCAACGTCCTGGGCGAGGCCGCCGAGGCGTTCATCGCCGCCGACGCCTGGCCCGCCGTCGTGCGCGCGGTCCGCGACGCCGAACGCAAGGGCTTCGCGCCCGAGCGCATCCTCAGCGCCGCCTACCACGAGCGGGACTTCCACGACGCCGACGACGTCTCGGCGGTGCTTTCCTGGCGCATCGACAACCACGTCGAGGACGTCGGCGAGACCGTCCAACGCCTGCAGGAGCAGCACACCCGCCGTCCCCTCGCCAACCTGACAGGCGAGCAGCTCGACTCCCTCGCCGGGCGCGCCACCGCGCGCCGCTCCCAGGCCCTGGAGGAGCTGAAGAAGGCCGACGCCCGCGTCGCGAGCCAGCCCAAGCCGCTGACGGTGGACGGCCTGCCGGTCCCGGCCTGGCCGAACCGCCGCCACGGCGACCTCACCAGCCGCCGGCTCGCCGACGCGATCGGCAGTGCCCGCCGCACCTGGCGGCTCGCGGTGATGACGGGCGACCGCGACGCCGCCCGCGAGACCTACCGGGAACTGCACGCACTCCGGCAGGAGCAGCGGACCCGCGCCCGTATGAGCCGACGCGACCGGGCACGTGAGACCTGGCAGCGCGAGCCTGGACGCGGCCACGCCTCCACGGCGGGTCTGGACGGCGCGACCACCGCCGCCGTGGTGCGCGCCAACCACCACCGGCAGGACGAGGCCATCGTGCGGCTGCGGCGCGCGGAAGCCATCGAGCAGCGGGTGCGCGCCGAACAGCGTCTGCGCGAGATCCTGCCCGACGGCCCACCGCCCGCTTCCGACCACGGCGGGCCCGTGCCCGAGTGGCTGGCGGAGCGTACGGTCGAGCGCGACCAGCACACCCCGCCCGCCTGGATCGACCACCTGCGGAAACGGCGCGCCGTCATCGAGGAGAGCCTGCGCCGCACCGGCCAGGCCCTCGCTGAGGACCCGCCCGCCTGGGCACGGGGCCTCGGCCCCGTGCCGGCCCGGGACCACGAGCTGCGCGAGGCCTGGGAGAGCGCCGCGGCCCTGGCCGACGCCTGGCGTACCCGTCGCCAGGTACGTGACAGCGAGCCCGGACTCGGCGACCGGCCCGAGGACGAGCGGGACGCCCGGGCCTGGCAGACCCTGCACGACCAGGTCGCCGCCGTCGGCCGACGGGCACACGCCGTCGACGCTGCCGCCCGGCGCGGCGAGGCCCTGTACCCGGCACCCGGGCCCCTGCTCACCGATGCCCTCGAACCGGTCACCGTCGACCCGGAGCCGGTTGAGCTCGCGCCGGCCGAGGACGTCGAGCCGGTCTCGGCCGGGGAAGCCGCAGCCGAGACGCCGGCGGAGGCCACGTCGGTCGAGCCGGACACGGCCCCGGTGTTGGTCGAGCCGGTCGAGGAGCAGGACACCACCGCTGTGGTGGAGTGGCAGGACCTGCCCTACGCGACCTGGTCGGACGTCGAGCTGACGGCCGCCATGGCCCACGCCGCCGAGGCAGCGGAGGCCGCGTATCAGCAGGCGACCGCCCAGGACGCCAGGGCTGCGGAGCTGGATGCCGCGCTCGTTCCCGGCGGCGAGGTCGAGCGGCGCGTCACGGAGCGGGCAGAGCGGGTCGAGGCGATCCTGCGGATGCGGCAGGCCGCCGAACGGATCCTGGACCTGGAGGCTGGCGCCGACCAGGCCGACCAGCAGGCGTCCGGCCTCGAGGAGAGACTCGCGCGGACCGCGATGTTCGGCCGGCCCGCCGTTCGCGGCGCCGACCGCGAGGCCCTGGACCGCCGGCTGACCGCCGTTCGCGAGGCCTCCGTCGAACACACGCGGAAGCTCACCGAGGCCCGGCGGCAGCTGGCCGACGCCACCGCCCGGGCCGGCGACCCCGCCGACCACGGCGAGGTGCTGGCGTCCTGGCAGCGTGCCGGCGGCACCCGGGAGACCGTGCTGACGCGCATGACGGCCTCGCGCCGGCGCAGCCTGCGGGCCGCATGGGATGAGGCCAAGGCGGCATGGGGCCGCTGGGAAGGGTTCCACGCCTCGGTGACGGCGATCCGGCAGGAGATGAACCGCCGCGACGCCCAGCCCTGCACCCAGCGCGCAGCCGAGGACGCCCGGCGCATCCAGGCCGCCCAGCAGCTCGCCGCCGAGCAGCAGCGCCGGCAACAGGGCCCGGACGTGAACCGCGGCGGCCGGGGGCGAGGAGGCCCCGAGCCGCAGGGGAACGGCCACCGGCGCTGAGCCTCGTCCGGGCTGAGAGGACGTCTCGGCTGACCAGGCGTTTCAGCTTGGCTCGGGTGCCTTCGGTGTGGCGGGGCTCGGTGTCGAGGCCGAGCGCCCGGCAGACGTCCTCGGTGTGCAGGCTGTCGCCGACGATCTCGAGCAGCGTCTCGCGGGTGATCCGCAGGCGTTCGAGGACCCCTTCGGCGGCGGCCAGTTGAGCGGTGAGGTGGGCGATCTGCTCGCGTCGGTGGCGGCGTCGGTGGCGGTGGTCCGGGTCCGCACAGCGGGACGTCATCCCTCCGTTGTGCCTGATTATGTGTCATGCGAACCTGACACACTGATCTGCGTATCGTCTCTCTGAGAACGGAACACCCATGAGTCGTACCCGCCACACTGCGGCTGCCGCCGTGCTTGGCGCCGCGCTCTGCTGCCTACCGTCGCGCCGTCTGCCAACGCCAGTGACATGCCGGTCCCGCCGGCCGTCGGTACCCTGAAGAACCCCAACGGTGGCAAGTGCCTGGAAGTAGCCGGCCCGCGCACCGACAACGGCGCGCCGGCCGGCATGTGGGAGGGCTACGCGCACGCCAACCAGAGCTGGTGGGCCTACTGAGGACACAGGCGTGGAGGAGTCGGCCCTCGGACTTGCCCTCCCGCTCGGGCGAGCTGAGATTTGCGGACGAGCGCGTTGGTGTGGATGCGCTGGGGTGCGATGTGTTCAAAGGCCTGCAGCGAGGCGACGGCATCGACGTCCCGGCCGCGCCGGTGCGCGGGCGACCGGCCCAGGTCCGCGCGGAAGGCGGCCTCGCCGCCCGGGGTGGCCAGGGCCTGTGGCGGCGGCCGCCGACCGCCGCGCACGATCAGACCCAGCGCGTCGCCGGGCTGGAGCACGTACCGATTCCCGCCCGGCCGGGCCCGCGCACCGGCAGTCCGTCGACAACGACCCGCTGAATACGAAGCGAGGAGCACCATGACCGAGCACAGCCCGACCACGGCCGTTCCCGACGACGTCCCCACGTCCGTGGTCTACGACATGTTCGCCGAGACCGCCACGCACCTGTCGGCCCGCTACGTGAGACTCTCGAGCGATGCCACCACCGAGGACGAGCGCCGCAGCTGGTGGAGCAAGGTCCTCCGCCTCCGGGACGAGAAGGAGGCGGTCGATGCCGACGATCGGGCCGCCATGATCGCGAAGATCACGGTGTGGGCGGCCGAGATCCGTGAGCTCGACGAGAAGCGCCGTGGCTGACCCGGACCCGTACGAGCTGACTCCGGGACAGCTCCGGGACCTGTTCGACACGCTGGTCGTGGACTACGTCTTCGGCGGCCGGCGACCCGGCGACCGGCCGATCGCCATCCTCACCGGCGCGCAGCCGGCGGCCGGCAAGAGCCGGGCGATGGCGAAAGTGCGGCAGCGCAACGCGGAGCGCGACGTGATCCAGCTCTCGGGGGACGAGCTGCGCCAGTTCCACCCGAAGTTCCTGGAGCTGATGGACGGCGACCCCATCGCGATGGTCCCGGCCACCCAGCAAGCGGCGAACGCCTGGATGCAGATGTCCTTCGCCCACGCGATCGAGCACGGGTATTCCTTCGTGTCCGAAGGAACCTTCCCCAACAACGAAGCGGTGCTCGCCGACGCCAGGTTCTTCGCGACCGGTCAACGAGAGGACGGGGCGGAAGCCTCGGCAAAGCGCTGGAACGCTTCCGGCGAACGGTCGACCAGGAGCTCGAACAGGCCCGTTGCCCCATCGGGGTCGGAACACCCGGCGGGGAAGTCGATCGCGCCGTGCCGCCACCGATCATCCGTCGCCTCCCGCCACAGGCAGGCCGTCACGACGGGAACGTCGTCCTCGTCGGTGAACGCCGGCTCTTCGACGAAGGGCTTGAAGACCTCCGGAACCTCGTCGATCACTCCCGGCCAGGGCTCGCCATCGTTGCCATATGGGCTCATCGGTGCTTCGTGGTCGAAGCCACGGACATAGGCCCCGGCCGCCGAGAACACGATGGAGTACTCGTCCCCCGACCCGTTGCGCATCGACGCCATCTCCTCGCCGTCGGCCCAGCCGGCATTGAAGGAGTAGTACCGGCCTTCCCAGTCCGGGCTCAAGATCGCATCGAGCATCGCCAGTGAGCGGCACAGGTTCCGCAGGTCAGCGATGGAAGGGAGCTGGCGAGCTACGTCATAGACAGTCACGTGCTCATCCAACCGGATGCCCCTGACATGCAGAATCTCCCCCACGGCTGTCACGCTCAGTAGCAGGGTCGGAGTGAGGTGGGTCAACTCGCGACGGTTGAATACGCGAGCCCACCAGTACCAAGGCCGGTCTACGCCACCCGCATCACAGCCGCTGAGAGGCTGTGAGCTCGTTTGGGGCTGGTGACACGGTCGTTAACGGCACCCCGACCTCGGCGACCGATCTGGCTTGCCTCTCCTACGGGCAGGCGGGTGCCGTGTGACTTCGGCAGGCCGGGTCGAGGAGAGTCGATGAGCATTGTTTTAGACAACTGCCAAGGAAGCCACCCTCCTAGGAGAATCGCGCGCGCCCCTCACCCCGCTTTCCCCACGCACATCAACCACCCTGCGACTGAGTGGGCAGTTCCGGTCGGCGATTGTCTAAAATCAGCGAAAAGCCACTTCCGCAGAGGTGTTGGACGCAGCGTGGAAGCAGATGGCCGAGGGGCTGGAGGAGGCCGGCGCCGACGCGAAGATCAGCGTCGAGGTGCAGCCCAATGGGCGGGCGAAGCTGAACGTGGAGAAGCTCCACGCGCTGGGTGAGCCGAAGTCGCTGAACTGGCTGCGCAAGCGGGTCGAGAGGATGCTCCCGAAGATCGACCTGCCGGACCTGCTGTTCGAGGTGAATGCCTGGACCGGGTTCCTCGACGCCTTCGTGCACCTCGGGGACGGCACCACCCGGATGAAGGACCTGCCCACCTCCATGGTCGCGCTGCTGGTCTCCGAGGCGTGCAACATCGGCTTGGCCCCGGTGGTCCACCCCGGCTACGAGGCGCTGACCCGGGCCCGGCTCGTGCACGTCGACCAGTACTACCTGCGCGCCGACACGATCGCTGCGGCGAACGCCGCGCTGATCGCCGCCCAGGCCGAGGTGCCCATCGTGAAGTTCTGGGGCGAGGGTCTGCTCGCCTCGGTGGACGGTCTGCGGTTCGTCGTCCCGGTCCGTACGGTCAGCGCGGCGCCGTCGCCGAAGTACTTCGGGTTCAAGCGTGGCATCACCTGGCTCAACGCCGTCAACGACCAGGTCGCGGGCATCGGGCAGATGGTCGTGCCCGGCACTCCGCGCGACTCCCTGCACATCCTGGACGCGCTGCTGAACCTGGACGGCGGCGTGAAGCCGGAGATGGTGGCGACCGACAACGCCTCGTACTCCGACATGGTGTTCGGCCTGTTCAAGATCCTCGGCTACAACTTTTCCCCGCGGTTCCGCGACCTGGACGACCAGCGGTTCTGGCGGGCCACGATGCCCGGCGTCGAGACCGGCCCGTACGGCGTGGTGGAGGACCTGGCCCGCAACCGCGTGAACCTGAACAAAGTGATCACGCACTGGCCGGACATACTGAAGGTCGCCGGCTCCCTGGTCACCAACCAGGTCCGCGCCTACGACCTGCTGCGCATGTTCGGACGCGAAGGGCGCCCGACCCCGCTGGGCGCGGCGTTCGCCGAGTACGGGCGGATCGCGAAGACCGAACACCTGCTGCGGGTGGTCGACCCGGTGGACGACACCTACCGCCGGCAGATGAACCGGCAGCTCACCGTGCAGGAGTCTCGCCACAAGCTGGCCCGGGACGTGTGCCACGGCAAGCGCGGCACCATCCACCAGGCGTACCGCAACGGGATGGAGGATCAGCTCGGCGCGCTCGGCCTGGTCCTCAACGCCATCGTGCTCTGGACGACCCGCTACATCGACGCCGCCGTGACCCAGCTGAAGGCCGAGGGCCACGAGATCCGCGACGAGGATGTTGCCCGGCTCTCCCCACTCAAGCACAAGAATCTCAACCTGCTCGGCCGCTACAGCTTCACCGCCAGCGTCCCGTCCGCCGGCGCCCTGCGCCCGCTGCGCGACCCGGACGCGCCGGAGCTGGACGAGGACGACGAGGTAGAAGGCTTCTGACACCTAACTCGCGGTCATCCCGTCACTTCCGCAGCAACACCTGGTTGCGGCCGGGTCCGCATGCCCCAGCGGGCAAGAGATGGACCGACAGCGCCCAGTGCCGCGAAGAACACCGCCAGCAGCAGCCAGCCTGTCGTGCCGAGGCCGAGTACCACCGTGGTGAGGATCGCGGGGGCGAGAGCCTGGCCCGCGCTGAAGCCGAGACCGAAGACACCTTGGTACTGGCCCTGTGCGTGGTCGGGAGCAAGACCGAAGCCCAGGGCGAAGGCCGCCGATGACTCCCAAACCTCTCCCAGACTGTGGACGAAGATCGCGGCCAGGACCAGTCCCGCCGCCGCCCAGACAGGGGTGTACGCCGCCAGTGCCATCATCGGGCAGCTGACGAGGAAGAGCAGCCCCGCCGTGCGAAACGCCAGGCCGCCATCGTGCGGGGTCTCGATACGCGAGCCGATCCTGGTCTGCATCAGCACACAGAACAGGGAGTTGACGGCGAACAGCGCGGCCACCGTCCAACGCGGCGCCTCGGTGTGCTCGGAGATCCAGATCGGTAGGAGTAGTGAGACCACCGGGTACTGCAGTCCCATGGCCCCGTAGAGGGCGGTGAACGCGAGGAAGGGACGATCCGCGAGGACGGGCCAGCGCCGCCGTTGCGGTGGTGCTGCCAGTACCGGATAGCGGGGCAGCAGGAGCAGAAACACCGCGCACAGGGCGAAGCTCGCCGCGTTGCCGAGGATCAGCGTGACATAGGCGCCGCGGGTGTTCGCGGCCAGCGCCAGCCCCGCACCCACCGTTCCCAGGACAACGCCCAGGTTGACGAACGTGCGCAGCTTGGCACGGAACAGGGCCGGGCGCTCACCCCCGACCCGGACCACCAGCGCGCCCCACGCCGCCCCACCAGCCGCTGCGGCGATCTGGTCGACCGTCGCGATGATCGTGAGCGCGGCACAGCTCTCGACGAGGACGAGGGCCGCCATCGACACGGCCTGGACCGCGAGGGCCAACATCATGATCGTGCGAGCCCCTCGCCGATCTGCGAGATGCCCGCCTGGTATCCCCGCGCACAGACCGATCACTCCGGCGATGGTGAGCGCGGCACCGACCTGCACCGCAGGCAGGCCCACGACCAAGGTGAAATAGAGCGCTGACGCCGCGTTGAACAGACCATTGCCGACTCGGTTGACGAAACTGGCGGCGACCAGCACGCGCTCCGGCCTACTGTCCCCCGCCATCCGGCCTATTCGACCCGCTAAGTTGCCCTTGATCATGGATGGCACGCTAACAGCGGTCGCTGATCCAGCGGAAGTAGCACCAAGATCACGTGCTCTGGTTCCGCCAGGGGCCCGAACCAGGACCGCGCCACCCCCGAGGAATCTGTCATCAAACGATTGTTTAACCTCGATCTTGCATGACGGCTCGTCAGCTCGGCTGGCGGGCCGTTTCTGCTTGTCCGGGCTGGGTTTTCGGCGGGTAGAAATACCGAGGGCCCGA
>NZ_JBIUUS010000071.1:0-15727 GCF_044742585.1 Kitasatospora sp. NPDC087861
TGCTCTTTTGGGGCGCCCCGTGCTGGGGGGTCGGGCGGGGCTTGGCGGTGGGGTGGTCATACACCCCGCCGCCGTACTTACCCCCGGGGCCCCGGGGGGGGGGGGGGCGGGGGCCCGGGCCCCCCCGCCCCCCTCCTACCTCCTCAGGCCCCTACTCGGTCACGCTGCCGTCGAGCGCGTCGGCCGCCTCGACCTCCTCGCGGGTGATGCCCAGCAGGTACAGCACGGTGTCCAGGAACGGCACGTTGACCGCGGTGTCGGCGGCCTCGCGCACCACCGGCTTGGCGTTGAACGCCACCCCCAGCCCGGCCGCGTTCAGCATGTCCAGGTCGTTGGCGCCGTCGCCGATCGCCACCGTCTGCTCCAGCGGCACCTTCGCCTGCTCGGCGAACCTGGCCAGCCAACGCGCCTTGCCCGCCCGGTCCACGATCTCGCCGATCACCCGGCCGGTGAACCGGCCGTCCACCACCTCCAGGGTGTTGGCGGCCGCGAAGTCCAGCCCCAGCTGCTCGACCAGGTGGTCGGTGACCTGGGTGAACCCGCCCGAGACCACCGCGACCTGGAAGCCCAGGCGCTGCAGGGTGCGGATCAGGGTGCGCGCGCCCGGCGTGAAGCGGACCTCCGCGCGCACCTTCTCGGTCACCGAGGCGTCCAGCCCGGCCAGCAGTGCCACCCGGGCCCGCAGCGACTCGGCGAAGTCCAGCTCGCCGCGCATCGCCGCCGCCGTCACCTCGGCGACCTCCTCCTCGCAGCCCGCGTGGGCCGCGAACAGCTCGATCACCTCGTCCTGGATGAGCGTGGAGTCGACGTCCATCACCACCAGGCGCTTGGCCCGGCGCTCCAGCCCGGCCGCGACCACCGCGACGTCCACCCGCTGGGTGGACGCCTCCTGGGCCAGCTCGGCCCGCAGCTCGTCGGTGGCCACACCGGACACGGCCAGCTCGACCGCCGTCACCGGGTACTTGGCGAGCCGGAAGACGCGGTCGATGTTGCCGCCCGCCGCGGTGATCCGGGAGGTGAGCGCGGAGACCGCGGCGGAGGTCAGCGGGTGGCCGAGCACGGTGACGTGCGAACGGCCCTCGCGGCGCGGCCGGTTGTCGCCGATGCCGGAGAGGATCTCGGCCTGGAGCTTCTGCTCCTCCGCCCAGCGGTGCACGGTGGCCCGCAGGCCGCCCTCGGCGCCGGGGGCGGTGGGCGGGGTGACCAGTGCGCAGAGCGTGATGCGGCCACGGGTCACGACCTGCTCGATGTCGATCACGTCGACGGCGAAGCCGGCGAGGGTGGCGAAGAGGCCGGCGGTGATGCCGGGGCGGTCCTTGCCGAACACCTTGACGAGCAGGGTGCGCTCGTCCGCGGTCCGGGGCTGGGCGGCGGGGAGGGGCTCAGCGGCCAGGGGCGATGCGTTCATGGTGCCTCCCACGCTACCCGCCGGCCGGCGGGCCCAGGGCACCCGTCCCACGTCGCGGACGGGTGCCCGGGTAGCAGGCTGGTCACAGTCACCCGGGGTGACTTTTATCGGCGGTCGGCAGGCTGGAATGATTCCCCCCGTCAGTTTCAGAAACATCGCACCCCTGGTCGGGGGCCACAATTCGGGGGAACCGAGAGAGCGGGGCAGGCGAGCAGTGCCGCAACTCGTCATTGATATCAACGGACAGCAGCGGACTCTTGAGCCCGGGCGGTCCTACACCATCGGGCGTAACCCGCAGTCGGACTTCCCGTTCGACGACGCCAGGGTCTCCTGGCACCACGGGACCATCAGCTTCACCGGTAGCAGCTGGCAGCTGGACGACCACGGCAGCACCAACGGCACCTACGTGGCCGGCGCCCGTACCATGCAGGCCCAGCTGTTCCCCGGCGCCGTCGTCAACCTCGGCAACCCCGAGAACGGCCCCCGGCTCGGCTTCTCCGCGCCCGCCCACGCCGCCGCCCCGCACGCCGCCGCCCCCCAGGCCCCGGCCTGGCACGAGGCCGCCACCAGCCGCGGCGCCGTGCCGACGCCCCAGCCGCCGGGCCCGCAGCAGGGCTGGGCGCCGCCGCCGGCCCCCTTCCCGCCGCAGCCCGAGCAGGCCTGGGCGGGACAGCCGCAGCCGTTCCCGCAGCAGCAGGCCTTCCCGGCCCAGCAGGGCGGCTTCCCGCAGCAGCAGTCCTTCCCGCCCGCCGCCCAGGACGCCGGCGGCCCGCAGCCGACGATCATCCGCAACCTGACGGCCGCGATGCGCACCGTCCGGATCGGCCGCGCGCTCGACAACGACATCGTGGTCTCCGACCTCCAGGTCTCCCGCCACCACGCCGAACTGCGTCAACTCCAGGACGGCCGCTACGAGATCGTCGACCTCGGCAGCCACAACGGGATCTTCCTCAACGGCGAGCGGGTGCAGCGCCAGCTGATGGGCCCGCAGGACCGGCTGACCGTCGGGCACTCCAGCTTCGTCCTGGTCGGCGACCAGCTGCAGGAGTTCGTCGACACCGGCGCGGTCTCCTTCTCGGCCCGCCACCTGACCGTCGAGGTCGAGCACAAGGGTGCCAAGAAGGTCCTGCTCAACGACGTCAGCTTCGGTGTCCCGGAGAAGTCCCTGGTCGCCGTCATCGGCCCGTCCGGCTCCGGCAAGTCGACCCTGCTGCGCGCCCTCACCGGCTACCGCCCGGCCGACCGCGGCGAGGTGCTGTACGACGGCCGCAACCTCTACAAGCAGTTCGCCGAACTCCGCTCGCGCATCGGCCTGGTGCCGCAGTCCGAGATCCTGCACAAGGAACTCACCGTCCGCACCGGGCTCAAGTACGCGGCCCGGCTGCGCTTCCCCGGTGACACCGAGGCGCGCGAGCGCGAGGCCCGGATCGACGAGGTGCTGTACGAGCTGCGCCTGGACAAGCGTGCCGACAACCGCATCACCGCGCTCTCCGGCGGCCAGCAGAAGCGCGTCTCGGTCGCCCTGGAGCTGCTCACCAAGCCGTCGCTGATCTTCCTGGACGAGCCCACCTCGGGCCTCGACCCGGGCATGGACCGCGAGGTCATGCAGATGCTGCGCGGCCTCGCCGACGACGGCCGCACCATCCTGGTCGTGACCCACTCGGTGGCCGAACTCGCGCTCTGCGACCGGCTGCTGGTGATGGCGCCGGGCGGATCGGTGGCCTACTTCGGCCCGCCGGACGAGGCGCTGCACTTCTTCGGGTACGAGACCTGGGCGGACGTCTTCCAGGCCTTCGAGAACTACCCGGACCACGACTGGGCCGGCCGCTACCGCGGTTCGGTGCACTACCAGCAGTACTCCGCCCCCGACGTGGACGCGGGCGAGGTGCAGCACGCCCGGGTCGCGCAGGAGGCGGTCCGCCCGCCCAAGCCGCAGAGCTGGGGCTCGCAGCTGTGGACGCTGATCCGCCGCTACCTGTCGGTGCTCGCCTCGGACCGCGGCTTCCTGGCCCTGTCGGTGCTGCTGCCCGCCGTCATCGGCGCGGTCAGCGTGCTGGTGCCCAATGAGGCGGGCCTGGCGCCCAACCCGAAGACGCAGCTCCACCTCAACAGCGGCGCGGCGACGATCCTCATGATCCTGGCGATCGGCGCCTGCTTCTCCGGGGCGGCCAACTCGGTCCGCGAGTTGATCAAGGAGCGGGCGATCTACGAGCGAGAACGGGCCACCGGGCTCTCCCGCTCGGCGTACATGATGTCCAAGATCATCGTGCTGGGCTTCTTCAGCGTGATCCAGGGCGCCATCGTCTCCGCCGTCGGCTTCCTGCCGCGCAAGCTCCCCGAGCACGGCCTGATCGTCAAGAACCTGCCGATCATCGAGATGACCATCGGCATGATCCTGCTCAGCTTCACCGCGATGATGTTCGGCCTGATGATCTCGGCCCTGGTGAAGACCTCCGAGAAGACCATGCCGCTGCTGGTCATGTTCGCGATCATCCAGGTCGTCTTCACCGGCTGCCTGTTCCAGATCTTCAGCAAGCCCGGCCTGGAGCAGGGCGCCTGGCTGATGCCGGCCCGCTGGGGCACCGGCATCGTGGCCACCACGCTCGACCTGTCGAAGCTCATGGGCCCCTGGAACAAGGACTTCCAGAACCCCAAGTACGACCCGCTGTGGACCAACAGCGTCGCCCAGTGGTCGATCGACGCGGGCGCGCTGATCGTGATCTCGATCGTCATCGGCGTCGTCGTGACCAGGCTCCAGCGCCGCCACGAGCCCGAGGTCATGCAGAAGGGCTGAGCCTTTCCCGACCGCCGAAGGGGTGGCCCTCCCACTGGGGGAGGGCCACCCCTTCGGCGTCTGGTCCTAGGTCCCCGGACCTGCGCCCGCCCCGGCCGGGGACGGACGCGGCGGCGCCCGCGGCGGCGGTAGTTTGGCGGTATGCCCAGCACGCCCAACGGTCACCTGAGCCCGGCCGGCCCGCACCTCGACCACATCAGCCCGGCCCGCCCGATGCCCGGCTGCGACCCCTGCCTGGCCGGCATCGAGGCCGTCAGCCAGGCGCTGCTCGCGATGAGCCGGCACCTGGAGGTCCGCGAGGTGCTGCGCCGCATCACCGCCTCCGCCCGCGACCTCCTCGGCGCCGAGTACGCGGCCCTGGGAGTGCCCGACGACCACGGCGGCTTCGCCCAGTTCGTCGTCGACGGCGTCACCGACGAGCAATGGCGGGCGATCGGCCCGCTGCCCCGCCAGCACGGCGTGCTCGCCAAGATGCTGCACGAGACCGGCCCCACCCGGCTCGCCGACGTCCGCAAGGCCCCGGCCTTCGGCGGCTGGCCGGCCGCCCACCCCGAGATGGACGCCTTCCTCGGCATGCCGATCCTGGACACCGACGCCGCCGAGGACGAACCGCAGGTCACCGGCGTCATCTTCCTCGCCAACAAGCGCGGCGGCGGCCTGTTCACCGACCACGACGAGGAACTGCTGCGGATACTCGCCGCGCACGCCGCCCTCGCCCTGTCCAACGCCCGCCTGTACGAGCGCAGCCGCGAACTCACCCTGGCCGGCGAACGCGCCCGCATCGCCCACGACCTGCACGACGCCGTCTCGCAGAAGCTCTTCTCGCTGCGGCTCACCGCCAAGGCCGCCGCCACGCTCGTCGACCGCGACCCGGCCCGGGCCCGCGCCGAACTCGCCGAGGTCGCCCGGCTCGCGGCCGAGGCCGCCGACGAACTGCGCGCCGTCGTCGTCGAGCTGCGCCCCGCCGCGCTGGAGGAGGACGGGCTGAGCGCCACCCTCGCCTCCCAGGTGCAGGTCCTGGACCGGGCCCACACCGCGGACGTCGCCTTCGCCGCCGACCAGGTCCGCGCCCTGCCGCCCGCGCAGGAGGCCGCCCTGCTGCGGGTCGCCCAGGAGGCGCTGCACAACGCGCTGCGCCACTCCGGCGCCGGCCGCGTCACCGTCACCCTGGCCGGCACGCCCGCGCGCGGCGCCGTCCTGCGGGTGCGCGACGACGGGCACGGCTTCGACCCCGAGTCCGTCCGCCGGGCGGGCCGCCACCTCGGCCTGGCCTCGATGCGCGACCGCGCGGCCGCCGTCGGCGGCACGCTCACCCTGGAGTCCGCCCCCGGCCGGGGGACGCTCGTCGAGATGGAGGTCCCCGGTGCCTGACAGCACGCCGTCGATCCGTGTCCTGCTGGTGGACGACCATCAGGTGGTTCGCCGCGGGCTGCGCACGTTCCTGGAGGTCCAGGACGACATCGAGGTGGTCGGCGAGGCCGCCGACGGGGCGGAGGGCGTCGACCGCGCCCGCGAGCTCGACCCCGACGTCGTGCTGATGGACCTCAAGATGCCCGGCGTCGACGGCATCGAGGCGCTGCGCACGCTCAAGGGGGAGGGCAGCCGGGCCCGGATCCTGATCGTGACCAGCTTCACCGAGCACCGCACGATGGTCCCCGCGCTGCGGGCCGGCGCCGCCGGGTACGTCTACAAGGACGTCGACCCGGAGGCGCTGGCCGGCGCGATCCGCTCGGTGCACGCCGGCCACGTCCTGCTCCAGCCGGAACTGGCCGAGGCGCTGCTCGCCGACGACGGCCCGCGCGCCCCGCAGGGCCGCGGCGGCACCCTCACCGAACGCGAGCGCGAGGTCCTCGGCCACATCGCCGACGGCCGCTCCAACCGCGAGATCGCCCGCAGCCTGCACCTGTCGGAGAAGACGGTGAAGACCCACGTCTCCAACATCCTGATGAAGCTGGACCTCGCGGACCGCACCCAGGCGGCGCTGTGGGCCGTCCGCAACGGCGAGGCCCGGGGGGACGGCTGACCGGTCCTGGCGCGGCTAGTGTTCCTCGCGCTCGTCGACCAGCGCGTTGTACGCCGCCACCTGTGCCCGCCGGGCGGTGCGCCGCAGCGGCGCCAGCACCGACTGCCGCGCCGCCATCTCGGAGGCGCTGACCGCCGCGCCGTGCCCGCCCGCGGCGATGTCCAGCAGCGCCGACACCTGCCGGGCCGACTCCAGCACCCGCACGGCGCGCGCCGGGTACCCCGGCGCCAGCAGCTCGACGTGCCCGCGCCTGCGGTACGCCTCCAGCGCCCGCAGCGCCTCCGGCCCGGCGCCCGCCACGTCCAGCCGGGTCAACAGGACGGTCGCCTCGCGCAGCCCGTCGGCCAGCTCCCGTTCGGCCTCCTGCAGCGACGGGACGTCGGCCGGCGGTGTGTCGTTGATCTCAAGGCAGCGCCACAGCACCGTCGCCGAGCGGTCCCCGGCCGGGCCGAACACCGTCACCTCCGGCACCAGCCCGAGCGGGACGCCCACCGCCAGCACCGCCTCGCCGGCGCCCATCGCGAGCTCGTTGAACCGCGCCGGGCCGGTCAGCCCGAGCGGGTGCCCGGCGGACGGCAGAGCCAGCCGCAGGCCCTTCACGCCCAGCACCCGCAGCCGTCCCAACGCCCAGGTGAGGCCGTGCCGCTCGCCCGGCTCGTCCCCGGGCAGACCGGTCACCCGGTGGCTCTCGTCGTCGCCCAGAACGGCCGCGGCGGCGTTGTCGGGCGGCACCAGACCGGCCAGCAGGGCGTTGCCCCACGCGGCCAGCCGCCCCGAACGGGGTTCTTCGTACGGATTGTCGGCAGGAGTCGCGAGCATCCGGCCAGCCTACGGAATCGGCGGTCATCCGCGTGGCGTAGGTTTGCCCATGCGTGTGCGGCGCACCCACCCCGTGCCCACCGGCTGCCGGAGTAGGCTCGCCGCCCGCACCGACGGCCGAGATTCTTGTATTGGGGAAGGCGTAGGCATGAGCGACGTGCTGGAGCTGGTGGACGTATCCGTGGTCCGGGAAGGGCGCGCGCTGGTCGACCAGGTCTCGTGGTCCATCTCCGAGGGGGAGCGCTGGGTCATCCTCGGCCCCAACGGCGCCGGGAAGACCACGCTGCTGCAGATCGCCGCCACCTACCTGTTCCCGACCGCGGGCAAGGTGTCGGTGCTGGGCGAGAAGCTGGGCGAGGTCGACGTCTTCGAACTGCGCTCCCGGATCGGGCTGGCCGGCGCCGCCATGTTCGACAAGCTGCCGGCCGAGCAGACCGTGCTGCAGACCGTGCTGACCGCCGCCTACGGCATGACGGTCAGCTGGCAGGAGACCTACGAGCAGTCCGACGAGTCCCGCGCGCTCGCGCTGCTCGACCGGCTCGGCATGTCCAACCTCACCGGCCGCAAGTTCGGCACCCTCTCCGAGGGCGAGCGCAAGCGCACCCTGATCGCCCGCGCCCTGATGACCGACCCCGAGCTGCTGCTGCTCGACGAGCCGGCGGCCGGCCTGGACCTCGGCGGCCGCGAGGACCTGGTCCGCCGGCTCGGCGCACTCGCCCAGGACGAGTTCGCCCCGGCGATGGCGATGGTCACCCACCACGTCGAGGAGATCGCGCCGGGCTTCACCCACGTCCTGATGATCCGCCAGGGCAAGGTGCTCACCGCCGGTCCGATCGACACCGAGCTGACCGCCCGTAACCTCTCCAAGTGCTTCGGCCTGCCGCTCACCCTGGAGCGCCACGGGGACCGCTGGTCGGCGCAGGGCCTGCCGCTGGGCTGAGCCCCCGCCGCCCCTCCGTACGCCACGCCCGCCGGGTCTCCGGAGACCGGTCGCACGTGCGACCGGTTTCCGCCCCTCGACCTGCGGGAACTGTCCGCCTCGAAGGCCCTTCGCTCCCTAGGATGGACACGTGGACAGCTGGATCTGGTGGCTCCTGGCCGCCGTCGGGCTCGGCATACCGCTGGTGCTGACCGCGATGCCGGAGTTCGCCATGTTCGCGGTCGGTGCGCTGGCGGCCGCCGGCGTGGCCGGGCTGGGTGCGGGAGCGGTCTGGCAGACCCTGACCTTCATCGCGGTCTCGGTCTCGCTGCTGGTCGTCGTCCGCCCGATCGCCTACCGGCAGCTGCGGCAGGGCCCGCACATCAAGATGGGCATCGAGGCGCTCCAGGGCGCCACCGCGGTCGTCGCGGAAACCGTCGACGGGGAGGGCGGACGGATCAAGCTGAACGGCGAGATCTGGTCGGCCCGCGCGCTCCACCCGGACAGCGTGTACCAACCGGGACAGCAGGTCGACGTCGTCGAAATCCAGGGCGCGACCGCCCTGGTCATCTAGGGGAGAGTCCGTGGAACCCGTCCTTATCGTCCTGGTCGTCCTGGTCGTGGTGGCCTTCATCGCGTTGATCAAGACGATCCAGGTCATCCCGCAGGCCAGCGCCGCGATCGTGGAGCGCTTCGGCCGCTACACCCGGACGCTCAACGCAGGGCTGAACATCGTCGTCCCGTTCATCGACCGGGTCCGCAACCGGATCGACCTGCGCGAGCAGGTCGTGCCGTTCCCGCCGCAGCCGGTGATCACCCAGGACAACCTGGTCGTCAACATCGACACGGTGATCTACTACCAGGTCACCGACCCGCGCGCGGCCACCTACGAGGTCGCGAGCTACATCCAGGCCATCGAGCAGCTGACCGTCACCACGCTGCGCAACATCATCGGCTCGATGGACCTCGAATCCACCCTGACCTCGCGCGAGGTCATCAACGCCGGCCTGCGCGGCGTCCTGGACGAGGCCACCGGCAAGTGGGGCATCCGGGTCAACCGCGTCGAGCTGAAGGCGATCGAGCCGCCGACCTCCATCCAGGACTCGATGGAGAAGCAGATGCGCGCCGACCGTGACAAGCGCGCCGCGATCCTCACCGCCGAGGGCCAGCGGCAGGCCCAGATCCTCAAGGCCGAGGGTGAGAAGCAGGCCGACGTCCTGCGGGCCGAGGGTGAGGCGCAGGCCGCGGTGCTGCGCGCCGACGGTGAGGCGGCCGCGATCCGGACGGTCTTCGAGGCCATCCACGACGGCGACGCCGACCAGAAGCTGCTCGCCTACCAGTACCTGCAGACCCTGCCCGAGCTGGCCAAGGGCGACTCCAACAAGCTCTGGATCATCCCCAGCGAGGTCGGCGACGCCCTCAAGGGCCTCGGCGGCGCGTTCGGCGGACTGACCGGCAACGCCAACGGCGGTGCGGTCGCCGCCCCGAGCATCCCGCCCGCGGCCCCCGCGGCCACCCAGGTGCCGCTCGACCCGGCGGCCGGCCCGCGCCCGGTGGACACCGAGAAGGGTGCCGCCCGCCCCCGGGTGGACCCGGCCCGCGAGTACCGCAAGATCGACCCGGAGTGACCGGCTGAGCCTCTTCCGGGCCGGGGCCGGTCCGTGAAGGCGCTCCCAGGGGCCTGCCACCGTACGGTGGCAGGCCCCTGGTGCTGTGGCGTACGTCCCGAATCGTGGGCGGCCCTGGTCCGGCCGGTCGGCCGTCCGGCATGATCCCCTCGGACAGGACCGAGAGGAGAGGTGACCCATGACGCTCTGGGAAGCGATCGCCGTCCTGGTGGCGGGCGTCGGCGCCGGGATGATCAACGTGATCGTCGGCTCCGGCACGCTGATCACGTTCCCGGTGCTGCTCGCCGTCGGCCTTCCACCGGTCACCGCCAACGTCTCCAACTCCTTTGGCCTGGTGCCCGGTTCGCTCAGCGGCGTGATCGGCTACCGCCGCGAGCTGGCCGGGCAGGGGCGTCGACTGCTGCGCCTGGGCACCGCCTCGTTGCTGGGCGGACTGGTCGGGGCGCTGCTGCTGATCAGGCTGCCGAGCGGCGCCTTCGACGCGATCGTCCCGGTGCTGATCCTGCTCGCCCTCGTCCTGGTGGTGGTCCAGCCCCGGGTCGCCAAGGCGGTCGCCGCCCGCCGCCGCCCCGACGGGGACCCGGACGGCAGCTGGGTGCTGCTCGTCGGGGTCTTCCTCACCGGCATCTACGGCGGCTACTTCGGCGCCGCGCAGGGCGTCCTGCTGATGGCGCTCATGGGCATGCTGCTCCAGGAGGACCTGCAGCGGATCAACGCCGTGAAGAACGCCCTGGCGATGATCGTCAACAGCGTCGCCGCGCTCTTCTTCCTGTTCACCTCCACCGTCGACTGGGCGGCCGCCGGGCTGATCGCGGCCGGCTCGCTGGTCGGTGGCATGGTCGGGGCCAAGGTCGGCCGCCGCCTCCCGCCGACCGCGTTGCGCGGGATCATCGTGGTGGTCGGCCTCGTCGCCGTCACCAAGCTGCTGATGAGCTGAGCATCCGTCAGGAGGTTGTCCGCGCGGGGCTGTGTCGCCCGCTGCGGGCGGCCCCGGCTCGGTATGTTCCTCGGGGTACAGGCCTGACCGGACGACGAACGGAAGCGCTTCGATGAGCAGCAGGGCACGGCTGAGCGAGGACGAGATCACGGCGGCCCTGGCGGCGCTGCCGCAGTGGACCCGGGAGGGCGACAGCATCGCCCGCAGTGCCGCCGCCCCCGACTTCCCGGCGGCGATCCGGGTGGTCGTCGCCGTCGCCGGGCAGGCCGAGGCGCTCGACCACCACCCCGACATCGACATCCGCTGGCGCAATCTGCGCTTCGTCCTCTCCACCCACAGCGCGGGCGGGCTCACCGGCCTGGACTTCGGCCTGGCCGCCCGGATCGACGAGGCGCTGCGCGCCGAGTCCGCGGGCTGAGCTGCGGGCCGACCGAGGCCGGGGTGGCGCGCTCCGACGGGCGTGAGATGCTGACTGCCGCACATTGGCAGGCGGCTCGGGAGGGACGGAACGGATGGCGCAGGAGCCCTTCGGAGACGCCCAGCAGCAGCCGTGGTACCCCCAGGGCCAGCACGGCCAGCACGGCCAGCAGGTCTGGTTGGGCGGCGGGTACCACGAGTCGCAGTCGCAGTCGCAGTCGCAGGAGCCCCAGCAGCCGCAGCAGTTGTCGCAGCAGGAGTACTGGCAGACGACGGCGGGCTACGGCCAGAGCGCGTACGGGGACGGCGGGTACGGGCAGACCCTGCAGTACGGGCAGGGCGAGTACGGCCAGACCGGGTACGTGCAGGGCGGCCATGTCCAGGGCGGCTACGCCGAGGAGCAGCACCGGGCGTACCACCAGTACCCGGAGCAGTTCGCGGACCAGTCCGCGGAGCAGTTCGCGGCCTACGGGCAGCAGCCGTACGAGCCGTACGCCGTCCCGCAGCAGCCCGCGGGGGAGGGGCTGTACGTTCCGGCGGGGGCGGAGTACTCGGCCGACGGGTACGTGCACATCGAGGACGCGGAGCCCGTTGCGGCGGAACCGCCCACGGAGTCCGAGCCGGAGCCGGAGGCCGAACCCGTCGCGTCGTCGCGGGCCGCCGCCCGGCGGGGTGGCTCCCCCAAGGCCGGTTCCTCGAAGGCCAACTCCTCGAAGGCCGGTTCCTCGCAGGCCGGCTCCTCGCTCTCGGCCAAGGCCCGGGCCGCCGCCGGAGCCGTGCTCTCCGGCGAGCACGTGCCCAGTCGGCGGACCCTGCTGGTGCGCACCGGTGCCGGGGTGGCCGCGTTGGGCGTGCTGATCACGGCCGGTCTGATGGTCGGTGCCGAGGGCGGCGGGACGGCGGCCGCCGACAGCGGTGGGGAGCCGGGTTTCGCCGTCGCGCACACCAGGGTCTGGTCCGCCCAGCCCGCCGCGGCCGGCCAGGCGGGCGACGACACGCTGGTCGGCAGCTGGCTGCTGGCCGACGCGGTGGTCCGGGCCGACGCCGCCGGCGTGCGCGCCTACGACCTGGCGGCGGGCAAGCCCGTCTGGTCGGTCGAGCCGCCGGCCGCCGGGGCCGTCCCGTGCGGGCTGTCGGCGGGTGTGAACCAGGCCGGGCTGGGCGCGGTGCTGTTCCGGGCCCAGGCCGACCCGAAGAGCCCGTGCACCCTGGTCGCCGCGGTGGACACCAAGACCGGCAAGACCGCGTGGACGAAGACCGTCTCGGATACCAAGGGCGCCTACGGCGCGCGGATCGGCGTCGCCGAGGACAAGGTGATCGCGGTCGGCGACGACCGGGCCGTCGCCTGGGAGGCCGCGGACGGCAAGGACGTCTGGCAGTACACCGGGCAGGGCAAGTTCTGCACGCTGTCCGGCGGCGTCACCGGCAAGACCGTGCTGGTCGCCTCCTCCTGCGCCGACTCGACCCCCACCGACCAGGCCGTCGCACTGAACACGGCGGACGGCAAGGTCGCCTGGTGGCGCGGCCTGAACAACCGGCCGAAGACGGTGACCGTCCTCTCCGCCGAGCCCTCCGTCGTCCTCACCACGGGCGAGAAGCCCGCGGACGACCGGGTGTTCGCCTGGGGAGCGGGCGGCGACCCGGCCGCCGAGATCCCGGTGGTCGGCGACGGCGGCCGGTTGGACGTCGGCCACGGCACGTTCTCGGCCACTCCCGAGGTGTTCTTCCGGGACCGCACGATGGTCACCACGCTCGTCCCGGCGAACGGCGGCGGACCGGTCGTGGCGGTCGGTTACGACCTCGACACCGGCAAGCAGCGCTGGAAGGCGCCGACCGCCGCCAAGGGCACCGTCCGGGCGGTCGGCGTCGACGGCGGCGCGCTGGTGCTCGCCGCCGACGAACGCCGCGACCAGCCCGCCCGCCTCAGCCGGTTCCCGCTGGCCGGTGGGCAGGAGGCGACCGGCGGAAACTTCCCGCCGGGCACCGGCTCGCTGCTGGTCTCCGGACGGGTGCTGATCGGCGGCGGCCGGGTGGTCGTGATACCCGAGCACTCGGCCAACTACGGCACGGCGGCGGGCTACCAGGCGAAGGGCTAGCCCCGGCCCCGTCGCTCGCGGCCGGCCTCGCCGCCCCTGCCCGTCCCGTCGCACGCGTCGCCGGGCTCGCCCGCGGGCCAGCGGGCTCGCCGTACGACTCCGGAGGGCTGCTCACGCTGCGGGGAGGGCCGCCGGAGCGGACTGGCCCGGAACGGGCGGCAGCCAGTCGGCCAGCTCCCGGGCCTCCGAGCCGCGCAGACCGAGCGCCAGCATCAGGGTGGCCTGCGGCGTCGGCACGAACGGCCGGCGCAGCAGCTTCATCCCGGCCTGCTCCGGCGTCCGGTCCGCCTTGCGCTGGTTGTCCTCCGCGCACGCGGCCACGGTGTTCAGCCAGCTGTCCTCCCCACCGCGCGACCTGGGGTGCAGGTGGTCCACCGTGGTGGCCCGCCGCCCGCAGTACGCGCACAGGTGCTGGTCCCGGGCCAGGACACCCCGCCGCGACCACGGCGCCTGTTGTCGGAACGGCACCCGTACGTAGCGTTGCAGTCTGATCACCCGCGGCACCGGGACGCTGACGCCCGTCCCCCGGATCGTGCGCAGCGGATGCGCCTGCTCCACCACCGCCTTGTCCTGGAGCACCAGGACGACGGCGCGCTGGAGCGACACCGTCGTCAGGGGCTCGTAGCTCGCGTTCAGCACCAGCGTGTTGCGCACTTGGCACACCCTTCCCGCGGGCGTGCCACGGCGGCACGACCGTCTCCACACACGTCACTGCCGCCGCACGGCGGTGACACCACTCTGAACGGGCCCGTAGCCGACGAACAACGGAATTTCCGGTATCGGGGAGGAACCCGGAGGGGCCGGGGGAGGAGCCCGGCACGATGCCTCGGGGAAAACCTGCTGGCCCCGACCGCGTAGGCTCTACCACGCTGGAGTCGTTCCGACCCGGGGCCCGACAGAACCGGGCCGCCACCGGCCGGGCGCCCGATCGAAGGAGAAGCGTGACCGTGACGGACATCGTCGACGAGCTGCAGTGGCGTGGGCTGATCGCCCTGTCCACTGACGAGGACGCACTGCGCAAGGCGTTCGCGGACGGCCCGGTCACGTTCTATTGCGGCTTCGACCCGACGGCCCCCAGCCTGCACCTCGGCAACCTCGTGCAGATCCTCACCATGCGCCGCATCCAGCAGGCGGGGAACCTCCCGCTCGGCCTGGTCGGCGGCGCCACCGGCCTGATCGGCGACCCGAAGCCCACCGCCGAGCGTGTCCTCAACGACCCAGCGACGGTGGCCGGCTGGGTCGAGCGCCTGCGCGGCCAGATCTCGCGCTTCCTCGACTTCGAGGGTCCCTACGCGGCGCGCATGGTGAACAACCTGGACTGGACCTCCGGGATGTCGGCCATCAGCCTGCTGCGCGACGTGGGCAAGTACTTCCGCGTCAACAACATGATCGCGAAGGAGGCCGTCGCCCGACGGCTCAACTCTGACGCGGGCATCAGCTACACCGAGTTCAGCTACCAGATCCTGCAGGGCATGGACTACCTGGAGCTGAACCGCCGCTACGGCTGCACCCTGCAGACCGGCGGCAGCGACCAGTGGGGCAACCTGACCGCCGGCACGGACCTGATCCGCAAGGCCGACGGCAAGTCCGTCCACGCGCTGGCCACACCGCTGATCGTCAAGGCCGACGGCACCAAGTTCGGCAAGACCGAGTCCGGCACGGTCTGGCTCGACCCCGAGCTGACCACCCCGTACGCCTTCTACCAGTTCTGGCTGAACGCGGACGACCGGGACGTCCCCAACTTCCTGCGGATCTTCAGCTTCCGCTCGAAGGAGGAGATCGAGGAGCTGGAGCGCGAGACCACCGAGCGCCCTGCCGCCCGCCTCGCCCAGCGCGCCCTCGCCGAGGAGCTCACCACCCTCGTCCACGGCGCCGAGCAGTACGAGCGCGCGGTCGCCGCATCCAAGGCGCTGTTCGGCCAGGGCGACCTCGCCGACCTGGAGGCCCCGACCCTGGCCGCCGCCCTGGCCGAGGTCCCGAAGGCCGAGGTGTCCGAACTCCAGCCGGTGGTCGACCTGTTGGTCGCCGTCGGCCTGGCGCCGAGCCGCTCGGCCGCCCGTCGGACGATCAAGGAGGGCGGCGCGTACCTCAACAACGTCAAGGTGACGGACGAGGAGGCAGCGCCGGCCGAGGCTGACCTGCTGCACGGCCGCTGGCTCGTACTGCGTCGCGGCAAGCGCAACCTGGCGGCGGCGGAGCTGGTTCCGGCTACGGCGTGACTGAAACACGACGCCGCTGACCTGCGGCTTCGACCACCGAGGGCGGGATCCAGCCGGATCCCGCCCTCGGCGTTTGACGATGTCGTCCGGGTGGCCTAGTGTTGAACGAGTCGCTGAAGCGGCCACCCCACTCTGCGAGACCCACTCTCACCTCGACGCCCATTCACTTGGGTCTGTTGGCGTCCCCGTCAACTGTGGTGAATGTGAATTTCGGTAAACATCCGGAATGCGCTAATGTGGAGGGCGTTGCGGAAAGCGAACCTGACCAGTTCGGGAAATCGGATGAATGAAACTCCGGAAAATGGAGCGGAAAACATCTGGTAAGCTGGAAACACGAAAGAACGAAGCGCCCGGAGGGCCCGCTGGAAGGCGGCCTGAAGGAAGTGTCCGTTCCTTGAGAACTCAACAGCGTGCCAAAAGTCAACGCCAGATATGTTGACATCCCCGGCCTCAGATTCTTCTGGGGT
>NZ_JBIUUS010000072.1:0-13631 GCF_044742585.1 Kitasatospora sp. NPDC087861
CCCGCCCCGCCCCCCCCCGCCCGGGGGGCCCGGGGCGGGGCCCCCGGGGGGGGGGCCCCCCCCCCCCCCCCCCCCCCCCGGGGGGGCCCCCCCCGGGGGGGGGGCGCCCCCCCCGGCCGCATTGGGTCCGAGGACCTCTGTGGGACACCGACGAAACTCCCTGATCAGGACCTTTGTGGGCACTGAGCAAGGCCTGTTCCCACGCTCGACGTGATCGTTTCCCACTAGACGAGTCATTCCGAATGATCAGTGGTCGTAGGCGATCAGGGATCGTGTGACCGGCTGGTCGGTCTTGTGTTGTGCCAGCGCCGTCCTATGGGTGGTAGAGCTCATGGGCGCGGGCGGAGTCGATGGGCCCGTCCTGGTGCAGGTGCAGGAAGTGGTCCAGCTGCCAGGCCTGCGCGCTGCTGGCCTGGCGGTTGGTGGTGGTCACCCAGGGCGGGTAGACGCGGAAGGCTCGTTTCCCACCGACACCGTTTGTTGATACGACACCGTGCTGACGGAGCGCGTCCATGGGAAAGATGAACTGGCCGAAGTGGTGATGGTCGCGGGTGCTGATGACGATGAGGTCGATGGGGTCCGTGGTGTCGAAGGGCTGGATGGGGCCGCCCGGGGACCTCTTCCATACGGTCACGAATTGTCCGACCTTGGTGGGGGTCGTCTTGGCTGCGCGGAACCGGATGGAGAGGCCGTCGAGGGTGAATTCGTGGGCGGCGTAGGCGGCACTCTCGGCTTCGGGAACTGGCTGCGAGCAGGTGAACCCACAGGGGTCGTAGACGAGCGCTTTCACCGCAAGGAGATCGCTGTGAGCCGGGGTGCTGTCCGACCACAGTTTGAGGCCGGTGGGTTGGAGATCGGATGAGTAGTCGCGGTTCGTCGTCATTCGTTCACCCTGCCAGGGATTGGCTCCGAAGATACCTGCTGGCCGGGTCCCGCCTGGGAAGCTGTGCAGCAGAACCAGTGCGCCGACACCAGCGAGTCCACCCACCTCGCGATACCCGCCAACCTGGCCTGCACCGGCTGGAACCTCTCCGGCCGGGACCGCTCTGTCAGAGACCGGTGGCATGCTCAGCGGCCATGGACACCCAGCAGTTCTGGAAGCTGATCGAGGAAGCCCGCTCACAGGTGCCGGCCCCGGACAACGGTGAAGCCGTAGCCCACCGGGCCGCCGCGCTGCTCGCGCTTCGCCCGGCCCAAGAGATCGTCGCCGCCCAGCAGATCCTGTGGGACCTGATGGCCGACTCTTACAGGTCCCCGCTTTGGGGTGCCGCCTACGTGATCAACGGCGGATGCTCCGACGACGGGTTCGATTACTTCCGTGGCTGGCTGATCACACAGGGCCGTACGACCTTCGAGTGCATCATCGCCGATCCTGACGCGCTCGCCGAACTCCCCGCCGTACGCGCCTTTGCCGTAGACGGGATCGACATCGAGTGCGAAGAATCCCTGAGCATCGCCTGGGACGCCCACCGGATTGCCACCGGGGAGAACCTCCCCAACGACGCCTTCACCATCCGGCACCCGGCTCTGGATCCGGTATGGGACTTCGACTTTGATGACGGCGACGAGCTGAGCCGGCGGCTGCCTCGCCTGACAGCGCTGTACTCGGACTAGGGCGGGTATCGGGTCGTGATCAATTTGTGGGATTCGCTCTCGCAGTGAGGCCTGATCCTGTAGATCATGCCGCGCGACGCGAATGCAACTGACTGGTGCGGAACGGGAGTTCATCGAGCCGTACCTGCCGATCGGTGAGTACGGCCCGTACCCCGAGCGGCTGCGGCAGCAGTTCGAGGGCGTGATCCGGCGCTTCAAGACGGGCGGGCAGTGGCGGGAGGTGCTGACATGGCCGCAGCTCCTGGCCGAGGTTGTGCCTGCTTCCCACCCCAAGGATCCCGTTGTGGCGGACCCGAAGTGGACCTGGGGCTGGGTCACTGGAACCGTGTACTTCGACAAGAACGAAACCGGCCACGTAGCGGCGGACTCTGCGTTCCTGGCGGTTGTCTTCGTTGCTGCTCCGCCGCCGTTCAACGTATACGGGGTCCTGAACGCGACAAACATTTCGCGAGTTGCCTGGAACGCCCAGAACGACAACCAGTGCGTGGAAATCAAGATACCCCTGTTCACGGCCTACGAGTACAGTGGCGGGTACGGTAACCAACCGTCCAGAAGGGCGAACGGCATGGGAAGTTCCGCGCACGTAATGGTGCCGCCGCTCCTTGTGGCCGCGGCAGTTCTGCTCGCCGTCAGGTTGGTTCGGCAACGACGGAGCGGTCACCCTGTACAGCTGCTACCGCGGTCGATGCCGGCCCGGATGATCGCGTTGGCTGTCATCGCCCTGGCGATGATCTCAGGCGCGTTGGCTGGCGACCCCTGGGCGGCGCTCGTACCCGCCGTCACGCTCGGTGGACTGGTGGGTGCCTTCGTGGATCTTCGCTACGGTTCCCCTCGCTGACGCTGTCCAAGAGTGCGGCCCGGATGGTCTGACCATCCGGGCCGCACCTTCGGCTTTGGGGCGGGTCAGGAAGTCCGCGGTGCTCTTCTCCGCTCCGCATCCGGCTCTCCACGTGTCTTGCCCGGTGGTCAGCCCGTGAGGGTTGCCGGTTCGATCGTCCACGGGGTCGGGACACGTGCCCCGCGGTACCGGTGGCGCACGATGGCGACGCTGGATGCGCCGGTGAACGCGACCGATCCGTCTGCGAATCTGCAGCCCTGGTCACAGAACCGCCGCAGGGCTGCCGCGGCCTGTCTGAGTGCGGCTCAGCGCATGTAGAACAGGTAGATCTTGTCGTTGAAGACGGTCATGGCGGCCGCGTCCTTGGTGGTGTTGGTGACGAGGGATGAGGCCCTGCCCCACGAGCTCGAGCTACTGGGTTGCGTTTGCTGAATGAGGTACGCGTCGTCCTCGCCGTGGCGGACGAGGTAGATGGTCTGGCCGAGTGTGGCCAGGGCGGCCGGCCCGTGCGGGTTGGGTTGCTCCCCGTCGTAGATTGTGCCGATTTGGTTGAAGGGCGTCTGGGTCTGCAGCCACCTCCCGCCGCTGTTGACGAGTGCGTGCAGTGCTTGGGTTCCGGCCGTCCGGCCGGGGCCGATGGTCAGGGCTGCGGCGCCGGAGCTTGTGGCGGTCACCAACTGTGACGCTGTACTCCAGCTCGTCCCGTTGTACGTGGTCCAGAGCACCCGACTGTCGTCGGCCCGGAACACGCAGTACAGCTTGCCTTCGAAGGTGGCGATGGCCGGTGCGTGTGTGGTGTACAGGTCGATCAGCTGGGGTTCGCTCCAGCGTGTCCCGTCGTACGTGCTCCAGGCCAGCCTGTTGTCCATGCCCCGGAAGACGCAGTACAGCTTGGAGTTGAACGAGGCCAGCGCCGGGTTGTCGGGGCTGCGGAAGTCGAGGGTCTCGTCGGGGAGCCAGTCCACGCCGTCGGCGGAGGCGGTCCACATGAGGTAGTCGCCGATCAGGGCCCGGTGCACGCAGTGCAGGCGCCCGTTGTGGGCGGCGACGGCCGGCGGCTTGGCCCCGGAGTGCACCGATACCGCGACCGGGGCGCTCCAGCCGTCCTTGGCGGTGAAGTTCATGCACATCAGGTTGGAGAGGCGCAGGGTACTCAGGGTGCCCTTGACGTAGAGGTTGGTGACTTCCAGGTCTGGCACCGTGACGGTCACGAGGGTGGTGAGCGTGCGCTCGACGGTCGTGTTGCCGGACTGCGCCGTGCCGCGCAGGTAGAACGGCGTGGTCTGCCTGAGGTTGTTGACCGTGTAGGTGCGGACCTTGGTGACGTCGATCTCGGCCGTTCCGTAGAGGAGCTTGTAGGTGGCGCCCTCGGATGCCTCCCAGGTGAGCGTGGTGCTGCCGCTGTGTTCGAGGGAGATCGGGTTGGCGCGGAGGTTGTCGAGCCGGAAGGTGGGCGGGAACTTGCCGACGGGCAGCAGGTCGATGTCGTCCTTGTAGGAGCCGGTGCCGACCCGGCGCCAGCTGACGACGACGGTGAGCGGGACCGTGCCGACCTGGCGGTTGACGGGGATGTTGCGCAGCTGGATGGTGACGCCCTGGCCGGGGTCCACGACGGTGGCGCCGCCCGGCGCGTTGAAGACGATCTCCTGCTCGGCCTCGTTGTGGGAGGGGGTCCAGCTCGTGCCGCCGTGGTTGACGGTGGCCTCGATCTCCTTCAGGTGTTCGGTCAGGGCGTGGGAGAGGTCACCGATCGGGAAGCCGACGGTGATGCGCCGGATCTCGATCTGGTTGAAGCCCTGGTGGCTGCCGACGATCACGATGTCGGCCTTCTCCAGCGGTCCGGTGGCGGGCGAGACGCGCACCGGGTCGGGGCTGGTGTTCATCTCGTACGCCAGCCCGGACTGGTCGGAGGAGGCGGTCTCGGGCCCTTCGGAGGCGACGGACTGGGAGACGGTCAGGCTCATGGGGTGGGTCCGTTCTGGCTGTGGTTGGCGGCGGTGAGGGCGTCGCCGAGGACCAGGAAGCCGGAGCGGACTTCCGGGCGGCCCAGCGGCAGGGCGGCGGGGTCGGGGACGGTGATGGGCAGGGTGCGCCAGCCGGTGCCGTGCGGTTCGGCCCAGGCCCAGGTGCCGGTGACCGTGGCGGGGGCGGGCATGACCGCAGTGCCGGCGGCCTCGGCGGCCAGCAGCGGGCCGGCGCGGAAGCCGACGGTCATGCGGGCCAGGGCCCGTGCGGTGAACTCCTGTGGGACGTGGACGGTGCCGGTCGGCAGGATGTCGGTGGTGGCGTGGACGGCTACGCGCGGGTCGACCAGGAGGGTGGCCAGGGCCGGTTGCCCGCCGAAGGAGAGGCGGACGGGCGGTTCGCCGTCGGCGGGGATCTGGCGCAGGTAGCCGCCGTGGTCGCCGCGCGGTGCGATGACGGTCTCGAAGTGGTCGTAGTCGTCGTCCAGGACGCAGCCGATGAGGCCGTCGTCGGTGTGCGCGGGTTCGCCGAGCCGTACGAACCACTGATAGTCGGGCAGGTCCGGCTCCGGCGGGTCGATGACCTGCGTCCAGGCGACCGTCCTGCGGGCGGGGCCGCACAGTTCCAGGTCCAGGCGGGTGCGGACCAGGGCGAGGGGCCGGCCCAGCAGGAAGCCGAGTCCGGTGTCCTCGGACCCGTCGGGGTCGATCATGGCGAGGGAGTCGTCCAGGGTGGCGCGCACCGCGGCCAGGACGGCCGGGCCGCGTCGCCGGATGGCGGCGAGGAAGCGGTAGGCGTGCTTGGAGAGGGCTTCCAGCTGGGCGAGTTCGGTGATGGGTGAACCGGGCAGGGCGACCCACTCGACGACGCGCGGGCCGTCCGGGGACAGGACTTCGCGCAGTTCGCCCAGCGCCACGCCCTCGGCGTCGAAGCAGGCCAGGGTGCGGTCGAGGCGGTTGTGCAGCAGCCAGGCGCAGACCGGGTTGGCGCCGGGGGTGACGGCGATGTCCTCGTCCTGGCCGCCGGCGAGGAAGTCCAGGCGCAGCCGGGCGGGTTGGAGCAGGCGCGGGCCCAGTTCGATGAGGCGGTCGGCGGCGAGGTCGTGGACGGGGTGGTCGGGGATCATCGGGTCGGGTCGTACGGGCTCGAAGTGCAGTTCGTCCTCGATGAGGTTGACGGCCCGGCCGAATCGGTCCACGACCGAGAGGCGGGTGAACGCCATCTGCCCGGCGCGCAGTTCGTGGAAGACGGAGTCCTTCCAGGGCTGGCCGCCGTACTTCGGCGGGGTGCCGGGGACCGGGGCCTGGCTGTCGATCCGGCCGGTGAGGTTCTCGACGGCCTCGGGCGGGCGCCGGCCCGCACGGGGTTCGCGCTGCCTGAGGGTTGCGCCGAACCCGTCGAGGCTCTGGGAGAGCAGGTCTTTGCGCCGGGCGTCCTCGCGCAGTTGGCGCATCAGCTCCTGGGGGAGGTCGGCGCGGTAGGCCGCGTGGTTGTCGATCTGTCCGGCGAGGGCGTGTCCGGCGCTGGGCGTGAGGATCTGGCGGCCCATCATCTCGACGGGCTCGGGGACCTCCCCCTCGCCGGTCCAGCGGTAGCGGGTGCCGTCGAAGCGCCAACGGGCCTGGCCGTCCTCCGCGTAGGCCAGCGGCGTGTAGCTGGCCTTCCACATGAGGTAGAGCGGCTGCCAGGGCTGGCGCCACGCCTCGGTGCCGTACTCGGGGAGCGCGCCGGTGACCTGCTCCGGTTTGACGGTCCCCGGGTCGGGGGTGCGGGCGAGGATGAAGAACTCGGTGAGGGCGGCCGGGACGACGGCGGGCAGCCCGCCGGTGGCGATCTGGGCGACGTCGGTGACGACCGTGCCTGCGTTGATCGCTCCGATCGCGGTGACCAGGCGGTCGGCGGGCCGGCAGGGCAGGGCGGAGCCGCGGGTGAGTGGGGCGTTGAGGTTCGCGCCCTGCAGGAGGACCACGGGGTCGGTGGAGTCCTCGTAGGGTTCGGCGGGCATGCGCTTGAGGATCCCGGCCGAACGCATCCCCTGCCGGGCGGCGTACGCGGCGGCGTTCGTCTCCAGCTCTGCGGGTGTGGTGCCCCACGGGATCTCGGCGCGCTTGGCGGCAAGGCGGCGGGCGAGTTCGGTGACACGGCCGGCGGCGCCGTCGGGTACGGCGGGGTTCAGCTCGTCGTCGATGCGGTCCGCGAAGTCGGGGTGGGGCCGGTTCTCCAGGGAGAGCGCCCACAGGAGGTAGAGGCGTTCCTGGGCGGCGGCCAGGTCGCGGGCGAGCGCGTCGTGCTCGGCCTGGAGGCGGTTGAGGCCGGCGACGACGTTCTCCTCCGACTCCCGGCGGGCGGCGCGCTGGGCGGTGGTGAGCGCGGCGCGGGCCTCGGCCGTGTCGCCGTCCACGACGCGCCAGGTGAAGCCGGCGGTGGCCGGGCCGAAGCCGGTGGCGTGGGCGGCGCGCGCGGTCAGGTCGTCCCCTGCCCCGTCGTCGCGGTCCAGGGCATCCAGGGTGCCCAGAGTGAACGCCCCGAACAGGCGGGCCTCGTCGGCGCTGAGCGCGCCCTCGCCGCCGCTCTGCTCGGGGAGGGCGGCCAGGGCCTCGGCGGCGCTGTTGGCCACGCAGACCGCGATGTTGTCGGGGCCCGGGCAGTCCGACACGGGGACGCCGCCCTCGGGCTGCCAGAGGACGCCGAGCGCACTGCCGGTGTACAGGGTGCGGTCAGTGGTGCTGGTGGCGGCCGGGGCGAGCCATTCGAGGCGCTCCAGCAGCTGGGCGAGCGGTTCGCCGGTGGCGGCGATGTCGGCTGCGGGGTCGGAGTACCAGCCGCTCACGTGGTAGCTGAGGCGGGCGTCGCCGTCCACGTCGTCCAGCGGGTCGTGGAGCGAGAAGACGTTCTCGTTGTACGGCTGGAAGGCGGTGAACGTCAGCAGGCCGGAGCCGATCGCGGTCAGGAACGGCGTGCGGGCGTCGGCGGGCTCGCGCCACGGCTGCTCGGCGGTCAGCTCGTGCCGGCGCCCGATGAAGGTGGCCTTCAACTCGCCGTCGTCGTCGCTGTTGCCGTCCGGGTCGAGGTAGGAGACGGTGCCGGGCACCACGTGCTGGCCGTCGTCTCGGGTGCCGAGGTAGTCGCTCTGCACGACCCAGGCGCGGGTCTGGCGGGTGTCGGCGCGGTAGCGGACCACCAGCCAGCGGTTGGGGACGAGGGGGAAGTCGCCGATCCCCTCGATCTCGTCGTGGCGGCCGCGGGTGAGGGCTTCGGGGAGTTGCCACTGGAGGTAGACGCCGCACCGGCCGGGGTCGTTGCTCCAGTCCTCGAAGGTGAACGGCACGGGTTCGGGCGGCAGATTGTCCCAGGCCAGGGCGGTGAAGTCGGCCTGCCAGCGTTGCCAGATGAAGCTGCCGTCGGTGATGCGGGTCTGGTCGTTGACCGCGAGGGCGGCGACCTCGACCGGGACGACGAGGGTGTTGTCCGCCGTCATCTCCCGCTGCCCGGTCGTCGTCTGCCGTGTGGTGTGCTGCGTTGTCATCGTCTGCTTCCTGGAGGTCACGGCCGGACGAATTCCTGGAGTTGCGGGGCCTTGATCATCTGGAGGGCGAACTGGGCCGAGCTCAGTGGCGTGTTGTCGTGTGCCGCGCCGAGGGCGGTCAGCAGCGCGTCGCCCGGGCCCGCGACGTTGAGCACGTCCCGGCCGCCGGGGCGTAGGAAGCGGGCGAAGCGGTCGTCGGCCGGGTCGGCGGGGAACTCGCCCATCGGCGCGCCGACGGACGCCCCGGTGATCTGCCGCAGCTCGATCGTGCCGATGTCGCTGAACCCGAAGTGCAGGCCCTGTGGCGGCTCGGCCAGCGTGAACGTGTCGATGACCTCCGGGTAGAGCATGAGCAGCACGTCGTCCCCGTAGACGGTGCGCCGCACCGGCTCGACGCTCTCGCCGTCGCGGGAGGCCGCCATGATGATCTTCGGCCAGTTGGGGACGAGGTCCGAACGCACCAGTACCGCGCACGGCGGCGGGGCGGCGACGTCGGCGGCGAGTTGGTTGAGGTCGGCGTCCAGGGCGTGGCCCACGCCGACGCTGAGCGCGCCGTCCACGGCCGCGCGCACCCAGTCCGGGTCGGTGTAGGCGAAGCGGATGGACTCGGGCGGCAGCATCGCGGGGTCGGGCACCAGGTGCTCGAACGGGATCATCTCCAGGAGCGGCAACCGTGCCAGCCACGCGGCGACCGGGTCCAGTTCGTGCGAGAGGGCCGCACGCAGCAGGCCGTGGGTCTCGGCCTGGGCGACGGTGGCTCGCAGTGTCGCCGCCGCGAGCGCGCCGGGGCCTGTCGCACGCGTTGCGGCGGCGCGGCGGTGTCCGACCGCGATCTGCGCGCCTGCCGTGTCCAGTGCGCGGCTGAGCCGCGCGCCGTCGGCCTCGGTCAGCAGCCGGTCGAACGCGTCACGTGCCGGGTGGCCGGTCAGCGCCTCGACGGTGGCCGCGCGTCCGGCGGGACCGGAGCGGGTGAGCAGGCGGCGCGCCGCGCTGCGGGCGGCCTTGCGGAACTCCATCAGGGCGGTGTGGAACTGGGCGTCGCCGAGGGATAGTTGGCGGCCGAGGCTGAACGCGGCGGCATAGCCGGTGTCGAAGACGCCGTGCCGCTCCACATAGACCAGGGCCTCGCCGGCCGACTCCAGGCGCTCACGGCCCTCGCCGGGCGCGGGCAGTTTCTGGGCCGGGGCGGCGGTGAGCGGGCCGCGGTAGTAGGCGAGGGTGCGCTCGCCGGAGTCCAGGCGTTGGGGAAGGGCGGCGGCCCCGGACTCCAGCCGGTCCAGGGCCTCGCGCTGGGCCTCGGTGGGCTGCGCGGGCCGCTGGGCGCGGCGGCGCAGCAGCAGGTCGGGTCGGGCGTCGGGGCCGGTGGCGAGGTTGTGGGCGAGGTCGCCGAAGCCGACGCCGGTGTCGTACACGGACTCGAACGACCACGACCACAGGGAGACCATCCGCAGCCCCTCGGCGGGCGGGGCCGTGCCGTCCAGGTAGTCCTCGAAGCCGTCGAGGGAGACCAGGTGGACGACGTGCATGCCGCCGTTCACGGCCGGGAAGCGGTTGGCGACGACGACCGCGTTCAGGTCCTCGACGTCGGGCTCCGGCTCGGGCTCGTCCGCCGCGCGGGTGTGGGTGGCGTCGGGGGGCCCGCCTTCGCGGACGTGGGCGAGCATGCCCATCTCGGCGGGGGTGGGGGCGAGGGCGGTGAACTGGGCGCCGGGCACCAGGACGGTGGTGCAGACGGTGTCCCACTCGTCGTCGAAGATGTACTCGTCCTCGATCTTGGGTGGCCGGCCGGGCTTCTCGCGGCCCAGGAGCTGGCGGACCGTCAGGACGTCGACCGCGCCGACCGCCTGCGCATCGCCGGGCAGTTCGCCCTCACGGAAGACGAGCAGGGCCATCCAGGGCACGCTCCTGGCCTGCCCGCGCAGCCGGCGCAGCCACGGCAGGGCGGGGGTGTCCAGGGTGATGTGCGGCAGGATCTGGCTGTACGAGCCGCTCGCCCCAGGCAGCGGGTAGCAGGCCTGGACGTCGGTGGGTGCGATGGTGAACCGCAGTTCCCGCACATCGAAGCGCTGCTGGTGCGCGGGCAGGGTGGCGCCGGTCGCATCCAGGGTCTGATCGACGGTGATGGTGTGCTTGCCGGCGGACAGGGACGGGATGCGGTGGTCGAACAGCCGCATCCGGTGCTCGACGTTGGGCGTGGTCACGGGGCGTACCTCTCAGCTGGCCGACACGAGCAGGGGCGCGGCGGTGAAGGCGGTCTCGCAGGCGCGGACATACCCGGGCAGGTCGCCGTCGAGCCCACCGAGGCCGACGCCGAAGCCGGTGAAGGCGTCGGCGAGGGCGCGCCGGGCGGCGCGCTGCGGGGCGGCGTCGACGGTGGTGCGGATGCGGTCGATGACAGCGGCCCCGGCGAGGCGGCGCGGCTCGGGGCCGACGGGGCCCGCGTCGGGATCGAGCGGCTGGTCGCCGGGCTCCATCGGGTCGAAGGCCAGGTGCTCGGCGGAGATGTAGCCGGTGGACCTGCCGTTCTCGGTCGCCGGGGAGGCCAGCCTGACGCCGGTCAGCTGCTCGTGGATCAGCTGGGCGCCGGGTGCGGGCAGCACGTTCGGGGCGCCCGTGCCCCACAGGGACTGCGGCACGGAGGTCCGGCTGAACGTGGCGTGCCAGCTGTCGGTCAGCAGCACCGGGGCGCCCTCCAGAGTGAGCGCGACGACCTGGGTGCTGGTGCGTCCCGTTTCGCCCATGGGCCGCACGCCGATCCGGCTGCCGCGCTCCACCGGCGCATGGGAGCGGCGGTCGAGATACATCTCGGTGATGGGAACGGCGGACTCGACGTTGAAGTCGAATCCCGCCGAGGAGACGAGCCAGGCCTGCCCGTGCCCGCCGCCCACCGGGTCGTCGCTGATCAGACCCGCGCCGGCGTGGATCTGTACGAGACTGCCGGGCGGGGGCAGCATGTCCTGGAAACCGGCCCAGTCCAGATACTTCGCACCCTCGTCGCGTTTGGCCCCGAACTTGATGGTGAACGAGATGAACCACAGGTGGACGGTGGCCTCGCCGCCGGTCGGCGGCCCGAACAGGCTCAGGCTCGCGCCGATCTCGATCCTGATGGTGATCTTGACGAAGAGGATCTTGACCTGGGCCTGGACGCCGATCCTGACACTGATGCCGATATCGAAATGGAACGGGCGCCACTGGATGAGCGCGTCCGCCCTGGCGACGAGCCAGGCGCGCAGCATCCCGGAGTGGAAGTTCACCTCCAGCTCGCCGCCGAGCATCACGGCGGACGGGGTGATCGCGAAGTAGACGCCGCCGGAGACGGTGACGCTGCCCGTCAGGTCCCAGTCGAAGCCGAGCCGGGCCGGCGCCGGGTAGTGGTCGGGCCGCTGGTACCTGGGGTGGTAGCCGCCGAGGGTGAAGACGAAGTCCCCGGCCTGTCGGCTTGGCCCGTACCAGGTGGCGAGCGCGACGCCGCCGCGCAGTCGGCAGTTCGGGTCCAGGAGGAAGGAGTTGCGGGTCAGCGCGGCAGCCAGCCGCAGCTCGCCCTTGTTCGGCTTGAGGACGACCTCGATACCGAGCTCGGCCTTGGCGTACTTGCGGTCGCCGTTCGGCGGGTACTCGGTGGCGGCGAGTCCGAGCAGGGCGATGGTGAGGTCCGCGCCGGTCTGCACGACCGCCATCGCGCTGCCCGTGACGGCCTCGAAGCAGCTGAACGCCAGCCCGGCCGCCACCCACAGCTCGTCCTGGGCCGGGCGCACCCAGGGATCGGCGCCGCCGGTGATCGCCTTCAGGATCTGCACCGGATCGCTGCTGCCCCCGATCGTCCCGGGGGTGTCGAGCGCGGCGATGAACGGGAAGTCGTTCATCGCCTCCACCTCCGGCAGCCGGATCCGGCTGTTCCAGCCCAGGCCGAGCGCGATTCCGCGCACCTGGAACGGCGACGGCCCGATGCCCTTGTCCGAGCCGAGTGCGCCGAACGCGAAGACGGACGGCTGGAGCCCGGAGTCCTGCGGCACGACGTAGGCGCCCACCGCACTGCCGGACACCACACCGGCATCCACCAGCAGCACACCGCCCAGCACCGTGCGGTACGGCGGTGTGGCGGACAGAGCCACCAGGGCGCCGTTGACCGACAGCGGCGGGTTGTTGTAGCTGATCACGACGCCGTCACCGTCGGACGGCTTGCCGATGCCCCAGCCGCGCGGGCTGCGGGCTGCGGGGGCCGGGGCGAGGACGGTGAAGCCCTCGGGCCCGGCGAAGGCGAGAAGGCCGCGGCGTCGCACCGGCAACGGGCGCGCCGGTTCAGGCCTCGCCGGCAGGGCCCGGCCGAGCCCGTCACGGCGCGCCGCATCGAGCACGGGCCGCGCGTGATCACCGCCGCCGCGCACCGGCACGAGCACGGGGCCTGGCATCACCAGCCAGGTCCCGGCGGGCAGCCCCCCGGCGAGCGCCGGCACGGGCGCCCCTTCGGCCGTCAACTCGGCTTCGGCAGAAGCAATCTGCTCCTGCGTCAGATCGCTGTCCGTGGCGACGATCCGCCAGGCCTGCCCGACGCGGTCCTGGAATTCGGCGACGAGCAGCCGCACGCCCTGGCACAGCAGCGCCAGTCGCACGCTCGGGCCGGTGCCCGTGAGCAGCAGGCGTTCGGCATCGGCCCGCACGTCGAACCGCGTGAGAGCGGCGGCCGATGGCAAGGGGGCGCACTCCAGGCCGAGGCCGCGCGCCAGCGGATGGGCCGGGACGCCGGGTTCTGCGGGCTCGGCCGCGAGCGTCACCGCGGCCACCTCGCCGCCCTGGCCGTGGAAGGTGACGCGTACGGGCACCGGCTCGGCGCGCAGTGCGGAGACTGCGGCACCGGCAGCCTCAAGGTCGGCCTCACCGTCGCCAGTTGCGTGCTCCAGCCGCAGTACGCCGTCGGTGACGACCGCGAGGAACGGGTCGTACCGGAACCCGAACGCCTCCCCGGAGAGTTCCACCGGAGCAGCGGAACCTCCACCGTCGAACAGCTTGCGCAGATCCTCCACCTGAAGCGCCACAAGATCCCTTCCCTCGAACGGAACGGGCAGGCCGCGCAGCCGTGCGACGGCGATGCCTGGGCCGGAGACTGGCGGGTCCCGCCATCCCGGCGCGCGCGGGCATGGCCAGTCCCAAGATCAGAAGGAACCTATCGAAGCAACCACCGGCGAGACAGGACCGAAACGCGCCATAACGGTGAGTGTTCGATGATCACCACTCCGTAGTGCACTTTCATGCGCAATCCCGGCCGCGGCCGAGCGCCGCAGCAAAGCGACGACAGGACGTGCGGGCCACACGAACCATGCCCCGCGTGTCCGAAAACCCCACACAGAGCTACTGATCGGTACAGGAAGCCGGACTGTCACCCGCCTGTGAGACGGAGCAGGCGGCACCGAGCTCCGCCCCTCGCCCGGTTGTGACGCCTCGATTGTTCCTCACGAGGCCGCATCGCCCACCCGGGCGCGACCCCCCAACCCCCGAACCAGCCCTGAACAACGGAAACGGATCTGGCCTCCTGCGGTTTCACAGGAGGCCAGATCCGCTTCCGCCATGCAATAGGGCCGGGGGGGGGGCGCGGCGGGGGGGGGGGGGGGCCCCCCCGGGGGGGGGGGGGGGGGGGGGCGGGGGGGGGGGGCGGGCCCCCCCCCCCCCCGGGCGCGGGGGGCCGGCGCACCG
>NZ_JBIUUS010000073.1:0-13495 GCF_044742585.1 Kitasatospora sp. NPDC087861
TCTGGGCGGGGGCGCCGGCTGTGGCGGGGGGCCGGGCCCCCCCCGCCCCCCCCGGGGGGGGGGGGGCCCCCCGCCGGGGGGGGGGGGGGGGGGGGGGGGGGCCCCGGGCGGGGGCGGCCCCCACCGCCGTGTGCCCCGGCAGTGCCGGGGCGGTCTTCGGGGCTGCGCGTCAGCAGCCCGGCAGGGCCTCGCAGACCGGCGCCGTCACGCCGCTGTCCGGCCCGCAGACACTCGGCGCGCCCTGGCGGACGATCGCTGCTGCTGCTGCTGCTGCTGATGCGGCGGCGGTCATTGCGGCGCTGCGCGGCAGACGAGTCCTCACGTGTCCGGTGTCGTGGACCGGGGCCGGGCGCGCGGCACCGGCCGCCCGCTCCCGCCGCCCGGTCGACCCGTCGATGCGGGCACTCGGCATGGCTGTTCCTTCCCCCGTACGTCCTGCCGTCCGGCTGCCCGGCCCGCCGCGCTCCTCTGCTCCGAGGGGCGGTCAGGGCCGGTTGCTCCGACGGCGGTCGAAACTTATGCCACCCGGCCGCCCGGAGCAAAGCGGGATACCGACGGGTAGCCCGCTTCCACTGCCGCTCGCCGTTGGGTTGGTGGGGAAGTTGTGTGCGGGCGTGTCGGAAGCCATGGCCGGGCCGAGGTGGCGGCCGCCGGCCGGCCGGGCGGCTCGCCGATCGACGGGATGCGTACGGTCGGGGATTTCCGCTGCCGGGGCGGGGTTTGCCGGCCCGCCGGCGTCGCCGCCGGCCCTTGTCGCCCTGCGCCGGAGCGGTGGCACTCGCGGTCCCGGGGGTCGCCGATGCCAAGGCTTTCCCCCGGCGGGAATTGCCCGACGCGTCCCCGGGCGGAGGTCAGGCGTGGGTGCCCGGGACGCCGAGTTGCTGGGCGAGCCAGGGGAGGGCCTGGGCGAAGGTGGCGGCGCCGGTCTGCCAGGTGTGCTTGCCGGAGCCGATGGCGGTGGTGGTGCGGATGCCGTCCTTCTTGGCGGCGTCGTTGAGGGCCTTGGCGGACTCGATCTGGCCGTGCTCCTCGTCGCCCTGCCCGAAGTAGCCGGAGACGCCCTGGTACTTGGGGTGGTGGGCGAGGACGGTCAGCGGGTCGTGGGCCGTCCAGGCCGCCGCGTCGCCGCCGTACAGCTCCTGGACGGTGTGGTCCTTGTCGCCGATGGCGGGGCCCTTGTCGCCCGAGAAGTCGCCGAAGTGGGTGAAGACGTTGGGGTGTTCGACGGTGAGGTCGACGGCGCAGGTGCCACCCATCGACCAGCCGGCCACGCCCCACTTGTGCGGGTCGGCGGCGGCGTTGAAGGTCTTCTGGACGAACGGCGGGACGTCCTTGAGCAGGTGGCTCTCGGAGTTGCCGTGCGGGCCGTCCACGCACTCGGTGTCCACCCGGAAGCCGCCGGTCGCGTCGACGAAGACGAGGATCGGCGCGAAGCCGTTGTGCTTGGCGGCGAAGTCGTCCGCGGTCTTGACGGCGTTGCCGGAGCGGATCCAGTTGTCGGGCGCCGCGAACTCGCCACCGATCATCTCCAACGCCGGCAGCTTCGGCCGGTTCTGGCTGCGGAACCACGCGGGCGGCAGGTAGACCAGCTCCTGCCGGTGGGCGAAGCCGCTGGCGGTGTCCGGGATGTCCACCTGGACGATGCGGCCGGTCCTGGTCTTCCCGTGGATGGAGCCGAGTTCGGCGAGCGTGATCTGCTCCGGCAACGGCTGCCCGCTCAGTTCGCCGATCGCGTCGTCGAGGGTCGGGTAGTAGCCGGTGGCGATGTTCACGCTGTTCGCGGCGCAGAACAGCGCCAGCAGCGCGGCCGGCGGCGCGAGGGCGCGGCGCCACCAGCGGGCGCCGCGCCAGCCGAACCCGAGCACGCTGAACGCCGCGATCGCCACCCCGCCCCACAGCCACACCCCGTACGGAATCGGGTCGGTGATCCCGGCCAGGGTGAGCACGCCGACGGCGGTGAGGGCGATGAGCAGCAGCGCCGTCCCGAGGGCGATCGGACCCCACTTGAGCCGCCACGTCCGGTCCCGCCAGCCCAGGGCGGCCAGGAACAGGGCGAGGGCCACGGCCTGGACGGTCCACGGGAACCAACCGCCGAGCAGGGAGACGTTCATCTGGCGGAGGCTAGGGGTGGCAGATGAGAAGCGGATGAAAGGCTGGCAGGTCGCTGGAAGAAGGCTGTGAGAACGGTGGGACGTCGAGCGCTCGTGTGGGCTGCGTGGGAAGTCGACCCGTCCGACGTCCTGCGCAGCCCGTCGGGTCGGTTCCGGGTCAGCCGGCGCGCTGAAAGAGGGCGGTGAGGAGGAAGGGGACGCCGAAGAGAGGGGAGCCGGACGGTTGGGGGGTCATCGGGCGGACTTCGAGGGGCGTGAAGTCGGCGAAGAGCGCGCGGAGCTCGTCCGGCGAGTAGGCGAGCCCGCCCTCCAGTCCGCCGAGCCGGTAGAGATCCTCGTCGGGGCGTTCGGAGCCCATCGCACCGGCGGCGAAGGCGGCGACGGCGAAGTGCCCGCCGGGGGCGAGGACACGGTCGAGCAGGGCCAGGTAGCTGATCCGGCGGTGCGGGGGCAGGTGGTGCAGGCAGCCGGAGTCGTAGACCAGGTCGTACCGGTCGTGGGGCAGTTCGACCTCGAAGATGCTCGCCCGGTGGAACCGCAGGTTGGCGCCGGTTCCGGCCTCGTGGGAGCGCTCCTCGGCCCAGGCGATGGCGGCGGGGGAGAGGTCGACGGCGTCGACGTCGAAGCCGAGCGACGCCAGGTGGAGCGCGTTGCGGCCGGGGCCGCAGCCGAGGTCGAGCGCGCGGCCGGGGGAGAACAGGCCGCGGTCGAGGTAGGAGACCAGGTTCTCGTCCGGCTTGGGCGCGAAGAACGGGCGGTCGGCGGCGCGATTCGCGTAGCAGCCGTCCCAGAAGGGTTCGGCCGGCGGGAAGAGGCCGTCGAGGAGGGCGAGAACGTCCTCGGTGGTGCGGATCGTACGGTTCATGCGGCCGAGCGTAGGTGGTTCGACGGGCGCGTTCGAGCGGCGCAGAACCCGCTGCGGGGTGGGCTGTTGAGGGCTCCGGGACGGTGGCCGTGACGGGTGCTTCGGGCCCTGGCCGGCGTACGGCGGCGACCCCGCCCGAGGCCGGGAAGAGCTGGTTCCGCGGGGCGAGGGGGTGGGCCGGGAAGGGCCCGAAGTAACGTTTCGACCACGGTGGTTCGGAGCGCTCCGAGCCGAGCCGGGGAGCGTCATGGAGCCGCACCCGGCCCAGTCGCCGTCACCGGTGAACCAGTGGAAGAGGACCAGGCGGTCGTCGATGAGGTTGCGGAGGATCGCGGGCCGGGACCGGGCTGGGGAGGCGCGCGGCGTCCTCGAACGGAGGCCTGAGGGCCGCAGAGGTGATCACTCCCCGAGAACGCCGACCGTGTTGCCGGGGTCGTCCAGCCAGACCGTGTTCGTCTTCGGGGTCACAGTGAGCCCGTAACGGTCCAGCCCAGGACGTCCGTTGGACAGCCACGTCGAGGTGGCGGCCTCCAGCTCGGACCAGAGGGCACGTGGGCCGCCCTGGAAGGCGCGCGTGGTGCCGTCGTTCCGACTCTCCAGCACCGCCCATGATCCGTCGGGGTGAAGGAACCACTGCCCCGCGACGCTGTCGGCCGAAAGGCGTAGCCGGGTTGTGCCGGGCATCGTGAGTTGGGCGTGCCACAGGAACGCGGGGTTGTCCAGGGTGTGGGGGTGGACGGCCGTGTCGAGGCCGCCGGCGTCGTCGCGGGCCTGGATGGCGGCGCGCATGAGGGGGCCGATCACGGGCCGCCGGGTCTCGCGGGAGCGCATGAACGAGACGTCGGAGTTGATGAACCGGCCCTGCGCTTCGCCGTCGCCGACGTGCAGTTTCACGTAGCCGTACGCGTCGAGGCCGCCGACCAGCGACACCAGGATGACCCCGCCGGGGAGAGCCTGGGCCAGCCATTCGGCCGGGACACGGTTGGGCGAGTAGGTGGCGATGATCCGGCCGTACGGTCCGCTGCTGTCGGGGTTTCCCTTGGCGCCGTCGCCGACGATCAGGTGGGGGTGGTAGCCGATGGAGGCGAGCCGCTTGCCGTCTGCGGCGGACAGGACGGCGTCGTGCTCCACGCTGGTCACGTACTGATCGCCGAGCCGGGCGCACAGCAGCGCGGTGGAGTAGCCGGTGCCGGTTCCGACTTCGAGCACGCTCACGCGGTCCGGGACGTCGAGGTCTTCGAGCATCCGCACCACGACGCCGGGTAGCGTCGAGGAACTGGTGGGCGTCCCGGTGACGGGTTCGCTGTTCGGCCGGGTGGTGCCGTGGTCGAGCTGGGTGACCCACGTCGTGTTCTCGTAGGCCAGCCGTAGCCACTTCCGTGCGTCGGGGTCCCGGCTGACGGCGGTGTATCGGGTGATGCCGTCAGGGCCGTCCACGGCGGTGTAGAACGTCGGCAGGAAGACATGGCGGGGCACTGCCAGCACCGCGTCCCGCCACTGCGGGGTCCGCAGTGAACCGTCGCGCTCCAGTTCCTCCGCCAGTGTGACGCGCAGCCCGTGCGCCGTTCCCTCGATCCCGTCCAGGGTGTCACTCACCTGTGGTGCCCTTCTCCAGAAGATCCGCGATGGCGTGCGAGATGGGCACGCCGGTCCTGTGCTCGATCCACGACCACTGGCCGTTGGGGTTCACTTCGAGGAAACGCCAGTCCCCGGCCGGCGTCACGATGAAGTCGAAGGCCCCGAAGACGAGTCCGAATTCGCGCATGAACGTGGCCACGCGCTCGCGCACCGGGGTGGGGATGGTCGTCGGCCTGTACGTGAGGCTCTTGTAGTCGGTGCGCCAGTCGATCCGGGCGGCCTCCGACCCGGCATGGATCTCGACGGGAAAGAAGCGGTCGCCGACCACGGTCAGCCGGACCTCGTGCGACTTGTCGATCCACTCCTGGAAGAGGTGGGCGCACAGGCGTACCGAGTCGTCCAGGTCCGCGGGGTCGATGACGACCGTGTCCACGGGCGCGCCGAGGCTCTTGGTGATGACCGGGGCGCCGAGGTCGGCGGCGAACCTCCGGCCCGCCTCGGGGTCGTTGGTGATGATGCTGTGCGGTGGATTCAGCCCCAGGCGCCGGGCGACGGCGAGTTGCCACGGCTTGTGGTTGGCGTCCAAGTCCCGCGCGGGGTGGTTGATCCACAGGCCGGGAAGAGAGACGGCGACACCGACGAAGCCGGCCCGGGACTGGGCGGCGGCGAACCGCCGCCCGGCCTCGGACATGCCGCCAGGCAGTCGGAACTCTTCGGGCCTGCGGAAGTACACGGACCGGACACGGGACAGGTCGAGCGCGCGGTGCCCGTTGTCGAGCACACCGGCCCACCTCCCCTCCAGCGTCGCGGTCAGGGTGAGTTCGGTAGGGAACTCGGCGGTGTCGCAACGGAACACCGGGACGCCCCGGCCGTTCAGGTGTTCGACCACCAGATCCGCAGTCGAGTCGAGCCGGCTCGTGAGAACCAGCACAGCCTCGCCGTCCGGTTCCGTCACCTTGGTTCTCCTAGTAGAAGTCGGTGCCTTCGTCGTTCCTGCTGTCGGAGTTGGTGTTGCTGCTGGTCTCGCCGAGGGCGGTGTGCGCCCAGGGGTTGCCGTCGGACGTGACGGCGATCTGCAGCTCCTGGTCGTACGTGACGCCGGTGGCGTCGGCCGGCTCACTGGTCTGGCGCGCGGCGTAGCGCATGGCGAACGGCTGCCGTTCCACGGAGGCGGTGGTCACGGTGGTCTCCTCTCGTGCCCGATTTCGTTGGTGCTGCCCGCGCCGGGCGGCACCAACGACGGTATGGAGTAGTCGACTCAACACTCAACGTACTTGCGACTTCTTGCGTGGATTCACCCGAGTGCGGCGAGCGCGGAGGCGATCAGCTTCCGGGCCTCGTCGCCGTGTACGGCCATCCCCGTCAACGTGGCGAACGTGCGCAGGTAGTCGGAGATTTCGCGGGGTGGGTGATGCGGAGATAGCCGGAGGTCAGTTCGACGGCGACTTCGGCCTCATCGAACATGTAGAAGTCCTCGACGGGCAGTTGGTGGCGATCGCAGCCGGTGGGGATGATGCCAAGGCTGACGAAAGGGCTGGATGCGGCGCTGATCAGATGACCGAGTTGATCCGACATTGTCTCGGCATCGCTCACGGCGGCGCGGAGAACGTACTCCTCGACCAGCAGGCCGAACCGGTGGCGGCCGGAGAACAGCATGCGCTGACGCTTCAGCCGCGCTTCCACGGCCTCCTCGACGTCATCGATGGGGACACGATCACGTTGGATCGAGCGCAGTACGGCAGCGGTGTACTCGGGCGTTTGCACCATGCCGGGAATGACCCGGCTCGCGTACACACGGAAGAGCTTCGTGCGTTGGTAGAGCGCGGCGACGGACTCCTGCGCGGCCCGCAACCCGGTGCGCTCCATGCGGCGCCACTCGGTGTACATCGACTCGACGGCGCGGGCCGTGGCGATGAGGTCGGGGATCTGGTTCTCGGCGTTGCAGGCAGTGCACCAGGCGCGGAGATCGTCCTCGGACGGAGCGGACTTGCCACTCTGGATCCGGCTGGTCTTGGCAGGATGCCACCTGCACCGGGCAGACAACTCGTCGCCGGTCAGCCCGGCGTCCTTGCGGATCTCGACCAGCCGGTTGGCGAGCGCCTTGCGGGCCTCGACAACGCTGGAGGACGGGGACGACGACATGTGCGAACTGCCCGGTGCCGGTGGTGATTCAGGCGGTGTACTGCGCGTGCGGGACGGCGCGCTCCCAGACCGCCTCGAAGGAAGCGGAGACCATCTTCACCGTGGCCGGGTCCTCGTTGAAGTGATGGCCGGCCCAGTCACCGTCACCGGTGAACCAGTGGAAGAGGACCAGGCGATCATCGATCAGCCAGAGATCGTTGCCCGGCAACGCGAGGTCGGAGGCCATCCGGCGGGGCAGCCAGCGGACTTGCTCGCCGAGCGCGATGTTGTGCCGCGCGGTGATGGCGTGCTCCCAGCGGATGTAGTCGGTGACCGGCTCGGAGACGATCCGAGCGCGGCGCATCACGACGCCACGGGCGACGGTTTCCTTCACCAGCGCGGCCCAGGCTCGGTACTCCTCGGGCAGGTCGTACACGTTCGGCTGGTCCACCGGCAGCCCCGCACGCCAGTCGGCGAAGACCGGATCGTCCATGTAGGAGTCCCGCATCTCCAAATGGACCGCCGATCGCTCAGCGCTCCTCAGCAGCGCGCCAAAGTCCGGCACGTTCTGCGTCATCGCAAACCTTTCGCAAGGCCGGGATCATCCGGACGGGGATACGGACGACGCCCTCGTGGTCCGGGACGCCGATGGGGTGATCAGGAACCCACTCGGTCTCGCTGATGGTGCGGAGCAACCCGGCGTCCGGGAGCCATCCCTGGATGACGATCTCTGCTTTCTCGTCTTCGAGCCACACCGTAGGAGATCCGCCGTTGGGGGTGTCCGGGTCGATCCCGGTGAAACGTAGCGCCATGACTGCCCCTTCCGTGAAGTCGGTTGCGAGTCCCTGCACTTAGCACGGTGTCGTGGACCAGGTGTGGTCGTCAAGCCGGGGTCGGCCCCGTGCTCGGCACGGGGCCGCCCCCGGGCAGCGGAGGTTAGAGAACTGCCGGGAACTCGCCTGCCTGGACACCGACGACGAAGGACTGCCAGGCCTCGGGGCTGAAGCAGAGGGCCGGGCCGTGGGGGTCCTTGCTGTCGCGGACCGGGATGATGCCGGTGATGCCGTCGGCTACTTCGATGCAATCGTCGTTCGGGTTGCTGGCGCTTGCCTTCCTCCACTGGACGGGGAGTGTGGAGGCGACAGGGAAGTGGGTCACTTGAGCATGTCTCTCTTCTGTGTGATGAGGTTTCGCGACTCGTCGAGGGACAGGGCGGTTGCCATGATTTCGTCGAACGCTGCTCGATAGACATCGACTTGGTCCGGGTCTTCAACCCAGTCGCTGCTGAGCATTCCGCTGAGCAGGACCAGGTCGAGATCGCGCTGCCGAAACTCCAGGAGTGCGAACGGCCCGGTCATTCCGGGATGCGGCGGAGCCATGGCCGGCATGATCTGAATCCTGATGTTGGGGAGCCGGCTGAACTGCAGCAGCTTGTCCAGCTGGTCGGCCATCACGCCGGGGGCGGCACTCATGGTCAGGGCTGCCTCGTGAATCACGGCCCACAACTTCAACGGGTTCTCGGATCGAGTGAGGACGGACTGTCTGTTGATCCGGACGTCGACACGTTCTTCGACGCTGGGCTTGTTGATCACGCCGCTGGAGATGATGGCGTGAGCGTACTGACGGGTCTGGAGCAGGCCCGGGATGTAAGCGGACTGGTAGGACTTGTTGCCCACGGCAGTCTCTTCGAGGCGGATCAGATCCGTGTAGAGCGGGTTCAGCTGCTCGTAGCCGGCCATCCAACCGGGGCGGCGCTTGTCGCGGAGGATCTCGACGAGGACCTCCTTGAGTTCCTCGTCGCACTCGTAGAAGTCGAGCAGTGCGCGGACGACGTCCGGCTTGAGCTGGACGCGGGCGTTCTCGTATCTGCTGAGCTTCACCAGGTTGACGCCGTCGACCTGGGCCGCCACGTCTTCGGCTGACAGGTTCTTGAGTTCGCGAAGTCGCCTGAGCTCGGCTGCGATGCGCCGGTATCGCACGGCTGGTACTGCGACCGCCATCTATGTGACCCCTCCAGAGCTTCCAAGACCCAGTGTGCATGGCCTATGTGATGCTTCGCCACTACCTGTGAGGAGTCTAGGGGCGGCACCTTGCCCTCCAGGATGAAAGTTTTCATATTTCATCGACGTGCCTTGCGTTGTCGATGCGATGTGCACCATGCTGTGAGTAACGGATCGCTGGCTGACTGTGAGGTCCGTGTAGGTCGGTGGGCGCGCATTCCGGTGTCTCGTGCTGGGCGCTGCGCTGGTCGCGGAAGCCCGCCGAGTTGGCAGCTCAGTCTGGATCTTCTCCATCCCTCTCGAAGGTGGCGCCGCCATGCTCGAACCGTCTGTCAGCCCTCCCGAGTTCGTGTCCAGCTGTTGGCTGCTGCGCAGTCGGCGGTCGCCGGCGAAGGCCCGACGGGTGCTCTCGCGGCTCCTCGACTCCACTCCCTCCGGCGAACTCTTCGCCGACTCCGGCCTGTTGGTGGTGTCCGAGCTCGTCACCAACGCCGTGGCGCACGGCACTCCGATCGGCAACCGGCTGTGGCTCTCCCTCTCCCTCAGCCCGTCCCGGCTGCGCATCGAGGTGCACGATGCGCGCCGTGACCGCGCGCCGCTCCTCCGTTCGACGTCCGTCGACGACGAGTCCGGGCGGGGCCTTCTCCTCGTCAATCTCCTCTCCGAGCGCTGGGGTTGCTGCCCGCGCCTGCCCATCGGCAAGATCGTGTGGTCGGAGATCGGCTGCGCCGCCTCCTCGTTCACCCCCGTGGAGCGTGTGGCGTGAGCGAGGACCGCCTGGTCACCGCCGAGGTCACCGGTGGTCTGATGCCGCCGACGATCTACACCCTCCTCCCCAAGGCCCTCGACGCGCTCTGGCGCTCCCTCCAGTTCCAGCCCATAAGTCGCCCCCAGTGGCTCTGGTTCGAGCGCTACCTCACCGGCCCGTCCGCCGACCGCTTCGTCGCCGAGTACCTCACCGGTGCGGGCCCGCTCGACCTCCCCGTCGTCCTCCCCGGCTCCCTCCACCATCTGCGCCTCCGCTGGACGACCCCTGTGGATGAATGGTGAGCCGGCTCGCCGATTGGCGGCCCGGCGCCTCGCGTTGAGCGGGCTGCCCGGGCTGCCCGGGCGCGCGGTGGAGCGTTGGGCTGGTCGGTCGCCGTGCTCGGGCTGGGGGCTTGGGCGTGCCTGCGGGTCCTGCCGCTTCTCCCGGCGGAGTGCGTGCTAGCTTTGAACGCGTTCAAATAGCTGCTTGGGGGACTCATGGTGGTGGTGCCGGGGAGTGCGAGATGGCTGGCAGGGCTGGCGGCCTCGGTGTGCCTGCTGCCGTTGGCGCTCGCGGTGGTGGCGTTCGGCTTGCAAGGCTCGATCCTGCACGTGGTCGCGCTGGTCGGCGCCGTCGCCTGTGCGGTGCCGGTGTGCTACCGGGAGCGGGGCCCGTTCCGGGTCGCCTGTGCGGCGGCGGGCACGGTGGTGGCGGTCGCCTCGGTGCCGCTGCTGTTCGTGAGCATCTGGTTCGTGATCGGGTTCGGCGGATGGTTCCTGCTGGCGGACTTCGTGTTCCTGCCGATCGCCGCGATCCCCGCGCTGGTGGCCGCGTTCCAGCGCGCCCGCGGCCCCGAGTACGGCCGGGGGGCGGCCGCACTCGGGTGGTTCGTGGGGGTGCTGTCGCTGCTGGGCTGGTCGCTGGTCACGTTGTACGTGGTGATGGGCCGGTAGTCCGCCCGCTGCCGTCAGCGGGCGAAGCGCTCGCGCAGGGCTGCCAGACCGGCCGTGAACACCCCGTGCACCCGGTCCGTGGACTCCTTGCGGTGCTCGGACTCGACCTCGTAGGTGGCGCTCCACTCCACGAAGCTGGCGTCCAGCGCGGTGACCGGGGTGACCCGCAGCGTCGCCCGGTAGTCGTACAGCTCGAACGTCCCCTCCGGGAAACCGTAGGTGTAGCTGCGGGTCTCCTCGTCGTAGGCGAGCAGCGTCTCGTGCAGCACCACGCCGTCGAACTCGAACACCCGGACCGCCCCGATCGCGTTGCCGGTCAGCTCGTTGCCGAGCCGGCTGGCCGGCAGGTTCGGGTGCCAGCCGCCCAGGTCGTGGAAGTTCCGGAGCAGCTCCCACACCCGCTCGGCCGGAGCCTCCACCACCGTGCTGACCTTCGTGCCTGCCATGGTCGATACCGCCCTCCGCGAGAACGTGCGCCCGTACCGTCCGGTCGGGCACCGTGTCCGTGCCCGCCGGGGCGGGGGCCTACTCGTCTAGGATCGCGGATCATGGACGTGAGCACCGGCATGATCACCGTTCCGTCCGGCCGCGTCACGCTGTCGGACCGTCGCACACAACGGAGTTGGAGCGTCGACCTCGCCCCCTACGAGCTGGCGGCCTGTCCGGTCACCCGCGAGCAGTACGGCGCCGGGGCCGGCGACCGGTACCCCGCCGACAGTGTCTCCTGGTACGACGCCGTCCACTACTGCAACGAACTGTCCCGGCGGGACGGGTTCGCACCGGCCTACCGCCTCGACGGCGAGTCCGTCAGCTGGGACCGCGCCGCCGACGGCTACCGGCTGCCCACCGAGGCCGAGTGGGAGCACGCCTGCCGTGCCGGGACGGACGGCCCCCGCTACGGGCCGCTCGACGAGATCGCCTGGCACCGCGGCAACTCGGGCGAGCGCCCGCACGACGTCGGTGGCCTGCGCCCCAACGGGTTCGGCCTGTACGACCTGCTCGGCAACGTGTGGGAGTGGTGCTGGGACGTGTACGACGCCGAGGTGTACGGCGGCTACCGTGTGCTGCGCGGCGGTGGCTGGTTCGACGAGCACTGGAGCTGCCGCGCCTCCGTCCGCCGCCGCAGCCACCCCACCCTGCGGATCGACGACGTCGGCTTCCGGCTCGCCCGGTCGATCACCGTCTGAGGACGCGACCACCGCCTGAAGACGCGACCACCGTCTGACGAAGCGCCCCGGGGAACCCGGGCCCGGCCGTGGACCGTTGGGGTCTGCATGAACGATGCGCCGGTGTCCCTCAGACCGATCGACGAAGCCGACCTCGGCCACTTCGAAGCGCTGCTCCTCGCCCCCGAGGCGGTGGGCCCGTTCCAGTGGTTCGGGTGGCGCGACCCGGGCCGGCACCGGCGGCAATGGACGGAGAACGGTCTGCTGGCGCCCGAGCAGTCGGTGCTCGCCATCCGCTGCGGGGACGAGTTCGCGGGCTTCGTCGGCTGGCGGCAGGTGGGGACCATGAGCGCCTCCCACTACTGGAACCTCGGGATCGTGCTCCGCCCGGAGTGGCGTGGCCGCGGCATCGGCACCGAGGCCCAATGCCTCCTGGTGGACTACCTGTTCGCGCACTCGCCGGTGGTGAGGCTGGAGGCCGATACGGAGGCGACCAACTACGCGGAGCAGCGCGCCCTGGAGAAGTGCGGCTTCACCCGCGAGGGTGTGCGGCGCAGCGTCACCTTCCGGGACGGCGAATGGCGCGACGGTGTCCTCTACAGTCTGCTGCGTACGGACCCCAGGCCTTGGGGCCGGCCCTAGTAGTACTTCGTTAGGTTGATTTGATCTTGAGGTTCGTGGCGGTGCATGCTGCGGTCTGTGGATCTTGGTGAGGTGGAGAAGCTTCGCGAAGACCTCGGCGACTTCGTGGCCGAGGTCTTCGCGTCCTTGGCGCGTAAGGACCAGCGTCGGCAGGGCGATTGTTATCTGCGCGGGCTGATGCTGGACGGGCGGCGTAAGTCGGTCCAGCCGATGGCCGAGCGGCTGCCGGACGGGAACATGCAGGCCTTGCAGCAGTTCGTCGGCCAGTCGCCGTGGGACCACACGCCGGTGCTGCGGCAGGTCGCCCGGAAGATGACCGCCGCCATCGCGCCCGAGGCGTGGGTGATCGACGACACCTCGTTCCCGAAGGCCGGCGACCAGTCCGTGGCCACCTCGCGGCAGTACTGCGGCGCGCTGGGCAAACGCTCGCTCTGCCAGGTCGGGGTGAGCGTCCACGCCGTCACCGACCAGGCCTCCAGCCCGCTGTCCTGGCGGCTGTTCGTGCCGCCGGAGTGGGACGACCGCGACGATGCCCGCCGCACCCGGACCGGTGTGCCGCCGGAGGTCGGGCACGTCGAGAAGTGGCGCCTGGCGACCGAAACGCTGGATGAGCTGATCTCCTGGGGGCTTGCCCCGCAGGTCGTGGTCGCGGATGCGGGCTACGGCCAGTCGGCGGCCTTCCGCCATGCTCTGCGCGCCAGGGACCTGGACTACGTCGTGGGGGGGGGGGGGGGGGGGGCCCCCCCCCCCCCCCCCCCCCCCCCCCCCCCCGCCCCCCCCCCCCCCGCCCCCCCCCCCCGGCGGGGGGGGGGGGGGGGGCCCCCCCCCCCCCCCCCCACGACGCGCAGCCGCAGGCGCCCGCCTACGGCGGCGCCGGCCGCAGGACGCTGCCCCGCTACCGCACCGACTCCGTCGCCCTGCGCGAACTCGCCACCTCGGGCGGGCGTCGGGTGTTTCGGCAGGTCACCTGGCGTCAGGGCAGCCGAGGCGCGATGCGCTCGCGCTTCCACGTTCTGCAGGTGCGGCCCGCGGGGAAGATCCCCCACACGCTCGCCGCCGCTGACGCCGGCGGCGGCGCCGCGTGGGACGGTGTCCTTCCGGCCGAGACCCTGCTGGTCGAGTGGCCCCGCGGCGCCGACGCCCCCACCGACTACTGGCTGACCAGTCTCCCGCCCGACACCGCGATCCGCCGGCTCGTGCGCCTGGCCAAGATCCGCTGGCGCATCGAGCACGACTACCGCGAGATGAAGCACGGCCTGGGCCTGGACCACTTCGAGGGCCGCACCTGGCGCGGCTGGCACCACCACGTCA
>NZ_JBIUUS010000074.1:0-13085 GCF_044742585.1 Kitasatospora sp. NPDC087861
GTGCGACCGACCAGTCCGCAACATGAAGTGAAGCCTGCAGCGCCGTCATTTAACCCCCGCTCCGAGAGAGGTGGGCCAAGGAGGAGCCGAGCCTGTGCTTGAAGGGCGAAGGCCACGGAAGGCGTCCCAGATCCTGGAGCGGGCGCTCAAGAACCTCCCGGCGTAAGGGGCGTGGAATGGTCGGAAGGTTGTCCTGGGAACTGGAGAGGGCCTACTCGGCCCCGGGGATTGCGGCCCGGGAAGCGTGGCCTGCCTATAACCGGCGGAACCGGGAAGTGGCGGGCTGCCGAGAGGCAGTCGGAGGGGGTCGTAGTAGTGCCGATTGACGGGACAACACAACCCGTCAGGAGCGAAGGGCCCCTGCTTCATCGATGCGTGACACGAACAAGGAGGTGCCCGGGTGAGTGCCGAAACGGCTATGTCCGCCCGCCGGGAGGACCCAGGCCGCGTTGAGCGGCGTCCTCTGGACAAGGTCCGAGCCTTGCAGTGGACGCTCTACCGCTGTGCCAAGCAAGAACCCGAACGCCGGTTCCACGCCCTGTACGGCCACGTCCACCGCATGGACGTCGTGTGGCGGGCGTGGTCCAGCGTGTGTGCGAACCGGGGTGCCCCCGGCGTGGACGGCGTGACCGTCGACGCGGTGGCCGCTGCCGGGGTGGATGAGTTCCTCCAGGACCTGTCGGAGCAGTTGCGGACGCATACGTATCGTCCGTCGGTGCTGCGACGGGTCCAGATTCCCAAGCCGGGGCGGCCGGGGGAGTTCCGGCCGCTGTCGATCCCCACTGTGGCGGACCGGGTGGTGATGACGGCCGCGAAACTGGTTCTCGAACCGGTCTTCGAGGCCCAGTTCACCGAGGCGAGCTACGGTTTCCGGCCCAAGAGGTCCGCGATCGACGCGTGCGAGGCCGTGCGCGTCGCGGCGAACCAGCGGCAGGAGTGGGTGTTCGAGGCTGATATCCGGGACTGCTTCGGGACGATTGATCACGAGGCACTCGTCGCTCAGGTGGCGAGGCGCGTGGCGGACCGTCAGATGCTGAAGCTGATCCGGTCGTGGCTGCGGATGGGAGTGCTGGAGGGCGGGGTGACCTCTCCGACCGGGGCGGGAACCCCGCAGGGCTCACCGATTTCCCCGTTGCTGGCCAATGTGGCCCTGCACGTCCTCGACGAGGCGTGGCAGGACCGTGGTCGCCGGCTGGGGACGTTGGTGCGCTATTGCGACGACTTCGTGGTCCTGTCGCCGACCAGGCAGCGCGCCGAGCAGGCGCGCGAGCTGGCAGCGGTGGTGCTGGGCGGGCTCGGGATGCGGCTGCATCCGGAGAAGTCCGGCATCGTCTGTCTCATTCGGGGTGGGCAGGGCTTCGATTTCCTCGGATTCCATCACCGGAAGGTGGAGTCGTGGAAGTGGCGGGGCAGGTTCTACCTGCAACGCTGGCCCTCGGCGCGGGCGTTGGGGGTGCTGCGGGACAAGATCCGTGCGGCGACCTCCCGCTCCCGGACCGAACGGCCGGTGGCCGCCGTGGTGGCCGACCTCAACCCCGTCCTTCGGGGTTGGGCCGCGTATTTCCGCAACGGCAACTCCGGGCGGAAGTTCAACGCGGTCGACGGCTACGTTCACGAGCGGCTGGCGATCTTCGCCAGCCGGAAACACGGCCTGCGGGGCCGGAACTGGACCACCCGTTACACCTATGGGCGGATCACTCGGCTCGGGGTCTACCGCCTGACCGGGAGCGTACGCGGGGCGACGGCGCATGCCAGTCGGTGAACGATGTCGGAAAGCCGTGTGCGGGAGAACTGCATGCACGGTGTGCGCCGTGAGGCGCTTCGTTGTATCCCCGACGCAGTCGGGATGAACTCGGAGGGAGGTTCATGGGTCGCCTGGCTTACCTGGACGCGAAAGCGCGAGGGGACAAGAGCATGCCAGGGAAGTGGTGGCCGCCTGGAGGTGTCTGGGGCGGGGTGCCGCGAGACCCGCGCGATATGGCCAAGGCTGGATTGCTTGAAGCCCAATCTCCAGCGGTGAGAGTGCGCACCCGTCGGAACGACACCTGGAACCGACGACACGTCATGTCCGGGCATGAACCGTGAGACCGGACAACCTCCGTGATGTGGAGCATCGCCCAGCGAGGGCGGTCAAGGAGATGAGTGGGCGGCCTACGTCGGGACCGGCTGGCCGGACCACAGTCCGGACATCTTGCCCGCCGAGATCACCAGACCGTGATCGGCGAGGCTGCGTTGCAGTTCGACGCCTTCCAGATGCCCTTGTTCGCGGCCGTCAGCCGCAGGTTCCACCTCATCGGACAAGCCCTTCCAGCCGCTTCGCGGCCCGCTCCGTCCCGGCGACCCAGGCGTCCTCGACCCGGGTCTGCTGCACATGGACATACCGCATCGTGGTGGCGATCCAGGAATCAGGCCGTTCAGATAGAGTTGGGACGCGCAGTAGTGCCGCAGAACCTGCGGGGTCAGCTTGTCCGCCCGGGCGGGCAGGTGCGTCCCGGTGGCGGCCACCAAGCCGTTGCGAAGGGCGTCGTCGCCCACCCTCCGGGAGGAGCCGTCGGCGTTCTTGCGCTCGGAAGGGAACAGCGGGGCGCCGGGTCGGGTGTGGTCGTCGCCGAACTGGCCCCACACATCCTCGATGAACCACCGCAGGGTTCGGCCCGCACCGTTGATCAGCGGCACCATCCGCTCCTGTGGCCCCGAGCCGCGCTTGCCCTTGCCGTGGCGGACGTGCAGCTTTCCGAACTGGCCCAGATCCCACTTGATGTCGTCCAGGTCGAGCCTGCACGCCTCGTTCACCCGCAGCCCAACCTCGGACATCAGCTTCGAGGCGGTGTAGTTCCTGGCGGTCGGGGCGAACTTCCGACAGGTGGCCAGCTCTCCGGCCCAGCCGGTGAACAGCGCGGCGACCTCCGACTCGATCGGCGGGATCCGCAGTTGTGCGTCCTTGGATCCGCGAGGACGGTTCATCTCGTCGATCGGGCACTCGACCACTCGGCCAGTCATCGCATGGAGTTCGACCTTGTGCCGCAGCTCCAGGAAAGCGAAGTACGTGGTCAGTGCCTGGGAGCGAGCCAGGCGGGTGCCGCTGGGTGAGTTCCGCAGGACGCGCCCGAAGTAGGCGTCGGCGTCTGCGGGGTCCATGTCCCACAGCGGCCGGCCGAACCAGGTCCGTATCTGGTCCAGGTGCCCGACGTCCCCGCGAATAGTCCCGTCCGCCAGCCCGGCAGAGGCCCAGGCGAGGACGAACCCGGCCAGGGCGTCAGTCTCGAACTGGGTCAACTCCTCTGCCGAGACCGGGGCCCGGTGCTCGAGCAGGTCCCGCACAACCGCCAACGCCGCCAACCCGAGCCCCCTCGCTTTCATCCAGACCGCGGATCACTCGGACAAGACGAGAACGATTCAGGAATCCCGAAGTTACGTCAGCAGACAGTCGAGCCGTCGGCGCAGGAAGAAGCCCCTGGCCACAGGGCCAAGAGCTCAGCGAAGCTCAGGGGAACCCGTGGGATGTCGCACATGATCGACATCGAGGGCCGCCGTCCCGTCGAGGTCCTGCCCGAGCGGTCCGCGGACGCCCTGGCCAAGTGGCTCACCGACCACCCCGGCGTCGAGGTGGTCTGCCGTGACCGGGCCAGCTGCTATTCCGACGGCGCGAACCGCGGCGCGGGCACTGCGACGCAGGTCGCGAACAGGTTCCACCTCTGGGTGAACCTCGGCGATGCCACCGAGCGACTGGTCGCCCGCCTACGCTCGCAGTGGCTCCCGCCCGCCCCGGAGAAGGAGAAGACGGTGCTGCCCGAAGGACGGCGCGCTCACAGAACCCGCGAGCGTCACGCCGCCGTCCACGCCCTGATGGCCACGGGCATGGGGCACAGCGAGATCGTCGCCGAGCTGGGCCTGGACCCGAAGACGGCGCGCAAGTTCATGCGCGCTGCCACGGCGGACGAGCTGATCGGGGCGGGGCCACTGGCGGCCGCAGACCAGCCTGGACGACCACGCCGCCTACCTGATCGCCCGGTTCAATGAGGGCTGCCACAGCGCACTGCGGCTCCACCGAGAGCTCGCCGGGCGAGGCCTGACCGTCAGCGAGCGCACAGTGCGCCGCTTCGTGCACCGGCTGCGCAACAACGCCAAACCAGCCGCCCTGCCGCCGGTCCCCAAGGTGCGCGAGGTGACCAGAATGATCCTTACCCACCCCGACAACCGCCCCGAGTCCGGCCGCGTCCTGCTGAAGGAACTCCTGCACTGCTGCCGGGAGTTGGACGAAGCCTGCGAACTCATCGCGCGCTTCGCCTCGATCCTCCTCCACCGCCGAGGCCAGGAGGACCTCGAACGGTGGACCGCGGACGCCGAAGCCAGCCAGCTGCCAGAACTGAGAGGGTTCGCTACCGGCCTGCGCAAGGACTGGGACGCCGTCATGGCCGGCCTCACGCTCCGCTGGAACTCCGGTCCGGTCGAGGGCCACGTCAACCGCATCAAGATGCTCAAGCGCCAGATGTTCGGCCGCGCCAAACTCGACCTCCTCCGCAAACGCGTGCTCCTCGCGTCGTAAAGATCACGACGATGCCTCTCACGGACCGCCGATGACCTTGCCTTTCGCGGCCTTTCAAAGACTCAGGCATTGGGGCATAGAGCGAGGGGAGTAGTTCAGCCGGTCGCCTCTTCGGCTCGCACGCTGCCTGCGTCGAGGTGTAGCTCATAGACTGTGGTGCAATCGGCCGCCAGGGTGGCGACCGGCCTCCCACAAGGACACGCGCGATTGAGACCGCGGTCGCCAACGGGGCCGGAGCAGCACCCCATGCTCGCCTCCACCAGGATTTCCAGTCCGGGTGCGTCCTCAGGATGGAGGACGATGTTGTTGCGCGGGCCTGCGGACTTCAGGAGCCCTCGCTCATCAGCCTTCCAGCCCGCTCGACGCTGTGAAGGGCCGTCCTCATCGTCCCCGTACGGTACGTAGGGTGCACCCCATGGCTCGGGCTCGACCGCGAAGTACCCTCGGGGCATCGTCGCGGGAGACCTCCGCGTCCCTTGTTCCTGCTCCTCATACGGGGGCGGTTCCGGCACGGCCGACAGTGGCGTCAGCGGGGCTGTCAGGACAGCACCGCATCCGGCACAGTAGAAGATCGTCATACGGCTGTTCTAGCCGCACCACTTCCCCTCGCGCATCCGATTTCGGGTGCAGGCCGTTGAATGCGGAACCATTGGAGCGTCGCCTGACGACCGCGTCAGGCAACTGCCTCCACAAACCACTCCCAGGGCTCTGAAGTTCATTCACGGAACTCGCGCCAGAGCCAGTTCCCACCGTCCCTTGACAAAAGCGGAACTAAGCGACGGATATTGCATTGCTGCTGACCTTTCTGTGGAGTCGCGGGCGGTCGTGGACGGAGGCGGTGGCGCGGGATCTGGAGGACTACGAGCACTGGCGTCTGCGTGCGGCTGAGAATCTGGTCCGGGTCGGCGGGATGAAGTGGAACCGGGAGTTGGCTGCGTTCTCGGGTCTGTTCGCGTGGGCGGTCAAGGAGCGCTGGATCAGCCGGAGTCCGGTGGCGACCAGGCAGGTTGTTGGTCGGCGTGGTGAGGTGTTGACGGTCGCGGTCGCGGTGGCGAAGGCGAAGGACAGCAGGCCATCGAACGTGCACTGGTTGACGCCGCGTACGTGGCGGCTGTGGATCAATGTGGGGTTGTGGGGTCACACACGGCAGAGGGTGCCGGAGCGGGGCTGGATGGGCCGGCTTGAGGACCGGAACGTGGCGTTCACGCGGCTGGTGACGTCGTCAGGCCTGCGGCGCCTGGAGGCGGGGTCGCTGCTGACGTTCGAGATCCCCAAACTCCGCCTGCCAGAGGGCCGCTACTGCCACGGGAGGATCGCGGCTGAGGTGACCCGGTCGTAGAAGTCACGTACGTTCTACGTCTCGACCGGCGTGGTGGGTGATGCCGAGACCATTCCCCCGCAGACCCTCGGGTTCCTGACCCAGCCCGCTCTCGCGCGGGTGTGGACCACGGTGCGCCAACGGCTGGAGCGCAACTGCCTGCGGCCGGAGGGCGCCGTCCGGTTGGCCGACCTCGACGCGGCGGAGCGCGAGGCGCTGTCGCTGCTGTTGGGTCGCCGGCTCGGCACCCCCACCGCCACGATCCGGCTGTCCGACCTGGATGCGCGGTTGCGATCCACAGCGGCGGGCTGCGGTCTGGTCGAGGCCCTGATGAAGCTCGGTCCGCCGCTGACCGATCGGCGTGCCGCACGGGACACCGGACGCCAGGCGCGGGCCGCGGTCTGGGAGGCAGCCGACCAGGCCGTGGCCGCGTCACCGCTGGCCGACCAAGGCTGGGTGGCCGACTGGCTCGCCGACCTGCGCCGAGGCGGAGCGGTTGGCCGGCTCCCGCCCAGGGGGGCCGCGGAGGTGCTCCGCCAGGCCGTCCAGGTCCTCGGGGCGCTGCACCCGTTCGGGGACGAGACGGCGCCGCCGCACGGCCGCGGGGAGCTCGCCACCCAAGTGACCGGAACGGCCCACGGGCTGGACGACGGCACAGCGCTGTCACGCCTGGTCCTGCGGGGCCTCGCGCGTGCCCTGGACACCGAGCTCCCGGAGCACGCGCCGGACGCCGCGCCCTCTGGCATGGCGCCGGCGTGCTCCCCGACGAGGTGTCGAGCACCGTGCTCAGCTACGGGCTGCGGCCGGTGGGCCAGGGCTGGCGTGAGCGGGCCCTGCGAGAGCGGTCCGAGCAGGGCGCTGAAACCCACCTGACGCTCCGTGACCTGTATGTCGTCGAACTCGCGCTGCCACCGGACACCGACGGGTACGTCTGTGAGAACCCCCGGGTGGTTGAGGCCGCGGCCGCCGCCCGCTGCGCTGCCGCGTTGGTCTGCACCTCGGGCAGCGCGGCCACGGTCTTGCTCGAACTGCTCGACGTTCTCGCCGCCGCCGGCCACCGCTTCCACTACCACGGTGACTTCGACTGGCCGGGCATCGCGCTCGCTAACCGCATCGTGCGCCGATACGCGGCCCGGCCGTGGCGGATGGCAGCGACCGACTACGAGCAGCTCGCTGCTCGGGTCCGGCGGCAGGGCATCCCGCGGCTCCCGCTCACTGGTGCGCCCGTGGAAGCGGACTGGGACCCCGGCCTCGCCGCCGCCATGGCCGGGCTCAACGCCGCGCTGTACGAGGAGTCCGCACTGGAGTGGCTGGTGACCGACCTGGGGCCGGGGCAGCGGTGAGCGCGGTGGTGGTGGGTGTGCCGCGGGCTCGGTCGGTGTCAGCGGCCGGGCAGTGGCACGGTGGCACTGATCTGCCCAGCGGCGGATCTCCTTGGGGGTCGAAGATACCTTGGCAGTGCCGAATCCACGTGCCCCGCCCCTGCCCCGATCAGCGAGCCATCACCACATAGGACATGGTCCAAAGCAAGGCCGTTGCCCCGTGGCCGAAGAGCCAGTAGGCAAGGTACAGGCTCAGCAGAAGTATTGGTTCGGATTCCAACGCGCACGAGCCCACCCGGCACCGAGAGAAACACATCGGCCGACGTCGTGCTCAACGTGGCGGGCATCGCCGAGTGACCGGCCTCGACTGCGGCACGAGGTCAAGGTGACGGTAGACGAGAACGCGGCACGTCCTGAGGGGTGCGGGTGCCGAGAAGGTGAAAGGTGATGAGCATGGCCGAGAACTCGACCCCGGGTAACGGCGAACTGGACCGCGGAACGTCGCCTGCCCCGGAGCCACTGGATGCGACTTCCCATCGGTCTCCCGATTTCGGGACCGAGGAACTCCTGGGCCGACTGTTCGCGCAGGTGCTCGACCTTACCGACGTCGGCGTCGATGTCGGGTTCGAGGACCTCGGCGGGGACAGCATCGCTGCGATTCGGCTGGTCACCGCCGCTCGCAAGGCCGGGCTGCCACTGAAGGTGCGAGACGTTTTCGCGCACCAGAGCGTCGGGCGCCTCGCCCGTGCCCTCGGTGGTCGCTCAGGGGGATAGGAACCCGTGCAGCGGGCCGAATCCGGCCCGCCTGTGCGCTCGCCCATCCGGCCTTGAGCGATGAGCGGGGGGACCGAGCAATGAACAACTCCCCGGTATTGGTTCCTGCTGCGCCGGGGCGCCGGGACCCGCTGCAGCAGATCGCTGGCACCAGGTTGATCACGGGAGGACAATCGTGGATTTTAGTCTTTTCTACTTCGCACATGACGGAGCCGGTGGAACCCGGCGGATTCCTTACGGTCTCCTGCTCGAAGGAGCACGTCTCGCGGATCGGCATGGGTTCACGGCGGTGTGGATGCCGGAACGGCACTTCCACCCGTTCGGCGGGATCCATCCCAACCCTGCCCAGACGGGCGCGGCGGTCGCGGCCGTCACGGATCGGGTCGAGATCAGGGCGGGTAGTGTCGTCGGCCCGCTCTATGACCTGACCAGGTTCGCGGAGGAGTGGGCGGCGGTCGATAACCTCTCCGACGGCCGGGTGGGGTTGTCCTTCGGACCAGGCTGGCCCGGCCCGGATTTCGTCCTGGCGCCGGAGGACTATTCCCAGCGCCGGGAAGTTCTCGTGCAAACTATCGATGCTGTGCGGCGGCTGTGGCGCCAGGAGGCGTTCGAACCGGCAGACGGTACCGCCGAACTGGCGACCAAACGAATCTTCCCGGCCCCGGTGCAGCCCGAAGCGCCGGTCTGGCTCACGAGTGCGGGCAGCGCCGAGTCCTTCCGGGAGGCCGGTCGGCTCGGCGTAGGGCTTCTGACCCACCTGCTCTGCCAGAATCTGGAGGAACTCGCCGAGAAGATCGCGGTCTATCATGAGGCCTATTCCGGGACGGAAGCGCCGCGGGTGGCGCTCATGCTTCCCACCCTTCTCGGACAGGATCGCGAGGTGGTGCGGGAGACCGTCCGTGCCCCGTTCCTGCGCACCGATGCGGGGCGGCTGCTGCGGGCACCGGGTGACGTCCTCCGAGGAGTGGATCCGGATGACCTCGACCCGGACGACCTGGAGTTCCTCGTCGAGCATGCCTACGATCGCTATTTCGACACCGGCGGCCTGTTCGGCCAAGCGGAAGACGCCGCACGGCTGCTGGACAGGGTCGCCGAGACCGGCGTCGACGAGGTAGCGTGCATGATTGACTTCGACGTGGAGGCCAGCGCCGTGCTTGCCAGCCTCGGCCATCTGACTGCGCTCAAGGACGCATGGCAGACCTCGTGATCGGCCGCTGGGTGGCCTTGACGGCGGAAGATGCAGCGTCGCGGCCAGTGTTCGGCAACTTCGCCACCCGAGAAGCCGAAGGCACGACAATGAGCAGTGCGCCTCTCGGTGCACCAAGATCATCCATGAACCCCCGACCGTGGCCGGGTGTGACACCCGGGAACTGTCGGCGTGGTCGAACCCAGAACGGTTGCTCCGCATGACCGAGATCCAGATCGAGATCACCGCGGGTCTCATCCGCGATCTGCTGCAGGACCAGCATCCGGACCTGGCCGAGCTGCCTCTGCGCGAGGTGGAGGGCGGCTGGGGCAATCAGATGTGGTGCCTCGGGGACGAGCTGGCCGTGCGGATCCAGCGCATGAACACCAACCCCGATGAGCAGCTGAAGGAGCGCCGGTGGCTGCCGCTGCTCGCCCCGCGCCTGCCGCTGCCAATCCCCGTGCCGGTGCGCAGTGGTGCGCCCTGCGAGCGTTTCCCCAAGATCTGGACGGTCATGACGTGGGTGCCGGGCCTGCCGCTGGACCACGGGGCGATCACCCGTGGCGAGCACGCGGCCGACACCCTGGCAGCTTTCCTCCGGGCGCTGCATGTGGCAGCGCCCGCCGACGCACCGGTTGATTCGGGCATCGGCGTACACCCCAGAGACTGCACGGACGGCTTCCAGCAGTTCTTCGACTCCGTCGACGCTGACGCGATCGGCTCCGACGCCGCCGACGTCCGGGCCATCTGGGACGACGCTGTCGCGGCCCCCGCGTGGCAGGGTCCGCCGGTATGGGTGCACGGCGACCTGCATCCCGCGAACGTCGTCGTCGCGGACGGGACGCTGGCCGGCGTCGTCGACTTCGGCGCCCTGTGCGTCGGCGACCCGGCATGGGACCTGGCGGCCGCCTGGGTGCTGCTGCCGGCGGGCGCGGCCACACGCTTCTTCGCGGCGTACGCGGAGGCTGACGAGGCGACGGTCCGGCGCGCCCGCGGGCTGGCCGCGCTGAAGAGCCTCTTCCTGATGCTTATGGGTCAGAACGGGGACCGCGGCCTGCCCGGCGGCAAGCCAGCGTGGGGTCCGGCGGGACGGGCGGCGCTCGACCGGCTCCTGAGCGCGCGTCTGACCCGATTCCACGAGTAGGGAGTTCGGGTCGTTGCCGTCTGCGAAGGACCAGCGGTGGATCCGGGCTCACCGCGGGAGCCGCCCGCGATCGACTTCAACCTCTCATGCCTCTACCCCTGCGAGCGGAAGGCGCCTCATGGAATCAGAGCGCTCCCTCAGTCGGCTGGACATTGCGTCCGCGCGGCACCCGCAGAATGCCGAGTACTGGAATCGACTGCTGGCCGGTAGCGAGAAGACCGGGTTTCCCGCTGATCATCCAGTCGCATCGGGAGAGCCGACCTGGGAACACCGCGAAGTCGTGCTCAGCACCGACCTGAACCGACGTGTCGACACTCTGAGCAAGGGGTCCCCTCGATCGCTCCACGTCGTGCTGACCACCGCAGTCATTGCCCTGCTCCGCGCCTACACCGGGACCGACGACCTCGTGGTGGGGCAGCCAGTGCCGGTCGAGAACCTGTCCGCGGATCCAGAGCGGGCTGGGACTGGCATTATCATATTGCGATGTGCCGCGACGGCGGAGGACACCTTCGCCACGCTGCTGAACACGGTCCGCTCCGCAGTCCTCGACGGGCTCACCCACAGGAACTTCCCAGTCGCGTTGCTCGCCGAGGAACGCGGCCCGGCCGCACCGGGCCACAACCGCCTGTGTGACGTGGCCGTGGCCTTCGACGGTCTGCACGACCCGACGTTCGCCGACTCGACGCAGGTGCCACTCCTGTTCACCTTCGCCCAGGGCGCGAACGGGGCCGTCGTGCGGGTTCGCCACGACTCCCGGCGGCACACGCCCGCCAGCGTGGAGCGCCTCTGTCGACACCTCCTGGTGCTGTTGGACCAGGCGACTGCCGATCCCCGGGGCCCGCTGCGGGACATCACGCTGACCTGCGCGCAGGACCTCGCCCTCCTCGCCGGCTTCAACGCGACCGCACGCCCCTACGATCTCGCCGCAACCGTCCACTACCTGTGCGCGGCCCGCGCCGCCGCACAGCCCGACGCGATCGCCGCCGTCGGCTACCAGGGGACGATGACCTATGGCGAATTGGACCGTCGCGCGAACAGTCTCGCCTGGACGCTCCAGGCGCGCGGGGTGGAGACCGGAGACCGGGTCGCGGTCCTCATGGACCGCTCGGAACTCATGCTGATCGCCGTCCTGGCCGTCATGAAGGCCGGCGCCGCCTACGTGCCCGTCGATCCCGGCTATCCCGCCGATCGGGTGGCATTCGTCCTGCGCGACTGTGCCGCCAAACTGGTCCTCATCTCCGGTGCCGTCCCAGCGGAGGCCGCGCCGGGGGACACGGTCGACCTGCGCGACCCGTCCGCGTACTCTCCGGTCACGACCGCGCCGACGGTCACATCGGGTCCCGCTGATCCGGCGTACGTCATCTACACCTCCGGCTCCACGGGCACGCCGAAGGGCGTGGTGGTGGAGCACCGCTCGGTGGTGAACCGACTCACCTGGATGCAGGAGGCCTACCCGCTCCGAACCGGTGACGTCGTCCTGCAGAAGACGTCGATCTCATTCGATGTCTCGGTGTGGGAACTGTTCTGGTGGATGATCGAGGGCGCGACGGTGTGCCTCCCGGCGCCGGGCGCAGAGCGCGACCCCGAAGCGATCATCGAAGCTGTCGAGCAACACCGTGTGAGTGTCCTGCACTTCGTCCCCACGATGCTGGCGGCGTTCCTCGAATACGCCGCCGAAAGCGGGGCGGTCGCTCGGCTCGCACCGTTGCGCACCGTGTTCGCCAGCGGCGAGGCACTGAGCCCGGCTCATGTGGCGGCCTTCCACCGGCTGCTGCGTCCCGGTGCGACCGGGCCGGACCTCGTCAACCTCTACGGTCCGACCGAGGCCACGGTCGACGTCAGTCACTTCCCTTGCACGGAGCCGGGCGCCACCGTACCCATCGGGCGACCCATAGCGAACACGCGCCTGTACGTCCTGGACGAATCGCACCGGATCCAGCCCGTCGGCGTCCCGGGTGAACTCTGCATCGGCGGAGTCGGGCTGGCGCGCGGCTACCTGGGGAGGCCCGAACTCACAGCGGAACGCTTCATCGAGGCGCCGTTCCCCGGTGAGCCGCGCATCTACCGTACCGGCGATGTCGCCCGTTGGTTGCCCGACGGCGTCGTCGAGTACTTGGGTCGCACCGATCACCAGGTCAAGATCCGCGGCTTTCGTGTCGAGCTCGGCGAGATCGAACACCGTCTCAGGTGGCTGCCGGAGGTGGCGGACGTGGCCGTTCTCGCCCTCGGCTCTCCGGCGGCCCTGCACGCCTTCATCGCCTCCCAGACCTCGCCCGCCAACAGCGACCTCAGGAACAGGCTGGCCGCGGTCCTACCCGCGTTCATGGTCCCGAAGCACTTCACCGTGCTCGAAGCGCTGCCCGTTTCCCCCAACGGCAAGGTCGACCGCACGCGGCTGGCTGCGATCGCCGCTGAACTCGTGGCCGCAGCCCGTGCTGGTCGTTGACCCGGCCACTTGGCTTGGCCTGCTGCTGTGCCATCGGCATGAGCAGCGTTCGCCCGCATCCCGCCGAAGGTGCTGCGTTGGCAGCGGATCGTGACGCCGGGCACCCTGCAGTGCCGGCATCACGATTCGCGGTTTCTGAACCCACACGCACACAGATTCCGGCCGCTCGATGCCGCCCGGCGCAGCTACTGAAGTTGAATTCGTGATGTCGCTCGGATGGGTGAAGCCGTAGCGTTCGCCTGCCGGTGGAGGGCCGATCCCGGTAGTCGTGTGCTGTGAGGTATGCACAGGTCGGCGGTTTGACCGACGCGGAGGGGGCCGCGCGGGAGCGGATCCGGCAGCAGGCCGT
>NZ_JBIUUS010000075.1:0-13041 GCF_044742585.1 Kitasatospora sp. NPDC087861
CGCACTGCGCAACGTGCTGGCCCACAAGGGCCGACTGCTGATGACGGCACTCGCCGTCATGCTCGGCACCGCCTTCGTCGCCGGGACCATGGTCTTCTCCGACACCTTCGGCAAGGCCATGCGGGACAGCAACTCCAAGAGCTACTCGGACGTCTCGGTCCAGGTCGTGGACCACTCGGCCGGCTCCCGCGCCTCCGCCAAGCAGAAGAGCGAGAACGGCAACGCCTCGCTCACCGACGCCACCGTCCAGCAGCTGGCCGCCCTGCCGGGCACCGCCAACGCCCGCGGCGTGGTCAGCGGCTTCACCGGCGTCGCCGACCGCAGCGGCAACCTGATCGGCCAGTTCTGGGCGGCCAAGGGCGCCAACTACGCCCCGGGTACGGACGGCAAGGACCCGCGCTACCCGATGGCCGAGGGCCAGGGCCCGAAGAACGGCAAGGAGGTCGCCCTCGACCGCAAGACCGCCGACAAGGGCGGCTACAAGATCGGCGACACCGTCCGGGTCGCCGTCAACGGCCCGGTGGTCGAGGCGAAGCTCACCGGCGTCTTCACCACCGACGACCCGGTGGTGAACAGCGGCGGCACGCTCACCCTGTTCGACCGCGCCACCGCCCAGCAGCTGCTGCTGGAGCCCGGCCGCTACAGCGGCATCGTGCTCACCGCCAAGCCCGGCACCACCGAGGACGCGCTGCTCGCCCAGGCCCAGCCCAAGGTACCGTCCGGCCAGCAGTTCGACGTCGAGACCGGCGCCAAGCTCAAGGCCGACGAGCAGGAGATGATCACCAAAAGCACTGATGCCATGCGCACCATGCTGCTCGTCTTCGCCGCGATCTCGCTCTTCGTCGGCATCTTCATCATCGCCAACACCTTCACCATGCTGGTCGCCCAGCGCACCAAGGAACTCGCGCTGCTGCGGGCGATCGGCGCCAGCCGCAAGCAGGTCACCCGCTCGGTGCTGATCGAGGCCCTGGTGATCGGCGCCTTCTCGGCGCTGGCCGGGCTGCTCGCCGGCATCGGGATCGGCGCCGGGATGCAGTCCCTGATGGGCTCGCTGAACGAGAACATGCCGCACGGCACGCTGGTGATCAAGCCGCTCACCATCGCGGTGACCCTGGTGGTCGGCGTCCTGGTGACGGTGCTGTCGGCCCTGCTGCCGGCCGTGCGCGCCGCCCGGATCGCCCCGGTGGCGGCGATGAGCAGCGGCGACCAGCCGACCAGCCAGAAGAGCCTTCTGGTCCGCAACACGATCGGCTCGGTGCTCGCCGGCGGCGGCCTCGCGATGATCGGCTACGGCGCCTCCACCGGCAACGACAACGGCCGGCTGCCGGTCGGCTTCGGCGCCCTGCTGGCCCTGATCGGCGTGTTCGTGCTGCTGCCGCTGCTCTCCCGCCCGGTGGTCGCGCTGATCGGCCCGCTGCTGCGCAAGCTCGGCGGCACCCCGGGCAAGCTCGCCCAGCAGAACGCGGTGCGCAACCCGCGCCGCACCGCGGCCACCGCCGCCGCGCTCACCATCGGCCTGACCCTGGTCAGCGGCCTCACCGTGATCGGGGCCTCGGTCAGCACCACCATCGACAAGGCCGTCACCAGCTCGATGAAGGCCGACTACGTGGTCTCGGGCGCCAACGGCATGAGCCTGTCCGAGCAGGTGCCCGCCGAGATCGCCAAGGCCCCCGGGGTGGCCGCCTCCTCGCCGGTGACCGCCGCCTACTGGGAGTTCGACGACACCCACGTGTCGATCACCGGTGTGAACGCGGACTCCTTCGACCAGCTCTCCGCGGTCAAGCTGACCAGCGGCTCGACCGCCGCGCTCGGCCAGGGCAAGGTGCTGGTGGACCAGGACCTCGCCACGAAGCTGAAGGTCACCGAGGGTTCGACGGTGACGGTCGCCTACTCGGACCAGTCCACCGGCCGGCTCACCATCGGCGGCGTGTACGAGAAGGGCGGCATGCTCGGTCCGGTCCTCCTGGCCAACAGCGAGGTCGCCAAGCACGAGGCGAAGCCGTCCATCGTCGACGTCCTGGTCAAGGGCAAGGACGGCGCCACCGGGGCGCTCAAGCAGTCACTCAAGGACGCCACCGGCGCCAACCCGGTGATCGAGGTCAAGTCCAAGCAGGAGATCCGCGACGACTTCAGCCAGACCATCACCTTCGCGCTGAACATGATGTACGGCCTGCTGGCGATGTCCGTGCTGGTCGCGATCCTGGGCGTGATCAACACGATGGCGATGTCGGTCTTCGAGCGCAAGCGCGAGATCGGGATGCTGCGGGCGATCGGTCTGGACCGCCGGGGCATCAAGCGGATGGTCCGCCTGGAGTCCGTGGTGATCTCGCTGTTCGGCGCCGGCATCGGCCTGCTGCTCGGCTGCTTCATCGCCTGGGCGATCAACGGGACGCTGAAGTCCAGCCTGGCCGGTCTGACCACCGTCCTGCCGTTCGGTCAGCTGGCGCTGTTCCTGGCCCTGGCCGGGGTGGTCGGCCTGGTGGCCGCGATCTGGCCCGCCCGCCGGGCGTCCAAGCTGGACATCCTGGAGAGCATCAAGACCGACTGACGCTCCCCGGAACGAGAAGGGGCCCCTGCCGGAGGGTTTCGGCAGGGGCCCTTCTACTTCTGTACTCCGCCCGGTCGCACGGCCGGCTGAGCACCACGGAGGTCGTGGTCCGGCGACACTGCCGGGCGGAGGGCCTCCGACTCATATCCCGGTGCTCCCACACCGGGATCTCAGTCGCTTACTTGCTGGCGAGTTCCTTCTCGGCGGCCGGCTTGGCGGCCTCCACGGGCTTCGTGGGCGCCGTGACCTCCTGGATCGGCAGGTACGGCTTCTCCATCTGGGAGAGGCCGACCAGCTCGCGCTTCAGGAACATGGCGAGCGTCCAGTCGGTGAAGACCCGGACCTTGCGGTTCATGGTCGGGACCATGGCGCCGTGGTACGCGCGGTGGAACCACCAGGCCAGGCGGCCCTTCAGCTTGACCTTGCCGAAGAGGATCGCGACGCCCTTGTGCAGGCCGAGACCGGCGACCGCACCGAGGTTCTTGTGCTCGTAGTTCTTCTGCGGGAAGCCCCGCATGCCCGAGATGACGTTGTCACCGAGGACGGCGGCCTGACGGACCGCGTGCTGCGCGTTCGGCGCGCACCAGGCGCCCTCGCCGACGGCGAGGTCCGGCACCTGGGCGTTGTCGCCGGCGGCCCAGACGTAGTCGAAGCCCTGGACCTGCAGGGTCGGCGCGGTGTCGACGTGGCCGCGCGGGCCCAGCGGCAGGCCGAAGTTGGCCAGCACCGGGTTCGGCTTCACGCCGGCCGTCCACACGATGGTGGAGGCGTCCATCTCCAGGCCGTTCTTCAGCACCACGTGCTGGTCGAGGCAGGAGTCCATCGAGGTCTCGATGTAGACCTCGATCTTCCGCTCCTCGAGCTTCTCCTTGGTCCACAGGCCGAGGTCCGGGCCCATCTCCGGGAGGATGCGGTTGGCCGCCTCCACCAGGATGAAGCGCATGTCGTCGCGGCTGACCGTCTTGTAGATCTTGGCGGCGTCGCGCGCCATGTCCTCGATCTCGGCGATCGTCTCGACACCGGCGAAGCCGCCGCCGATGACGACGAAGGTCAGGGCCTTGCGGCGGACCTCCTCGTCGGCGGTGGACTCGGCCTTGTCGAGCTGGGCCATGACGTGGTTGCGGAGGCTGATGGCCTCCTCGACCGTCTTCATGCCGATGCCGTGCTCCGCCAGACCCGGGATCGGGAAGGTGCGGGAGACCGAGCCGGCCGCGACGACCAGGTACTCGAAGGGCAGCTCGTAGCTGTCGCCGGCCGCGGGCTGGATGGTGGCGACCTTGCGGGCGTGGTCCACACCGGTGACCGCACCGGTGAGCACCTCCGCCTTCTTGAGGGCGCTGCGCAGCGGCGCGACGAGGTTGCGGGGCGCGACGTTGCCGCCGGCCGCCTCGGGGAGGAAGGGCAGGTACGTCATGTACGACCGCGGGTCGACGACCGTGACGGTCGCTTCGCCGTAACGCATCTTCTTGAGGATGCGCATCGCGGCATACAGGCCGACGTAACCACCGCCGACAATGAGGATGCGAGGACGCTCCGTGGTGCTCATATCCGAAAGTATCCAGCACCGTCCGGAGCAGCCTTCGTGAGGCCGGTCACAAGCTTCTGGACACCCCGTGCTACACTGCGCGGCCGCAAAACCGGCCCCAGCGCGGCGGCTCACGCCCCCGCGCCACCCCCCGCGCGCATGCGCCGGAGCACTACCCGCCTGAGCAGCAACGATCCGCACAGTGCCTGGGTTCCCGCTCCTGATTTCGATTTTCAAACCTCAAGCGGGGCCTGACCTGCGATCCAGGGGTCGTCACGGTGAGCAGGCCTTCGGTCCCACATTTCGGACGTAGCGGGCGAGCGGGTGCGGCGAATGACTGGATCGTCATGTGAAGAAATTCACGAACTTTCCCGCACGGGTTCGGGCGCGCCCCGGCCCCGGCCTCCCGAAAGGGCTGCCGGGGCCGGTCGGGTCAGGCCCACGCGGGGTCAGGAGGCCATGCTCCAGGCGATGCCGTCCAGGATGTCGTGCTCGCTCACGACCACCTCGGCGGCGCCCGTCCGCTCCATGATCTCCAGCAGCTCCAGCGCGCCGGCCGCGATCACGTCCACCCGGCCCGGGTGCATCGAGGGGATGGCCGCGCGCTCGGCGTGGGTGGCGCCCAGCAGCTCGCGGGCTATCTCGGCGACCCGCTCCCGGCCGATCCGCGAGTGGTGGATCGCCTGCGAGTCGTACGCCGGCAGGTCCTGGGCGATCGCGGACACCGTGGTGACCGTCCCGGCCAGGCCCACCAGGGTGGCCGCCCCGGTCAGCGGGACGACCTCGGCGGCCTTGTCCAGCTCGGCCCGCACATGCGCCCGGGCGGCGGCGACCTGCTCCTCGGAGGGCAGCTCGGCGCCGCCGAAGTGGCGCTCGGTGAGCCGGACGCAGCCGATGTCCACCGAACGCGCGGCCTGCACGTCCGCGCCGCCCAGCACGAACTCGGTCGAGCCCCCGCCGAGGTCGAACACCAGGTAGGGCGCCGGGAACTGACCGCCGGTCAGCTCCTTGGTGGCGCCCACGAAGGACAGTCGCGCCTCCTCCTCGCCGCTCACCACCTCGGGCTCGACGCCCAGGATCGCGCGCACGCCCTCGACGTACTCGTCGCTGTTCTCGGCGTCCCGCGAGGCGCTGGTGGCGACGAAGCGGGTGCGCTCCGGGCCGACCCCGAACCCCGCGATGATCTCCCCGTACTCGCGGCAGGCCGCGAAGGTGCGGGCCAGCGCGTCCGGGTGCAGCCGGCCGGTCTGGTCCACGCCCTGACCCAGCCGGTTGATGATCATGCGGCGGTCGAGGTCGGCGATCTCCCCGGTGGCCGGGTCCAGGTCGGCGACCAGCAGCCGGATCGAGTTGGTGCCGCAGTCGATCGCGGCCACCCGGGTCATGCTCACTCGGACTCCTCCGCGGCGGGCTCCTCGACGGCGCGCTTCTTCGCGGCGCGCTCGGCGGTCTTCTGCTGCTTGGCCTCGATCACGGCCTGGTGGTCCTGCTCCTTGGCCCGGTTGCGCGCGACCCGCTCACCGGCGGCCTCGACCTCGGCCGGGGAGACGCACGGGCCCTTGGCCCACCAGTCCTCCAGCATGCCGATCGCCTCGTCGCCGAGCGGGTTGACACCCTCGCCGGCCGCCAGCGAGTGGCCGACCAGCACGTGCAGGCACTTCACCCGGTCCGGCATGCCGCCGGCGCTCGGGAAGCCCTCCAGCACCTCGATGGCGTCGCGGCGGGCGATGTAGTCCTCGTGCGCCTTCTGGTAGGCGGCGGCCAGCTCCGGGTCCTCGGCGAGCCGGGCGGTCTGCTCCTTCATCACGCCGTCCGCCTCCAGGGTGCCGATCAGCGAGGCGGCCTTGGGACAGGTCAGGTAGTACAGCGTCGGGAACGGCGTGCCGTCCGGCAGCCGGGGGGCCGTCTCCACGACGTCCGGGTTGCCGCAGGGGCAGCGGTGGGCCACGCTGCGCAGTCCGCGCGGCACCCGGCCGAGCTGGGCGGCGATGGCGGCGACGTCGGCGTCGGAGACGGAGGGGTGGTTCTCAGTGGTCATGGGGGGAGGTGTCTCCAGCGGGGGACGGTGGGAGCGGACGGGGGGAGGCGGGGGCCAGGGCGGCGGTGTCGGCGGCGTCGACCGAGTCCCAGATGCTGGCGTACCAGGGCTTGGCGGCCTTCGCCGGGTCGGCGGCCGCGCCGGCCGCCGAGGCCGTGCCGGAAGCGGACGCGGAGGGCCGGGAAGCGGCCGGGCCGGCCGGGTCCACCGCGATGTACGGGGTCTCCCCCGGCATCGCGTAGTGCAGCCGGGCGCGGGCCTGCGCCTTGACGTACTCCGGGTCCTGCCAGCGGGCCTTGTCCCGGCGCAGCTGCTCGACCTGCTGCCGGGCGTGGTCGGCCTTCGCCCGCTGGGCGGAGATCTCGGCGCGCTGGGAGATGAACTGCCGCGTCGGGTAGGCGAGGATCGCCACCAGCGAGCAGAGCACCAGGACGAGGACGGTCGCCCGGCTCGTGAACCGAGGCCGGGCCGCCAAGCCCGGGATCCTCCAGCCTGCCATCTCCCGTTCCCCTCCTGGTCGCGACGGTGCCCCGCCGTCCACCCTACGGGGTGAACGGCGGGGCACCGGTCAGGCGTGCGCTACCGGAGGAGCCCAGCCCCTGGTACGGGGGTGCTCGGCCCTCGTGTCGGCCGTGCCTGCTGCTCGGCTGTGCCTATTACTCGGCGGAGCGGAAGCGCGGGAAGGCGCCGCGGCCGGCGTACTCGGCGGCGTCGTCGAGGATCTCCTCGATGCGCAGCAGCTGGTTGTACTTGGCGACGCGCTCGGAGCGGGCCGGGGCGCCGGTCTTGATCTGGCCGCAGTTGGTGGCGACGGCCAGGTCGGCGATGGTGACGTCCTCGGTCTCGCCGGAGCGGTGCGACATCATGCAGCGGTAGCCGTTGCGCTGGGCCAGCTCGACGGCGTCCAGGGTCTCGGTCAGCGAGCCGATCTGGTTCACCTTCACCAGCAGCGCGTTGGCGGTGCCGGTCTCGATGCCCTTGGCCAGGCGGGCCGGGTTGGTGACGAACAGGTCGTCGCCGACCAGCTGGACCTTGTCGCCCAGCTTGACGGTCATGGCCTTCCAGCCGTCCCAGTCCGACTCGTCCAGCGGGTCCTCGATGGAGACCAGCGGGTAGGCGGCGACCAGCTCGGCGTAGTACTCGATGAGCTCGGCGGCGGAGAGGGCCTTGCCCTCGAACTGGTAGGCGCCGTCCTGGTAGAACTCGGAGGCGGCGACGTCCAGGGCCAGCGCGATGTCGCGGCCGGGCACGTAGCCGGCCTTCTGGATGGCCTCGGTGATGAGGTCCAGGGCCTCGCGGTTGCTGTCCAGGTTCGGCGCGAAGCCGCCCTCGTCGCCGAGGCCGGTGGACAGGCCGCGCTCCTTCAGCACGCCCTTGAGGGTGTGGTAGACCTCGACGCCCCAGCGGACGGCCTCGGAGAAGGACTCCGCGCCGATCGGGGCGATCATGAACTCCTGGATGTCGACGTTGGAGTCCGCGTGCGAACCGCCGTTGAGGATGTTCATCATCGGCACGGGCAGCACGTGCGCGTTCGGGCCGCCCAGGTAGCGGAACAGCGGCAGGTCGCTGGCCTCGGAGGCGGCGTGCGCCACGGCCAGCGAGACGCCCAGGATCGCGTTGGCGCCGAGCGAGGACTTGTCCGGGGTGGCGTCCAGGTCGAGCATGGCCTGGTCGATCAGGCGCTGCTCGGTGGCGTCGTAGCCGACCAGCTCCGGGCCGATCTGCTCGATGACGGCCAGGACGGCCTTCTCCACGCCCTTGCCGAAGTAGCGGTTCTTGTCACCGTCGCGCAGCTCAAGCGCCTCGAAGGCGCCGGTGGAGGCACCCGACGGGACAGCGGCACGACCGGTGCTGCCGTCGTCGAGGCCGACCTCGACCTCGACCGTGGGGTTGCCACGCGAGTCGAGGATCTCACGGGCTACGACGACATCGATGGACGGCACGAGGCATCTCCTTGCGGAAGCAGGGTCCGGCTGACGATTGGTGCTGCCGGCGGGACGATTGCGAAGTCGTTACGACCAGAGCCTAACCGCCCTGGCCGCCGGGGCCACGTTGGCCTCGGTCCCGTCTCAGCGTGTGGCCCGACTACCTGCCGGTAGTTCACCTGACTGTCCGATCGAAACGGGCGAATGCGAAGGAAGGGGGACGGAGCCCGTCCCCCTTCCTTCGCCGGGCCTCGCAGGATCAGCCGAGGTGCAGCACCTGGCCGGGCATGATCAGGTTCGGGTCGCCGCCGACGGTGCCGCGGTTGCCGTCGTACACCGACTGCCAGCCGCCGGACACGCCCTGGGCGGTGGCGATGCTCGACAGCGTGTCGCCGGACCGGACGGTGTAGTCGTGGCCGGTCTGCGCGGCCGGGGCGGACTGCGCGGGCAGGATGGGCTGGACGCGCTGGACCGGCTGGACGGGCTGCGCGGCCCGGGGCGCGGACTGCGGCTGGGCGGCGGCCTGGCCCGCGTACTGCTGGTAGACGCTCTGGTGGCTGGTCCAGTACCAGGCGCCGTTGTTCTGGTACCAGTACACCTTCGCGTCGGCGTCCCAGCCGGCCTTGCCGGCGAAGCCCTGGGCCTGCGGCTGCGCCGGCTGCTGGGCGGCCGGCTTCGGGGCGTCCTGCTGCACCGGCTTCGGGGCCTGCTCCTGCTGGGCCGGCTTGGCGGCGGACTGCTTGGCGGGCTTGGCGTCCGAGGAGGTGTCGACGGACGCCGGGGCGCCGCCCTTGCTCAGACCGGCCTTCTGCGAGCAGACCGGCCAGGCGCCCGGGCCCTGCGAGGCCAGCACCTTCTCGGCGACCGAGATCTGCTGCCCCTTGCTGGCCTGGTTGGCCTGCGGCGCGTAGGAGGTGCCGCCGTACGCCTTCCAGGTGCTGGAGGTGAACTGCAGGCCGCCGTAGAAGCCGTTGCCGGTGTTGATGCTCCAGTTGCCGCCGCTCTCGCACTGGGCGACGGAGTCCCAGGCGGAGGCCGGGGCGGCGGAGGCACCGGTGGCGGTGAGGATCGGCATCGCGAGTCCGACGCCGGCCACACCGGCGACGGCGATGGCCTTCTCGGCCTGGGTGCGACGACGGTGGCGGCCAGTTCCAACGAACAGCATGAAGAGGTCCCTCTCCGCACGCCTGCGAGGTGAGCTGTCGGGTTCGGACCGGGAGGTGGCCCGGCCGCCGAAAGCGGAAACGATTCCGCTCGGGCGGCTTCACCCCAAGCCGTTGGGGAACGGCAACAAACCTGGTTCCCCCGCCCCTGCCCAGGGTCTGGTCGGTTTCCCGTGACGCGGCGGGCAGGATTCGGCGTTCCGCGCACGAGGTCCGCAGCTGCGGACTCCAGGGAGAGTAGACAGATCCTCAGACCAATCACAAGCTCATATCACCGATATCACACAGAAATTACGGCCCGTGTTCGGTCGCCTACCAACGGAGGCGCTATGTCCGGATTGATGATGGTTCAGACTGCCCGTGGAGGCCGTCCGGCGACGCCTCGTCAGCGCGTCGGAGCGTCGACAGGTGGCACGGGCGCATGCGGCGACCTGCTCTCCGGACTGAATTCGACCGGGAGTTCCCGCAGCCCACGCATGATCAGGCCACCCCGCCAGCGCAGATTCTCCGGGCTTTCCGCAAGCCGCAGATCCGGCAACCGGGAAAGCAGCGTGGCCAGCGCACTCCGCCCCTCCAGCCGGGCCAGCGGGGCGCCGATGCAGTAATGGATCCCGTGGCCGAAACCCAGGTGCGGGTTGTCCCTCCGGGCCAGGTCAAGGGTGTTCTCGTCCGCGAACCTGGCCGGATCGCGGTCCGCCGCGGCCAGCACCACCAGCACCGGATCGCCCACCGGGATGTCCACCCCGCCGATCGACAGCGGCCGCGTCGCGAAGCGCCACGTCGCCAGCTCCACCGGCCCGTCGTAGCGCAGGAGTTCCTCGATCCCGGTCTCCAGCAGCGCCGTCTCGCCGCGCGCCACCGACTCCTGCAGCAGCGCCCGCTGCCCCGGGTTGCGCAGCAGCGCGTAGGTGCCGTTGCCGATCAGGTTCACCGTCGTCTCGAACCCCGCGAACAGCAGGATGAAGGCCATCGCCGCGGCCTCGTTCTCGGTCAGGTGCTCGCCGTGGTCGCTCGCCCGGATCAGGCCCGAGATCAGGTCCTCCCCCGGATCCGCCCGCTTGCGGTGGATCAGCTCCAGCAGGTACGCCCGCATCCGCTTCACCGCTCGCCCCACACCGCCGCGTTGGCCGCCGCCGTGCCGGATCATCATCCCCGCCCAGTCGCGGAAGTCGTCCTGGTCCTCGGCCGGCACTCCCAGCATGTCGCAGATCGCGTAGATGGGGAGCGGGAAGGCGAACTCGTGGATCAGGTCCGCCGAACCGCGCTGCGCGAAGCCGTCGATCAGCCGGTCCGTGAGCTGCTGCACCCGTGGCTCGAACTCCGCCACCCGGCGCGGGGTGAACGCCTTCGACACCAGTCGGCGCAGCCGGGTGTGGTCCGGCGGGTCGATGTTCAGCAGATGCGTCATCAAGTCCGCCTGGCGTTCCCCCGGAATGCCCACCCGGCCGGTGCGGTGGGCCTGCTCGCTGTGGTGCGCCGGGTTCTTCGACAGCCGGCCGTCCGCCAGCGCCTGCCGCGCGTCCGCGTAACGGGTCACCAGCCAGGCCTCCACCCCGCTCGGCAGCGTCGTCCGGTGCACCGGGGCGTGCTCGCGCAGCCAGGCGTAGGCGGGGTACGGGTCGGCGGCGAACTCCCAGGTGAAGAGCTGCGGGGCGGCGGGGTCGGGCTGCACTGGCATGCACCGACCGTATCCGGTGGGTCGGGGGCGCACTGTCCCCGCCGGACCACGGTCGGTCGGGATCGGGTCGGAGTCCGGTCGGGATCCGACTGGGATCCGGTCGGGATCCGGTCGGGATCCGGTCGGGATCCGGTCGGGATCCGGTCGGCCCTCGACCCGCCCGACTCGTCCCGGCCCGACCCGGCTCGTCAACACCCGGCGGACGGCGTGCCAACGCTCCGTGGACAGCTCTTGGACAGCTCTTGGCCGGCCGGCGGGCGTGAGCCTGGTCACCTGAGGGGTAATCCCTGTTGCGGAGGGTCAGGACCTGTCTACGATCCTCCGCAGAAATCGTGGGCGCCGGTGCGGTGTCGCCCACAGGGAGGAGCAGGCCATGCGGGTCAGCGGGGCAGTCGTCGTCATCGCGGTACTCGACGGCGGGTCGGGAGCCGACCTCGCCCGCCGGTTCACCGCCGCCGGCGCCGCCGGAGTGCTGATCGCCGACCAGCAGGTCGGTGTCGCCGAGGACCTCGCCATCGAACTCGACCGGCCGGGCTGCCCCGTCGTCGGCGTCAGCGGCGACGTCCGCCGCCCCAGCGACATCGCCGCCCTCGTCGACACCGCCGAGAAGCACCTCGGCCCCATCGACCTGTTCTGCGTCGCCGGCCCCGACGGCGAGCGGATCGTCTCCCTCGCCGACCTGCCCGACCACCTCGACCTCGAACGCCTCGCCGAACTCCTCGCCCTCGTCGGCGAGGCCATCGGCGAGGTCGTCCCGCCGCAGCGGCGCCCGGCCGAGCCCACTGCCCAGGCCGCCTGAGGCCCGCTACTCGTCGACCGGCTTGAGCCCCTCGGCCGGCTTGAGCCCCTCGGCCGCGCGCACTGCGTCCCGGTAGCCGCGCGCGGCCGACCGCAGCGCCGCGTCCACGTCCACCCCGGCGTCGTGCGCCCGCTGCGCCACCGCCAGCAGCAGCCGGCCCGCCGAGGCCGCCGTCAGCTCCACCGGCAGCTCGTACGGCTCGTCCGGCACGCCCGCGAACCCCGCCCGGCGCACCCGCGACACCAGCTTCGCCGCGTACGCCAGCGACGGCAGCCCGGCCGGCACGCCGTCCAGCACCGACTCCCGGTCCGCCTTCTCGGCCGCCTTCAGCCGCTCCCAGGTCGCCTCCACCTCGGCGGCGTCCTCCGCCTCGACGTCCCCGAACACGTGCGGATGCCGGTACATCAGCTTCTCGACGATGTCACCGGCCACGTCGTCGATCGAGAACGCCTCCGACGGGTGCTCCTCGGCGATCCGGGAATGGAAGAACACCTGGAGCAGCACATCGCCCAGCTCCTCGCGCAGCGTCTCCCGGTCCCCCTCCTCGATCGCCTCGACCAGCTCGTAGGCCTCCTCGACCAGGTACTTCACCAGGCTCTCGTGCGTCTGCTCGGCGTCCCACGGGCAGCCGCCCGGCGACCGCAGCCGGTCCATCACCGACGCCAGGTCCAGCAGGCGCGCCCCCGGCAGGTCGTACGACCCCGGCAGCACCTCGATCTCCGGCACCTCGCCCGCGTGCTCCACCGCCAACCGCGCCAGCGCGTCCGTCAGCCCCGGATCCCCGTCCGGGCTCCCCAGCCACACCGTCGGCCCCGCCTCCGCCGGCTGCCCGGTCAGCAACCGCGCCAGCGCCGGCGCCGACCCGGCCGGCACGACCTCCACCTCCACCCCGGCCTGCCGCACCGCTGCCACCTGCGGATGCCCCGCCTCCCCCACCAGCACCCGCCCGGCCGACCGCAACGCCTCCCACGCCGGCCACGCCAGCAACCCGGGAGCCACCCGATGGGTGGTCGTCAGCAGAATCAGCTTCGCGCCCGGAACATTCGTCGTCACACCCCCGAACCTACCCGCCACCGCCACCCCCACCCAGCGGAGGCGGGGACGCAGCGCTCTCGGCGGCCGGCCTCCTCGGGACCGTCTTCACACTCGCGTCCACGCGCCGACGCTCCCCCAGCCTCCGGCCGACAGGTGCCCCCGCTGCATCGCGTCCCTCCTCCGCCTCGCCATCCCCGCACCCCGACGCCGCCACGCCCACCGGGTGCCGTACACCTAGGGAGTGTCATGAATCAGGTGGACACCCTGATCAAGGGAGACACTGATGAGCTCGCTGACGGATCACCAGATCGGGTCGGCTTCTGACGGTTC
>NZ_JBIUUS010000076.1:0-12436 GCF_044742585.1 Kitasatospora sp. NPDC087861
ACTCCCGTCCCCGGCGGTGTCGGCCCCATGACTATCGCTGTCCTCCTCGCGCAGACCGTCGACGCGGCAGCACGTCAGCTCACCCGGCCCTGACCCGGGAACTGCTGGTCAGCCTGGGACGCGCGGGCGGCCGGGGCTGCCCGCGTTCGGCCAACGGTTGGCTCAGGACAGTCCCGGGGCCTCAACCTCAACGTATTCGGACTCGCCATGCCGCCCCTACTACGCCCGGACACGGCCGCTCAGGCCGCCAGTTCCCCTCGCTCGACCAGGACGCCATTCTCGAACCGGGCTCCGGCCCGGACCAGAGGGACCAGGTGGGCGCCGGTGATCGCGCGCCATCGGGCCTGGGCGGACTCGACGAGCTTGAACACCATCGCCAGGGCCGCGGCCGGGCTGCCGGCGCCGCGGGTGACCTTGGTCCGAAGCTTGACCGTGGAGAACGTCGACTCGATGGGATTCGTCGTCCGCAGGTGGATCCAGTGCTCGGCCGGAAAGTCGTAGAAGGCCAGCAGTTCGTCCCGATCATCCGTGATCTTCGCGACGGCCTTGGGCCACTTGGCGCCGTAGGTCCTGGCGAACGCATCGATCGCCTTCTCGGCATGGGTGCGGCCCTCGGCGTTGTAGATCTCCTGCATCGCCTTCGTCGCTCCGGGCTGCGCGGACTTCGGCAGGGCGTTCGAGACGTTCCTGGCTTTATGAACCCAGCACCTCTGGTGCCGTGCGGTGGGGAACACCTCAGCCAGGGCCCGCCACAGTCCCATCGCGCCGTCGCCGACCACCAGCTCCGGGTCGCGCATGCCGCGTCGGCGGCAGTCGCGCAGCAGGTCCGCCCACGATTCGGTGGACTCGCGCAGCCCTTCGGCGAGCGCGATCAGCTCCTTGGTGCCGTCGACGTACGCCGAGCAGGACCAGCACGCACGAGTGCGCCTGCCCGAGCCGGACCTTCGGGTGCACGCCGTCGGCCCACACGTAGACGAAGTCGCGGTCGGACAGGTCGCGGGCCTGGAAGGCCGTGTGGTCCTCGCTCCATTGCTTGGTCAGCCGGGTGACGGTGGCCGGCGACAGCCCGGCGGCCGAGCCGAGGAACTGCTCCAGTGCGGGCACGAAGTCGCCGGAGGAGAGCCCGTGCAGGTAGAGCAGCGGCAGTACCTCGCTGACCTTGGGCGACTTGCGGCACCACGGCGCAAGGATCTTCGAGGAGAACCGCTGCCGCTCGCCAGTCGTCTCATCGACCCGCTTGTCGTTCACGCGCGGGGCTCTGACCTCGATCGGGCCAGCGGCGGTGGTCACGGTTCTCGACTGGTGGTGGCCGTTGCGGACCACCAGACGATGATTGGCCTCGTCCCGCTCGGCCGCCAACTCGGCTATGTACTGGTTGACTTCCGCTTCCAGGGCGGCGGCGAGCATCCGGCGGGCTCCCTCGCGGACGATCTCGTCGATCAGGGAGCCGGACTGGGTGGAGCCGTCGTCGGTGACTACGCTGAGCACGGGCGTGCCTTCCCGACCCGCGCTGCAACGCGGGCCTACTCGGTGACCATCAAGGGATCATTCGGGAAGGTACGCCCTCTGCGTGCCTTCCCGGGACCGATCCACAGGTCTTGAGCATGGCTCTGCGGGCGGTCAACCGGGACACCGGCGAGCTCGTCGCCGTCACCCGGGACGAGACCGCGGCCTTCTGGGACGGGGCCGTCGTCGAAACGCTCCGGCACGCCGGCCTGCGGATCGAGGAGCTGACCGAACTAACCCACCTGAGCGTCCGCAACTACCAGCGTCCCAACGGCGAGGTCGTCGCGCTCCTGGTCGTCACTCCCTCCAAGACGGACCGCGAGCGGGTAATCCCGATGTCCGCCGAACTGTTCCACGTCATCGCTCAGGTCATCCGCCGGCACCGCGGCACCTACGGAACGGTGCCGATCGCGAGCCGGTACGACGTCCACGAGAAGGTGTGGTGCCCGCCCCTGCCCTACCTGTTCCAGACCCAGACCGGCCTGGAACGACAGGCGATGAGCACCAGCACGATCTGGCGCCGCCTGCGCAAGTGCTGCACCGAGCTGGCCAAGACCCACCCTGAATTCGTCGGGACGACGTTCTCCGCCCATGACTTCCGAAGGATCTTCGCCACGGACTTGGTCAACTCCGGGCTGCCCATCCACATCGGTGCCGCGTTGCTCGGCCACCTGAATATCCAGACCACTCGTGGCTACGTCGCGGTCTTCGACGACGGCATCGTGCGCCACTACCAGCAGTTCCTCGACCAGCGTCGCCAGCTGCGGCCGGAGGAGGAGTACCGGGACCCCACATCCGAGGAGTGGTCGGAGTTCCAGGAACACTTCGACAAGCGGAAGGTCGAGCTGGGCTCCTGCGGGCGCCCCTACGGCACACCTTGCGCGCATGAGCACGCCTGCTTATCCGAACTAGCCGAGCATGGCTGTCAGTTGGCGTTCCATCTTGCCTTCGCCACGGAAAGTAGTTGTGAAGAAGTTGGACAGCTGGGCGTCGTTGGGCGTGTCGCGGACTACGACAGGGTGTCACTCTCGGCTGGTTCCTCCCCACCCGCACCAGATTTGCCTGTGAGGACAGGAGCGTGCGAGCCTCTTACGTCATCTTTCTGAAAGGGCTGGTCGTGACACTCGGCATGGTTCTCGGCGACTTCTCCTCTCGCGCTTCGACGCGGGAGCGGTAGCCCTGCCTGCCCTGACACTCGCGCCTGTGCTGTAGCACAGGCCGTTTCTCCTGCTCCTCGTCGAAGTGCTCTTCGTGCCCCTGCACGTTCGATCACGAGGAGTACGTGGTGTCCACGATCCACTGGACCGAAGACCACACTGTCCGATCCGCCCGATGGCATTCCGAGAGCGCCACACCGCTTCCCGGACGGGTCGTCGTCGCGGATGACCGCATGAAAGCCGATACCGCCTACCGTCTTGCCTGCGAAGGTACGGCGTTGCTGTGGCGGGGCGACTTCCACAACGCACGGCAGCTACTACGCGCGATGAGCCGCCGTATCGACCGGAAACTTCCCCGCTCGGGGGACAGCCCGGCTGAGTCCTTCCATCTGCACCGCCGGGCCCGCAGCCACCGGGCCCGCGTGCTGAGCAGGCTCCTTGTGCTGCTGGAGGACGACTATTACCTGGCTCTGCGCAGAGCTCCCGATGTGCGTCAGGCGTGCGTCGAGGCGTACGGCTCACCGCACGAAGCTGTGGTGGTCTCCTTCACAGAGCTGCTGGGCGTAATCGGCGCCCAGCAGTGGCGCGAGAAGGGCGTGGTCGTGCCAGCCATCAACACCCGCATCCATCCGCACTACGGCGTGTTCTCCCCGATCAGGGGCGAGTACGTCGATCTGGTCGCACAGACACCACTGCCCGCCTCGGTGAACCACGGTGGCGGTCGTCGTACCGCCTTCGACCTCGGCACGGGGACAGGCGTACTCGCTGTCGTCCTCGCCCGCCGGGGGCTCGACCACATTGTGGCCACCGACATCAACCCGCGCGCACTGTCCTGTGCCCGCGAAAACGTCCACCGAATGAAGTTCACCGAACGCATCGATGTCATGGGTCCTGAGTTGTTCCCCGAAGGCCGCGCCCACCTCATCGTCTGTAACCCGCCTTGGATTCCCTCCCGGCCGACCTCTGCTGTCGAGCAAGGCGTCTACGACCCGAACAGTGCCATGCTTCACGGCTTCCTGAACGGACTGGCTTCCCACCTCGAACCAGGTGGTGAAGGATGGCTCATCCTCTCGGACCTCGCCGAACACCTCGGACTCAGGACGCGTCGCGAATTGCTGACCTTCATCGAAGCAGCGGGCCTGCACGTGGTGGACAAGATCGACACCAGGCCGCAGCATCCGCGAGCTTCGGACAGCACTGATCCCCTCCATGCTGCCCGCGCTGCGGAGGTCACATCGCTGTGGCGTCTGGCCAGCAGTTGACTACGGCTCACGTAGGCGGTGGCCAGGAGCCAGCAGACTGGTCGCCTCGGCGATCGCCTCCGGGTTGGGCTGAAGTAGCGGCGGACGTTCTCTAGTCGGGCATGCCAAGGTGGACGGTGGACGGTTGTGCTGCACGTTCGCGCATGGCCTCCAGCTTCTGCGCTGCGGCGGCCATGGTGGTCTCGATGGCGGCGACCTCGCCAAGCCAGCCCTGGTCCCGGGCCTCCTGGAGGCGGTCGACGAGGTTGGCGTGGATCTCCTGGAGACGTGGCATCTGGGCCGGGTCCACGAGCAGTAGGGGACATCTGACACAGGCGTTTTCATGCTGGCACGGGGTCGCGTAGTCACGGCCGCAGGTCCCCAGGGCGACCTTGCGGAGTTCGAAGTGGGCCAGGAACTCGTTCCACTCGGTGGCGGTGAGCTCGCGGTACTCCTCACTGGGCCGCTCGGTTCTGCGGCGCGCGATGAAGGCCCGGTGATGGGAGATCACGTCCTCCGGGTAGATCGCTATCGGTAAGTCCGGCTATTGGGACTTGCGGAATGCCGTCTGGCGGGAGAGTCCAGCAGCGTAGGTAGCTCGTTTGTGCCGACTTCAGCGTGTTACAGAGGCTCTGCGTCGGCGGCCGGCCGTTGACCAACCGCCCACGGTGGGTCTATCGGCGGGTTTCGATGATCATCGGCCATCGGGCACGGCTTCGCCACCTGAGCTCGACATGCGGGTGGCTCTCCCCCCTGATTGCCGCCGTGCTCTCCTCCGGAGCGGCACACCAGGTTCAGCATGCATCGGATGTGGCGCGGTGCCACTGAGGCCGTCCTCATCAGGCGCCACTCCCGCCACTCTGGTTCCGTTCTCGTGGCAAGCGGGTCCCGGCTGCGCGTATTCGCATACCACGCAAGCGAGTTGTCACTACCATGGAAAGTCCTCACACCTTCGGGGCCGGTGATCGCAGGGGGAACGATGGCGCAGCGGATGATGCCCAGGGGTCATGGATGGTGGCGCGCCGGCGTACTGGTGTCTGCGGCGGTGGCGTTGGTGGGTTGCGGTTCCTCCGGACGGCCGGTTGCACCGATACGGCCCGCGCCCGCGTCGGGGGTGCCAGACACGCTGCCGGACACACCGACGCCCACACCGGATCCGACGCCGACCACACCGACGGCCGTGATCTACGGGTGCGACGGGCAGCCGGTCACTCAACCCGACGCCTTCCTTCTGTTCTGCGGTGACGCCGGACAGACTCTCAAGGGGATGACCTGGTCGGATTGGGGCGAGCCGACGGCCACCGGGACCGGGCAGCTGTGGAGCAAGAGCTGCGTCCCCGACTGCGCGACCGGCAACGTCATGCCCTTCCAGGCCACGGTGACCGTCAGCAACCTGAACAACGGTGGTTACAGGTCCCTGCACGTGGACGCGCCCGACTCCTCCACACCCACTGAGGACTTCACGATCGACCCCAGCGGGCCTCTGGTGGTGCAGAACGGCTGAGCGCCGGCTACGTCACACAGGGCTGACGGTAAGGGAGTTGGGGTACGTACTGGCTCCAACGATCGCGGGTGAGGGCTCCGGTGCTGGTGCTGCAGAGCCGTCGGATCGCCGCGTTCACGTCCAGGTCGACCAGGCGCACGGTGGCGTCCGGGCTGGCGATCGCCAGGGTGTGGTGGTCCGGGCTGAACGCCACCGAGTTCACGACGCCGACCGGCCCGGTCAGCGGCTGACCGAGGCGGGCCGGAGTCCGCACGTCGCTGACGTTCCACAATCCGACGGTCCCGTCGCCGCCGCCTGCTGCCAGGGTCCGCCCGTCCGGACTGAACGCCACCGAACTCACCCCACCCGAGAACCCCCGCAGCGGCTCACCGAGCGGGCTCGGAGCCTGGGTATCCGTCGTGCTCCACAGCCGGACCGTCCCGTCGCCGCCGCCTGCTGCCAGGGTCCGCCCGTCCGGACTGAATGCCACCGAACTCACCCCACCGGAGAACCCCCGCAGCGGCTCACCGAGCGGGCTCGGAGCCTGGGTATCCGTCGTGCTCCACAGCCGGACCGTCCCATCACCACCACCGGCCGCCAACATCCGCCCGTCCGAGCTGAACACCACCGAACTCACTCCGCTGACAAAGCCCTGCAGCGTCGCCCGTGGCACGGGTTTGCGGGGATCGGTGATGTCGGAGAGCCAGATCGCCCCGCCGCCCGCGCCCGCGCTGCCGAGCGCCAGCGTGTGCCCGTCCGGGCTGAAGGACATGGCGGAGACCGGGCTGTTGCCGCCTGACTCGGGCATGCCGAGGGGCACGGGTTTGTGTGGATCCGTCACGTCCCACAGGCGGGCCATGGTGATGCCGTTGGAGGTCGCCAGCAGACGCCCGCCCCGGCTGAACGCCACCGGGCCGCCGCCAGGAAGGAGGGTCGGTGGCAGGCTCCACAGGGTGGCGGTGCCGCCGCGGTCGCCCGCCGCCAGGGTGTGCCCGTCCGGGCTGAACGCCAGCGATATGGCGGCATGCTCCGACCCACTCGGCAACTGGCCGAGCGTGCTGGGGGAGTAGGGATTGGTGATGTTCCAGAGGCTGGTGACCCCGTTGGCGTTCGCCACAGCGAGCACCCTCCCGTCGGGGCTGATCGCCACCGAGAGGACGTCGCTGGTGAGACCGGCCAGCGGCCGGCCCCCGAGGATGGATTGGGGCATCCGTGGGGACTCGAGGTCCCAGAACCCCAGGGTGTCGTGTTCCCCGCCGGTGACCAGGAAACCGCGGTCCGGGCTGATCGCCACCGACGTGCCCGCGCCGTAGAACTCCGACAGATGCTGTGCGGGGTGCGATGTGTCGCCCATGTCCCACAGCTCGACCTCGCCGGACTCGTCGGTGATCAGCTGCTTGCCGTCCAGGCTGAACAGTGCGGAGGAGATCGCACCGCTCGGCCGGATCTCGGGGCTGCTGAGCTGCTTCGGATGCCCGGGGTCGGTGACGTTCCAGAAGTTCACGAGGCCCGACCCCCCGCCGCCGATGCTGCCCGCCCCGGCAAGGGTGTGCCCGTCCGGGCTGAACAGTACGGTGGTGACGTCCCCGGCCACGGTCAGCGGCGGGCCGAGCCGGGTCGGGTGCTGCGGATCGGCCATACCCCAGAGGGTCACCATGCCGCCTGTGTGTCCGGACCCGCCGAGGTTGCCGGCGGCGAGGACGCTTCCGTCGGGGCTGAACGCCACCGAGACCACCGGGGTGGCCGCCGGCGGCTGCGCGTAGCCCAGCAGCACGGCGTGGTGCGGGTCGCTCACGTCCCAGAGCCGGATCCCGTTGTCCGCGCTGGCGGTGGCGAGGAGTTGCCCGTGCGGGCTGGACACGACCGACGAGATGGCGGCGCCCGGGGAGACCGCCAGCTCGGTGGCGATCGGGGTGTTCTCCAGGTTCAGCAGCCGGGAGGCAGTGTCCTGGCTCGGGGCCCGATCGTGGGCGACCAGGGCGAGTTGGGCGGCGAGCGGCGGATCCGTGCCGACCAGTTGCAGCGCTTCCGCGGAGATCTGGTTGTTGATGGCCGTGGTGGCGGAGGACTGGGCCGCGGCGCTCTGCCAGAAGCCGAACGCCGCGGCAACGGAGGCAACCAGCGCCAGGGCCGTGACGGCGGCGATCCACCGGTGGCGCCGGCGTCGCTCCCGGTGCTCCTGCCGACTGGCGGCGCGCAGGAAACCGTCGGCGGTGGCGCTCAGGTCGCCCGGATGACCGGAAGCCCAACTGCGAGCCGATTCCAGGGGGTTGCCCCGGTAGAGCTGGGCGCTGTCGCGGCCGGCGCGATGCCAGGCGGCAGCTGCTTCCTCCACCTCCTGGCGGATCAGGTTCCCGGCGCGGTCCTGCTCGATCCAGCCCTTGAGCCGCGGCCAGGCGCCGATCAACGCCTCATGGGCGATGGTCACCGTCAACTCATCCTTGACGAGCAGCCGATGCCGTATGAATCCGTTAACCACCGTCTCGGCAGGCCCGTCTTTGGGCAGGTCGCGGACGAGGTCCTGGTGGGCAACGTGCCGACGGGCATCGTCGGAGTCCCGGCCGACGGCGACCAGCCGGAGGAACAGGATGCGCGCGACCTCCTGGCCCTCGGCGGTGAGGGAAGCAAAGAGCTCCTCCGCTGTCCTCGCGATGGCACCTCTGATACCGCCGGTGAGCCGGTAGCCGTTAGCGGTCAGGACACCGTTCTGGCGCTCTTGCCAGGTCAGCCGCAGCGTGTGGGCGAGCATCGGCAGCCCGGCCGTCCACGAGCCGGCCGTCCCATCGCCCGGTGCCTGGTCCCCGGAGGCGCCGAGATCTCGGAGCATGCGCTCGACCAAGTCGTCCTGGATCTGCAGCCCGACAGCCTGCGCCGGACGGCGGATCGCCTCCTCGATCTCGGCCTCAGTCATCGGGTCCAGCAGGACCGGGTCGGCCCGCAGTGCCATCCGCAGCCGTTCGTATGCCGCGCACTGCGCATAGAAGTCAGCGCGCACACCAAGCACCACAAGCGCATTCCGGGTCGATGGCCGGGCAAGGAGGTCGAGCACCTCGATGAACCAGCGCCGCTCCGCCTCGTCGGTGCACAGCGTGAAGACCTCCTCGAACTGGTCGACCACCAGCACGAGCCCGGCCGCACCAGGGCCACGCATAATCTCCTCGGCGCACCGTTCGGGGTCCGACCACCGGTCCCGCACCTCGCCCTCGTCCCCTAGCGCCGTCGCCAGCGCTGCGGCCGGGGCGGCGGTCGGGGTCAGCAGCACTTGCCGCCAGTGCGCCGCTCCCGGTAACCCCCCGTCGGCGATGTCGGGCAGCACTCCGGCCGCGAGCAGCGACGACTTGCCCGCGCCCGACGGCCCGAGCACCACCAGCGGGCCACCCTGCCGAACCCGCGCGTCCAACCGCTCGCGCACCAGGGCGACGGCCTGCGCCCGGCCGTAGAACCACTCGGCGTACGACGCGGTGAACGGTTCCAGACCGGGGTACGGGCACCGGTCATCGGCACCGCGCTCTCCCAGTCGGCGGGACCCCGGGCCCTGGACGATAGTGATGTCCCCGCCGGCGACGAAGGTGTCACCATCACCGCTGACGCGAACATCCAGCCGCGCGGGCGGTGTGTACTCCATGCGTCGGGGGACAAGGGCGTCGGGTTGCCTGAGGTAGGAGGCTCCGGGCGCCGGGGCATCCGGGTGCACGCCCTCCGCACCTTCGGATTCCGGAGCGTCCAGTTGCCCGCCGTCTGCACCACCGGGTGCGTGGGCATCCGGCTGCCCGGTCACCGCGATTCGCTCCGCGGGGCCCGGGGCTCGCGGTTGACGGTCAGATCCCGTCCTGCCACATACGCGTCTCCCCCGCCGGTCACGTGCGAGGTGATCGTGATCGAGCCGGCCGCAGGCATCGTCCCGTTCGCCTCGGGCCCGGCGAGCGCACCTTCGAGAAGCGCCCGCAGCTCATCGGCGAGATCCGGATGGGCGAGCAGTAGCCTGGACAGCCGCGCCTGCCACTCGACTACCAGAACCTGCCGCAACTGCTCAGCCGTACCCTCCTCTTGGGCGGTGAGCAGGTCCGTCCGCGCCTGAGCGAGATCCGCCTCGGCGCGTTCCGGATGCGAGCGCCGCCACATCCCCAGCACGACGGACTTCACCGCAGCCCAGCCGTCGCTGGCGATCACGTTGATCAGCTGACTGGCGCCGTTCGACGCCAGCGTCGTCAGTTCCGAACCCAGATCCATTGCTTCACCAAGCCCATCGTGTCGGGGCGCCCGGTTGCCTGATTGATCGTCATCTACATTCCCAGCAAAGGCAGTCAACTTCTATGTACCGCGAGGGAACGCCGCTTTCGTACGATGCTACCCACCGGGGACCTTCGGTGAGCCGCACCGACTACTTCAGGTCCCGATGCCCGGCGGATCATGCCGACAGTCACGGGCTTCGCACTGAACGACCCAGGCTCGGTACAGCTCGGATGCCGGTCCGACACCGGCCCCGTGATAGGGCATGCCAGACGGTGTGTGGTCGAGATCCCGGCTGTGGGCCTGGTCAGGATCCACAGCGAGCCACGCCATGTGATCGAGTTCGCCGTTCCCCGGGGTTCATCGGATACGTCCGGCTATTGGGACGTATGGACCGTCTTCCGGCGGGAGAGTTCGGCAGCGTAGGCGGCGCGCGTGGGTGCCGTCTCCTTTGCCCACTTCTCAGCTGCGGAGATGTGTAGTCCGAGCAGGCGGCTGAGCACCACGGCGGGGAGTTCGGCGGAGAGCTCCATCAGCGTGGTGTTGCGGGCGGGCCGGGCCCGGATGCCCAGCGCGGTGAGCTTGCGCATGAGTTGACGGCTGCTGATCGGCTGTCCGCCGGCCGTCCCAGGGAAGAGCCAATGGTGATCACCGGACCACCTGGCCCGAGCACGGGCAGCGGACTCCGACCGGCGGCGGACCCGTGTCCTCAAGGTCCTCGACAAGCTGGCCGCGGACGGCGAGGAGATCACCGTCTCCTCCGTTGCCCGCGCCGCCGGCGTCCACCGCAGTCTGATCCATCGGCACGGTGACCTGCACGCGGCCGTTCTCGCCCGAGCGGGCGAGCCGCCTCCCAGCGCGACGGCCGGAACGCAGGTCAGCCGCCGGTCGCTGCTGGCCGACATCGCGAACCTCACGGCCCGCAACGGCCGTCTGTCCGCGCACATCACCCGGCTCGAACGACGTCTGTCTGAAGCGCTTGGACAGGCTGCTTGGGAAGCCTCCGGGCTCGGTGCCCCCGCCGACGTCGAAACGCTCACCCGCCGCATCGGCGAGCTGGAGCAGCGGATCCTCGACCTCCGCTCCGAACTCGCCGAGCGCGACGAGGACCTCGCCGCCGCACGCGCCGCGAACCGGGACTTGATGGCGCAGCTGAACCGCTGACGGGGCGGTTCCGGAATACGCCAGAGACCTGCCTTCTGCCAGCAGCAGAACACCGGCCCGACCGGGCCCGGCGATCACTACAGTCCAGGCTCATGACGACGGTTACAACGCGCACGGTCGAATACGCGGCTGACGGCCTGACGATGATCGGGCACCTCGCGCTCCCGGCCGGTGTCGACCGCCGGCCCGCGGTCCTGGTCGGGCCTGAGGGGATGGGGCTCAGCGACGTCGAGCGCCGCCGGGCCGATGTACTCGCTGAGCTGGGATACGTGGCGCTGGCCTTCGACCTCCACGGCGGGCGCTATTTGGGCGACCCTGAGGAGATGCTTGCCCGTTGCATGCCGCTGCTCGCCGACCCCGACCGGATGCGGGGCATCGGCCACGCGGCGCTCGACGTGTTGCGCGCCGAACCGCGGACCGACCCCGACCGGATCGCCGCCGTCGGCTACGGCACCGGGGGCGCGATCGCTCTGGAACTCGGGCGCGACGGCGTCGACCTGCGGGCGATCGGGACAGTCAACGCACTGACCACGGGCCGACCGGGCGAGGCGGCGCGCATTCGCTGCCCGGTGTGGGCCGGTGTCGGGTCGGAAGACCCCATCATGCCGCCCGCGCAACGGGACGCGTTCACCGCTGAGATGCAGGCCGCGGGCGTCGACTGGCGCCTCGTGGTCTACGGCGGCGCCTTGCACGCCTTCCACCACCCATCGGTCGACCACACCGTGGTCCCCGGCGTCGGCTACCACCCACGGCACGCGCAGCGAGCGTGGCGTGACGTCGTCGACCTGCTCGCCGAGTGCCTGCCCATCACGGAGTGATCTGGTCGACAACCGCGATTCCGGACCGCAAACCAAGCCGGTCGACCGTCACCACGCACCAAGCTCGGCCACCCACCACCGGTGCTTACCGGTCGCCACGGCAGGTTTCTGGCGCATTCCGGTCATGTCCCCTGCCCCAAGTCGTCGCCATCACCCCCAACACGCCAGGGCGGCGGCGTTAATCGCCAGGTGCACAGTGTTGTCAGCAACGATGACCAGGGCGTTCGCCAGGCCGGACGGCACGGCCACGGGCGAGCCCTGGTTCTTCTGCACGTCCGCCCAAGCGACCCGACGCGAGGCAGGGGCCAGCAGGTTCCGCGCCCAGACCAGGTACTTCGCGGCCCGATAGCGGTCCAGGACAACGTGCGTCGCCACGATCACCGCAAGTGCGAGCGGGGACTGCGTGATCAGCAGGAACGGCAGCCCATACGTGGTGCCATGCACGATCGCGGGTCACCACCGCTTGACCTTCTCCGTCGCCATCCAGTCCGACTGGATGAGGTAGTCGCCGGCCAGATGCGCCAGCAGGCTCTCGAAGAACAACATCAGGAAGCCACCGCCTCGGTGCACGACACCTGTCGCTCACCCAACGACCGCGGACACACGCGCCTGAGCTGCACGATCATCGTGCTTCCCGGACTCGAACTTCGAGCAACCCCGAGAGAAAGGCAGTGGGGGGAGTGTCATGAATCAGGTGGACACCCTGAGCAAGGGAGACACTGATGAGCTCGCTGACGGATCGCCAGATCGGGTCGGCTTCTGACGGTTCGGTTTCGTCGGAGTCCGGAAGGGCCGATGCCTTGGACATGGGTCCGAGGAAGAACACGGGTGCGTCGG
>NZ_JBIUUS010000077.1:0-11965 GCF_044742585.1 Kitasatospora sp. NPDC087861
GGTCCACGGCTGGGAGGACCAGCGTTGGACACTGGCCCGGGTGAAGACGCTTGTCGGGCGGTTGTTCCACGTGACCTACACCGTCGAGGGGACATAGGCCCTGCTCAAGCGCCCCAGCACCCCCGCCGCCGACGTCGCCGAAGCCGCGATCGGCTGACCGTTACGCCCGAAGTCCCACGACCGGCAGCCAGGACGAAGGTGTCGACGTCGACCTCGACGGGTAGCGAGTTCGCTGCGCCGCCGCCCCTGGTCGTGTCTGCCGGGCGGGGGCGGGGTTTCTCCGGGTGGTTTCGTCAGGGGGGTGGTTGTGATGGAAGTTCCTGCGGCGCCGCCGGCGTGCTGCCTGTGGTGTCCCAGCTGGTGGCGTAGTGGGTGAGAGCTGCTCGTAGGCGGTTGGTTTCGGGGGTGTCGGGTAGGCGGAGCCTGCGGCGGGCGAGGTCGGCGGTGGCGGGGCCGCCCGTGCCGACCGCGGCGATCTGTCGGCCGCGCTCATCCGCCCCGACGGCATCGTCGCCTGGGCCGCCGCCCCGGGCCTGCCCCCTGCGGACACCGCAGCTCTGGCGACCGCGCCGCGCACCTGGCTCGGCAAACCGCCCACACGTATGACGAACGGCCAACAAGGTGAACCTGGTCAACCTGAAGGCAGGAAAAGCATCGGACAAACCAGGGGGGAGGTCTGATTGTGTGCGATCCACTCTGACGGTCGGTTCGGCACAGATCTGCCCTGATGCTGCCGAAAGGCCGTCCCGCCTCCGCACCGGCAAAACATCCGAGGAGCAGGAACGACGATGGCGCCCGATCCGACAATCGCCCAGGTGACCATGACCCTGGCTGCCCTTGCAGCCACCGGGGCCACCCCGCGTCCGTCCGGGGAAACCCTGGAGCAGCAGACCGAACGAATCATCACCGGCATCAACGCGCAACTGCGCGATCCCAGCCTTGCGACGCAGAACGCGTGGAAGCTGGTGTGGCTCGCCCTGAGCGAGGGCAACGCCAATATGGCCTACATCGCACAGAGCACCAACGGCTCGAACGAGTTCGCCGTGGTCGCTCGCGGAACGGACGCTGATCTGATCGACATCCTCCAGGACCTCGACGTCGGCACGGTCGTCCCGTTCCCCGAGAGCGGATCGCCGAAGCCCATCGCCGTTTCCAAGGGGGCGATGGATGCGTTCAAACGGGTTGTCAACGCCCGCTCGATCGCCTCACCCTCCCCGAACGTCACGCTCGCTCAGGCGCTCGCCGTCGCGCTCAAGGCGGCGCCCTCCTCGCCGCAGCCGACCGTCTATCTGACCGGTCACAGCCTGGGCGGTTGCATCGCCACCATGCTCGCGCCGTACCTGCAGGCACAGACCTGGCCGAAACAGCCGAAGTTCGCGGTGATCACCTATGCCGCTCCCACCGCCGGCGTGCAGAGCTTCGTCGACTACTTCAACTCCGTGCCGTGGGTCATCGACGAGCGCCAGAACAACGCCTACGACCTGGTACCGCACGCGTGGGCCGATCTCGACATCACCGCCGGCTGGTACCCGAGCCCGGGACCGCAGGCGACCGAAGAAGTGAAGCTGCTCATCGGGGCGATCTCCGAGCGCACCAAGGGCAACGTCTACGTCCAGCCCGGCACGCTCTGCCTGATGAACACCGGATACACGAGCCTTGACAAGAGCCTGGTCAACAAGACCACCCAGGACTTCCTCGGCCAGGTCGCGTTCCAGCACGCCAACTCCACCTACCTGGACCTGGTGGGGGCGCCTGACGTCCCTTCCCCGCCGGTGGTGACCGACGTGAGCCCCACCTTCGGCGCACCAGGCGACACGGTGACCATCAACGGCACCGGCTTCAGTCAGGACAGCATGGTCGACTTCGGCCACTTCGCCTGCACCAAACGCGACGTCGACCCCTCCGGCATCAGGATCACCGCTCAGGTCCCCAACGGAACCGGCGTCGTCCACGTCCGCGTCACCAACACCCTCGGCACCTCCCCGGCCGTCGCGATGGGGCAGTTCGCCTATGGCGGACCCGCACCTGTGGTGGTCAGTGGGGTCAGTCCGAACAACGGAAAGGTCGGTACCCCGGTCACCATCAGCGGCTCGGGCTTCGCCGATGGCGCCACCGTGCATTTCAAGGACAAGGCATCCGATTCGGTCAGGTTCGTCTCCACCGGCCAGATCATCGCAACCGCGCCCGGTCTGCTCGACGACCACCAGACGGTGAACATCACCGTGACGGTCGGCAAGGCCACCTCTCCCACCAGCCCGGCCGACGAGTTCACCTACACCGGACGGTAGCGTCCGCACGCCCCGTTCCCGGGATCGCCCTTCGAGCAGCCCCTGGCCCCTGCCGGCGAGCAGGCCACGGAGCTGTGCGGCACAGCCGAGCAGCTGCCGGGCCACCAGGTGCCCGGAACCCCCGGAGAGACCGGGACCGGGATGAGTCGAGGCACCGATGTGCCAGAGCCCGGGTACCGCGCTGCGGCGCGGCTCGACGACAGCCCCGGCCGCCGGATCAGGTGCTGGTCGGTCGGCGCAGCCGCCGTAGGGGTCGCCGCGGACGGCGTTGCGGTCGGCCGCGGCGACCCCCGCCGGACCGACCGCACTTCACCGGGTCACCAGGGCGCACAGACCCGGGGCATGCGCCTCGGTCCGGCCGAGCATCCGCTCCACACAGCCCGCGACCAGCCGCTCGTCGCCCCACCCCGCCGAGAGGTCCAGCTCGCCCGCGGCATCGGACGACGGCGCGGACGGAACCTCCTGGAGCTGCACCCAGAGCGCGGCGCGGCCCGGCGCGACCCGTGAGGGGTCCAGTACGTGCTGCTGGCTCACCACGACCGGCCGTCGTCGGCAACGAGCTCCTGAACGGCGGTGGCATAGCCCAGCTATACGAGGCGTACGGCGGCCCCAGTACCCGCAGCCACCCGAATCGGCATCGACTCGCTCGGCGCCGTGCGTGCAGTGCGGGCAGCCGTCCGTCTACCGGGCTCAGGGCCTGCCGACGCACCTGGGCGGGTTCTGCCGCCCCGGCGTCGTCCCGGCCGCCCCGCAGTCCGCCCCCACCGTGGTGCCGCCGGAGCCGGCCGCCTTGGTCGCTCCGGTCGCCGTGCCCCGCCAGGCCGCCCCCGCGGCCGGTCCGGTGGCTGCGCCGCGCCGTCCCGGGTCGTCGCGTCCGGCCGTCGGGTCGTCGTCGCGGGCGCGCAAGGCCCCGGTGAAGACGGTGGCCAAGGCTGAGGGGCCGTCCGACTGGGAGGCCGCGGCCGCCGCGCGTTTCCCGGCCGGCCCGCTCGCGGTGCTTGACGTCGCCTCGTCTGGCAAGGCCCTGGTGGCCTACCTCGCCGACGGCACCCCCGCGCCGACCGCGCCGGGCGGTCGCACGCTCGCCGACGTCGTGGAGTGGGCGCTGGAGGTGAAGCTGGGTTCGCCGCGGCTGCACCGGCACGGCAAGGACGGCGACGCTCTGGTCGTCCTCACCGACGCCGCCCTGGCGGAGCTCGGCCTGCCCCCGCTCGGGCGGGACGAGAAGGCCGAGTTCGTCCAGCGTCTCGGCCAGCTGCCGAAGAACCACAAGGCCGTCAAGGCGCTCGAGCAGGCCGGCTGGCTGCTCACCCAGCGCGGCCTGGGCTCCTGGGCGAGGATCTACCGCACGCCCGAGGACGGCAAGCGGGTGTGCGTGCAGCTGTGCATCCCCGCCTGGGGCGCACTCGCGTCGGGCGGCTGGCAGATCCCCGACGGCCTCGCCGTCCCCGGCCTGGCCCGCCTCCTCGGCACCTACGCCACCCGCGTCCTCACTCCCCGCGGCTCCACCGCCGTCTCCGGCCTCGAACTCGTCACCGCGCTGCGCCCGCCGACCCGGGCGGTGCGCACCGAGGCCGGCTGGACGTCCGGGCCGGTGGAGGGCTCCCGGCCCAAGGACGGCTTCGACCCGGCGCCGCCGGAGGTCCAGGACGTGCACCCGCTCGCCCAGGACCGGGAGCCGGGCGGCGAGCTGGTCACCGAGGCGTGGGACTGGCACCGCGAGCTCATCGACCAGGAGGCCGCGGCGCCGTACGCGGTCGGCCTCGATGTGAACATGGACTTCCTCGCCGCCGCAGGCCGCTTGGCCCTTCCGCTCAGCGAGCCGGTCCACGAGCTGAACCCGGCCTTCGACAAGCGCATCCCCGACTCCTGGCTGGTCGACCTCTCCCACGTGGCCACCGACCCGCTACTGCCGAGCCCGTTCACCGCGGACAGCTCCCGGCCGACCGGCCCCGCCTGGTACAGCACGGTGAAACTGGCCTACGCCCTGGAACTCGGCGCCCAGGTCCGCCCGCTGGAGGGCTGGCTGCGGCACGAGCACGGCCCGTACCTGGACCCGTGGCACAAGCGCCTCCGGGCGGCGTACCTGGACACGATGGCCGCTCTCGACGTGCCGCTGGATCTGGCCGACCGCGACCCGCTGGCGTTCCTCGACGCCATGGCCGCCCTCAAGGCGACCGGCGACCCCGCCGAGCTGGCGGTGCTGACCGCCATCAAGCAGACCGCCAAGGGCACCATCGGCAAGTTCCGCGAGCGCCCGCGCGGACACGGCTACAAGCCCGGCGAGCGCTGGGCCGCCCTGGAGCGGCCGACCTGGGACCCGCTGATGCGCGCCCTGGTCATCGACACCGCCACCATCAACTTCCACCGCAAGCTGCGCCGCATGGCCGGCGACACCGGCCTGCACGCCTTCGCCGTGCTGTCCGACTGCGCAGTCTTCGCCGCCCCTGGCCCCGGCGCCCTCGACGTCCTCACCAAGCCCGACGGCACCCTCACCACCTCGCTGCGCCTGGGGGTGTCGCCGGGGATGGTGAAGTTCGAGGGCTCCCGGCCGATGCCGGAGGTGCTGGAGATGATCGCCGACGGAGCCAATCCGGCCCGGCACATGAAGGCCGGCGGCCTGGTGTCCGCCGACGAGTAGCCGACTTCTCCGCGCGGCCCGCCGGCATCCGGCCGGCGGGCCGCCCACCACGCGACGCCGTCCCGGCCGGGACGGCAGCAAGGACCTGATGCCCCGTGGGGGAGATCGACGAGGGCCTGGAGCGCGCTGAGCGCACCCGCCCGATCCCGCAGTCCACCGTCGCCCGGATGCGCTTCCTGCTCAAGGGCGCCAAGGGCTCTACCAAGCAGCTCGCCGCCGACCTCGGCGTCAGCCAGCGCACTGTGCAACGCTGGCTCAAGGGCCAGGGCACCCCGAAGCCGGCCGCCGCCAAGGCCATCGAGACCAAGGTCCGTGCCGCCTGGCAGCCGCGGGTGCGGGCGCGGGTGCGCCGCGACGCCGAGAAGAACGGCTTCACCCTGCACATGCAGGCCTCGTTCGGCTACAGCGCGGCGGCCGGCTCCACCGACGACCCCCGCCGGCGCCCAATCATGCAGAAGATGCCCGGCGAGGTCGCCCAGTGCCTCTACGCCGCTCGTGACGCCGGAGCCAGCCAGGCCGAGCAGGAGAAGATCCTCGCCGAGGCCCTCGGCGAGCACTACTTCCGACAGGGCGGCCGCGCCCGGGGCCTGGACGTCGAGCTGAACGACATCGCCTGGATGGACCTGGAGCTGTAGGACCACCTCTCCGGCGGCCCCGTGTCGCCGAAATGTGGCTGAGCGTTTCAGTTGGCGGATGAGTGCTGGAGTTGGCGGGTGAGCTTTCCGGTTGGCGCTGTGGGGGCGGGCGCTGGCCTCTGTCGTACGGCGGGGAGCTCGCCGATGACCGCTGCTCCGCGATCGGCGAGGCCCACATCGCTCGCCTCGCCGGGTCACTCCTCTTCCCTGGCCAACGCACACCATGAGCAGCCGCCTGCGCGGGACGAGTCGTCGCGTTCCGTACAGGGCGCGGAGACGGTGGCAAGGGCGTGTGGCGAACAGTTCGCAACCGCAGTGATTCTGTCGGACTACCGGCTTGTGTACGTGCTTCCGAGCGCTCTTACCCCGTCGGGCGCTCCGCACTGATTCTGGTTGCCGGCCAGGTCGCCGGTGAACGGTGGCCCTCGGCCTCCCCTGCGAGCGTGTTCCTACGAGAGGAAACCTGTGGCCATCGGAATCCGGTTGCCCCGCGGCTTCGCCGTCCTGGGCGCAGCCCTGCTCGCCGCCGCCGCCGTTCCGCTGACGGCGTCCAGCGCCGCGGCGGTGTCCCCCATCTGCCTGAGCGGCAAGCTCCAGTACGACTACCAGTCGGCCGAAGCCGGCACGGGCAAGCCCACGCTGACCAAGCCGGTCCGCAACGCGAACGTCCAGCTGTGGGGCATGGAGAAGTCCACCGACACCCCGCGCCAGCTCACCGCCGACTACCAGTACACCGGCGTCGACGACGGCGGCTTCAACCTCTGCTACACGCCCACCTCCACCACCTCGATGAGCAGCATGTGGGTGCGGTTCAGCACCGAGAGCACCAGGCTGTGGAAGGTCAGCGACGGCAACGGCACCCTGTACACCGTGAACTCGCCGACCTTGACCAACGTCGCCGCCAGTACCTCCCTCGGCACGCTCAAGCCGTCCGCCGGCACCGCCCGGGCCTGGCACGCCTTCGACACCGTCAACCTCCTGTGGTGGAACCGCAACAACCTCACCAGCGACTGCTGGTCCTCCCACGAGGCGAACAGCAACGCCTGCACCGAACTCAACATCCAGTGGACCGCCAACTCGGTCGACGGCCCGTACTACGACCTGGCCAACACCGTGCACCTCTCCGCCGCCGACCCCGACTCCGAGCACACCGTGCTCCACGAGGCCGGCCACTTCCTCATGCAGCGTCTGTACAACGGATGGTGGCCGAACGTCGCCAACTGCAACCCGCACTACATCGACAAGGCCAGCTCCGGCAGCTGCGCCTGGGTGGAAGGCTTCGCCGACTCCACCGCCGCCTACCTCCTCGGCGACTACCGCTACGTCTGGCCCGACGGCGGCAGCTACGCCTTCACCTACACCACCGGCTGGCACACCGGGGACCAGGTCCAGGGCAACGTGGACGGTTCGCTGCTCGACCTGTGGAAGAACGTCGACGGCGGCTGGAACGGCACCATCGCGCTGATGACCGCGCACACCCAGTCCACCTTCGCGGACTACTTCAAGGCCGGTCGGCCCGCTGCCAACCCCCCGCTCTCCACCACCGGAAGCGCGCTCACCTACCTGGCCGCCCACGCCATCAACTACGGCCCCACGATCGTGAGTGACGGCCGAACCCACGTCCTCACCAACGGCGGCGGCCTGGCCCTGGAACGTGCCGACCAGTGCGGCGCCTCCGGCAGCTCCCCCGCCATCCTCACCACCTACGACTCCACGCGCGCCAAGCAGCGGTGGACGCTGAGGGCATACCCGAACGGCACCGTGAAGCTCATCGACGGCTGCCCGGACGCCCTCGTGCTGACCGCGCCCACCACCGCCGGCGCCCAGGCGACCCTGCGGGCCGTCAACTCCTCCAACCCGTGGCAGGACTGGCAGGTCACCCAGAACGGCAGCGGCACCTACACGATCACCAACCCGGCGACCGGATACTCCCTCGACAGCGCCTCCGTCACCATCGGCGCCGCCGTCACCGCCAACCCGGCCGGTAACGCCAACACCCAGAACTGGGCCGCCCTCACCTGACACCCGGCAGCGCGTCGGCGCTCCCGCAGCCCCCGGTCGCGGGAGCGCCCCTCACCCGCCAGCACACGAACCCGCCGTGGCAACGAACCTCCACCATGATGACCCCCAGCGCCCTGACCATGACCTCAGCACGGATGCGGACAGACTCCTTCCCAGGCCCTCAACGGCCAGGTCCTCGTCGACCCAAGGTGCGCCCACCGGCCAGACCCGCGCCCAGTCGAGGCCGGCCTCGAACCACACGTCCGAGACTGACCAGATCATGCCGAGCTGCTCCAGCGTGTCGATCCGGTGTCGCGCCAGTTCGCTGCTACTGGGCCTGGGGCCAGGTCGACGCCGACGGCCACCAGGAGCACGACGGCCAGGGCGGCGGAGTGGTCACCGTGCTGATGGTCGGTCCGCACCTGTAGGCGTGCCGACCGGCCGGCCGTGATCGGTCCGCACCGGACGCTGCCGTGACGGGCCGGGCGCGGGCGTGTGCGGGCCGGCACCCGGGCAGGCTGCGGGTCCGGCCGGCCGTCGGGGGCCGTTCCCCGCGCCCGTGCGCGGCGGTAGCGTGCCGTGGGTGAGTGCGAATACTGGCGCGGCCATCCCGCGCACGACGTGGGAGCACTGTCTGAGCGCGGCCGACCAGCTGGTGCTGCGTCAGCCGCTGGCCGGGCGGGAGCAGCAGGAGCAGGTGGTGCTGTTGGCGGCCGTGCTCGCGGGCTGCGCGGACGCGGCCGGGCTGACCGGGTCCCGGGTGGCCGAGGTGCCGTTGGACGGCCTGGCGGGACTGCTCGACGCGGGGGCCCGGATCGCGGTGCGGGTCTGCCCGGCGCCGCCGGGACTCGGCGGCGAGCAGCGCGAGGCGCTGCTCGCCCTCGACCTCGCCGGGTTCCGCGATGTGCAGGCTGCGGCGCGGGAGGTGCTCGCCGTGCACCTGGCCGATGCCGGCGCCCGGGCGCGGACGGTGCGCGCGGCCGCCGGCGCCGCCCACCGTGCCCGGGTGCTGCACGGAGCGGCGCGGGCGCTCGGGATCGACGAGGAGGACTAGGACATGACCACCGCCGACGAGACGCTGAGGGTCCTGGCCGCCGTCGAGGCCGCCTGGACCGGCGATGCGGCCGCGCTGGAGGCCCTGGCGGTCACCGGGCCCGGCGAGCGGCCCCTTCCGGAGGCGATCGCGGCCTTCGCCGAGACCACGATGCAGACCCTCCTCGGCGTCGCCGCCGGCGTGCACGAGGGTTCCTCGCCCGCGGAGGTGGAGGCCGCCGTCGAGCGGCTGTGCGGCGAGGTCGGCACCCGCATGACCAAGGTGTGGGTACAGACCCTCGCCCGGTGGGCCGCCAGCCCCGGTCCCCGCACAGCCGAGGACCTGTGCCACGTACTGATCAGCGGGATCCTGGCGTTCACCGGCGACGGCACCGAAGCGGATGTACTGCCCCTGCTCGCCCAGCTGCGCGCGGCCACGCTGGCCCAGGGGAGGTGACGACCGCCGGCCCTGACGACTCGCCGTTGGTCAGGCCTGGCCCGGCAGCTCGACCTGGACGTGCCCTGCGCCTCCGACCCGGCCGGACTGGCCCGCTCCCTGGAGTACGTGATGGACGGCGAGACCGGCGGGCGGATGCCCCACCCGGCCCGCTGGGCGGGCGCCGAGCGCCTGGACGAAGCCGTTCGGGCGTGGCGGAACGCTCGCTGACCGTCAGCGGGCGGACACCAGCCTCCGGTACCTGCACCGCCGTTGTGGATGGCATGTTCGTGTCCGAGGAAACACAGGTCAAAGCCCTGGTCGCCGCCGATGTGCGGGTCTAGCATTCCCGGCACGGCGGCCCCGCCACAGCACCACCGGGCCGCTGAGCAGAGCAGTCGCGCCGTGACCCCGGCGCTGCTGGCCTCCCACCGGCCGGGCCCGCGGAACGTCCCCCCCTCGTTCCCCGGGGCCCGGCCGCCTGCGCCTCGTTCCCGCCCTGTCGGGCGCCCGGGCGGAAAGGGGCGGGTCTATGCCGCGTCCCTGCGACGGCGGGAGCGCGCGGCCTGCTGCATCTCGGCCTCGGCCAGGTGCCGGCGCCCGGCAGCGAGGTCGTGGCGAACCCGAGAGGGGATGGCTCCGAACGCCGGCCCCGATGACGGCAGCTCGTGTGGTCGGCCCCGCACGCGCGGGGATGGCTCAGGGAGGGAAGTCACGCACCACTCTCAGCAGGTACGGCCTGCCCGGTGACCGCGACGCCTTCGAGCAGGCCCTGGCCGCCGCCCTCGACGCCTCCCCGATCGGCGACCTCACCGCCGTCGCCGAAGTCATCGCCACCGACCGCCACCGCCTGGTCCTCCGCACCACCCCCGAGGCCCCTCGACAGCCGCATGCTCCGCCCCGGCACCGCCACCAGCCGTCCTGATCAGCCGAGGAGTCCAAGCACACCTGCTCGAACTCCTCGACATCGACGAAACCCGACACCGCTGGCTGGAGACCTGAAACCCCACCCGCGAAGTCACCGGCTAGTGCTGGGCGGTGTCAGTCGGGTGCCGCCACTTCCCGGAAGCGGCGGCTTCAAGGGGGCCGCACGCCGGTGGTCGGGGCGCCAGGTAGCGACCAGAGCGGCTGCCAGCAGTAGTTCGGCGATGTCGCCGCCGTAGTACATGATCTCGGCGCCTGCCTGGACCTGGTCGATGGGGGCGTGGATGTTGACCCAGAAGCCGCCGTACATCAGCTGGGAGATGACGGCGTGAGCGGCGATCGCGATGCCGAGGTAGACCAGCCGGGCGCGTACGCCCGGCCGTGTGGGGGCGGGGTCGGGGCCGGCGATGACGTAGGCGAACAAGCATCCGGACAGCAGGAAGTGCGCGTGCATCAGCCAGTGTGCGGTGTGGCTGTTCGTGGTCGCGTTGTAGAGGGGGGTGAAGTAGAGGACCGCGAGGCTGCCCGCAGACAGTGCCAGCGCGACCACCGGATGGGCGGTCACGCGGGCAGGCGGGCTGTGCAGCACGGTGGTCAGCCACCGTCCCCGGGCCGTGGGCAGGGTGCGCAGGAGGAGGGTGACGGGGGCGGCCAGGACGAGCGCGAGCGGCGCGTACATGCCGATGAGCATGTGTTGGGTCATGTGCCCGCGGAAGTCTTGGTGTGCGAAGGGGGCCACGGGCGGCAGCAGCGCGGCGCCAAGTAGGGCGATACCGGTCAGGCACCATGCGGTCCGCCATCGGTTCCAGCCCAAAACCGGGTTGCGGCGGCGTGCCCGGTGAGCGAGCAGCATGTAGGCGCCGGCGGCGGCCAGCAGGGCGAAGACGGGCAGCAGCCACTCCAGGAGGCCGCTGCCCGCGTCGTGCCCGTGTGCGGGCATGTCGTGGTCCATCAGGCTCGTCGGCCCTCGCGCGTGGTGGGGGCGTTGGGGTCGAAGGGCTGGCCGCTGCGCTGGAGCAGGTAGCCGCCGGCGACCAGCAGGGCGCCCAGGACGAGGAAGCCGATGTCCCACCAGACCTGGCCGTCTCCGGCGTAGACGTGGTGGATGCCGAGGATGTGGTGGTCCAGGACGCCTTCGACGAGGTTGAACAGGCCCCAGCCGACGAGCATCCAGCCCCACAGCACCCGGGAGGTCCATACCCGCAGCCGGTTGTGGGTGACCCGCGAGTACAGGATGGCGAGGCCGAGGAGGACTGCCAGCCAGCACACGGTGTGGAAGATGCCGTCCCACAGGGTGTTCATCTCCAGGCCGGAGACGGTGTGGGGGTTGTAGTACTTGACGCCGATGTGGTCCTCGTTGGTGCTGGAGAGCATGTGGTGCCACTGCAGCAGTTGGTGCAGCAGGATGCCGTCGAGGAAGCCGCCCATCCCCACACCGAGCACGATGCCCGGCAGCCGGATACTCGCTGGTTGTGAGACACCGGCTCGGGCCTCGTCCATCATGGTGGCCATCGCTCGTCTCCGCTCCTGGTTCTGGGTTGCCGGAAAAGTTCCTTCAGGGGGAGGTTCCCTTCCAGTTCGCCCTCACGCCGTGTGCGTCTCCGCCATCCGGCCCAGCTGTGCCCCGTGGAATCACCCCACGTCGTCGGCGTCCAGGGCACGCAGGGGCCGCATGCCGCCGGGCAGGTCGGGGAGCTGGAAGGAGTACCGGCCGAGGTTGATGTGGTGACGGACGAAGGGGGAGAGCCGGGCAGTGGTACCCCGCGTCGAGTAGCCGGCGAAGTCGGCCGGCTCGCCGTTGAAGTCGTCGAGGCCGGTCAGGGCGGGCAACAAGGGCATGATCGATTCTCTGTCGGTCAACCCGCCGGTCACCAAGAGGCGGATCGCGGCTGCTTGCGACATCGTCGCGCTCTTAGCTTGACTCTGTCGGGGATCTTGGTGTTCGGCTGCCTGTGATCACGGCGGTGCGTCAGTCTTGCGGGTGTACAAGGCCCGTGAGACTGGCGAG
>NZ_JBIUUS010000078.1:0-10380 GCF_044742585.1 Kitasatospora sp. NPDC087861
CACACCCAGGCCGCCGCCGGCGCCGCCGGCATCATCAAGATGATCCTCGCCATGCAGCACGGGATCCTCCCGCGCACCCTCCACGTCGACGAGCCCACCCCCCACGTCGACTGGGCCGCGGGCGCCGTCTCGCTGCTCACCGAACAGCAACCCTGGCCGGCCCACGACCGCCCCCGCCGCGCAGGTGTCTCCTCCTTCGGCATCAGCGGCACCAACGCCCACGTCATCCTCGAACAACCGCCTCAGGCCGAGATCACCGCACCGGAACGGAACGCACCTGCCCTCGTGCCGTGGCTGCTCTCCGGCCGGGACGAGCGGGCGGTGCGGGCGCAAGCGGCGCGGCTGGCCGAGCGCCTCGACGACGACGGCTCGGCGCTGGACGTCGCGTACTCCCTCGCCACCACCCGCAGCGCCCTCGAACACCGGGCGGTCGTCGTGGCAACGGATCCGGCCGACCGGGCGCAGGCGCTGCACGCACTCGCCCGGGGCGAAGCACACCCGGCGGTCGTCACCGGCCGGGGCGACAAGGGAACCCTGGCCATGGTGTTCTCCGGCCAGGGCAGCCAACGCCTCGGCATGGGCCGCGAGCTCTACGACACCTACCCCGTCTACGCCGACGCCTTCGACGCGGTGTGCGCGGCGATCGAACTGCCCCACCCACTACGCGACATCGTCTTCGGTGACGACGAAACCCTCCTCAACCAGACCCAGTACACCCAGCCCGCCCTGTTCGCGTTGCAGGTCGCCCTCTACCGCCTCTGGGAACACTGGGGCATCACCCCCGACGTCGTCACCGGCCACTCCATCGGCGAAATAGCCGCCGCCCACATCACCGGCATCCTCACCCTCACCGACGCCGCCACCCTCATCACCCACCGCGCCCGCCTCATGCAAGCCCTACCCCAAGGCGGCGCCATGGTCGCCATCACCACCACCGAAGACGACATCCGCCCCCACCTCCACGGCCACGAACACCACGTCGGCATCGCCGCCATCAACAGCCCCACCTCCCTCGTCCTATCCGGCGACCACACCGCCCTCACCGGCATCGTCGACAAACTCCCCGCACACCGCACCACCTGGCTCCGCGTCTCCCACGCCTTCCACTCCCCCCTCATGGAACCCGCCCTCGACGAACTCCGCGCCGTCATCAGCCAGCTGACCCTCTCCCCACCCGCCATCCCCCTCATCTCCACCCTCACCGGCCAACCCATCGACCACACCGACCCCGAACACTGGATCCGCCACGCCCGCCACACCGTCCGCTTCGCCGACGCCATCACCCACACCCAAGCCGACACCTACCTCGAAATCGGCCCCAGCGCCTCCCTCACCCCCCACCTCCCCACCAACACCATCGCCTCACTCAACCCCAAACACAGCGACACCCACGCCCTCACCACCACCCTCGCCCACCTCACCGCCCACGGCGCAAACCCCCACTGGGACCACTACTTCACCAACACCGGCGCACAACGCACCCCCCTCCCCACCTACCCCTTCCACGGCAAGCGGTACTGGCCCGACGCTTCGGCCCCGCGCCACGGCGGAGGCCGGTCCGAACACCCGCTGCTCACGTCGAGCATGGATCTGGCGCACAGCAGTGGTGTGCTGCTCACCGGGAGCCTCTCCGTCGCCTCCCATCCGTGGCTGGCCGACCACGTCGTCGCGGGTGCGATCGTCTTCCCCGGCACGGCGTTCGTGGAGCTCGTGCTGCACGCCGCGCAACGGTCCGGGCGGCGCGGTTTCGAGGAACTCACGCTGGAGAGTCCGCTGGTTCTTCCCACCGAGGGCTCCGTGGACCTCCAGGTCGCGGTGGGCGATCCGGGCGCTGACGGCAAGCGGGCCGTGACGGTGCATTCCCGGCCCGACGCGGACGCCCCGTGGCAGTTGCACGCCACCGGCGCCATCGGCGACGAACAGCCCGCGGAGCCCTCGTGGTCTCTGACCGCCTGGCCCCCGCCGGGAGCGAGCGCGCTGTCCGTGTCGGACGTCTACGCCGAGTTCGCGGCCGCCGGGCTCGACTACGGCCCGTTCTTCCAGGGGCTGCGCGCGGCCTGGCGGGTCGGCGAGGACGTGGCGGTGGAGGTGGAACTGCCGGAGGGTGAGGATCGGGACTCCGGTCTCGGTGTGCACCCGGCGCTGCTGGACTCGGTCCTGCACGGAGTCGGCGTCGATCGGATGTTCGGCGCCGACGGACACGCACGGCTGCCGTTCTCCTGGGCAGGCGTGACCGTGCACGTCCACGGCGCGACCCGGCTGAGGGCCGTGCTGTCGCCGTTGCGCGAGGATGCGATCGCGCTGCTCATCGCCGACGGCACGGGCCGACCGGTCGCGGAGGTCGAGCGCCTCACGATGCGCAGGATCTCCGCTGCGCAGTTCACCGACGGCCGTCAGTCGATCTTCGGACAGGCCTGGCTCCCCCGAGAACTCCCCAGCACCTCCACGGAGTTCACCGTGCTCGGTGCGGAGGACGAGACGCCGGATGCCACGCACACCCTCCTGCGGGTGGGCAACGGCGACGGTCTCGACCCCGAGGACGCGCTGGAGACGGCCGCGGGCGTGCTGGAGACGCTGCGGTCCCACACCCAGGACCGCATCCTCGTGGTCGTGACCTCCCACGCGGTCGCCGTGGACACCGACCCCGCACCGGCGGGCGCGGCCGTGTGGGGGCTGGTACGTGCCGCGCAGGCGGAACAGCCGGGCCGCATCGTGCTGGTGGACCTCGACGAGGACGAGCGGTCATGGCAAGCGCTTCCCCACGCGCTGTCCGGCGGCGAGGCGGAATTCGCGCTGCGCCAGGGGGAGATGCGGGTCCCCCGGCTCGTCCCCGCGCCCACCGGATCGGCCGCTGCCCCGGATTGGGCGGCGAGCACCGTCCTGATCACCGGGGCCGCCGGTACACTCGGCGCTCTCGTCGCCCACCACCTGGTCCGCTCCCACGGCGTGACCGATCTCGTGCTGGTCAGCCGGCACGGCGACGCGCCGGAACCGGAGGGTGCCGAGGTCACCCAGCTGGCCTGCGATCTCACCGACCGCGCGCAGATCGCCGCGGCGCTGGCCGCGGTGCCCGCCGACCGTCCGCTCGCCGTCGTCCACTGCGCCGGCACCATCGACGACGCGATCCTGGCGCGGCAGACTCCCGGGCATCTGCGGCGCGTGTTCGGGCCGAAGGCGACCGCGGCATGGCACCTGCACGAACTCACCCGGGACCGCGACGTCACGGCGTTCATCCTGTTCTCCTCCGCCGCGGCCACCCTCGGCTCCCCCGGCCAGGCCAACTACGCCGCCGCCAACGCCTACCTGGACGCCCTCGCCCACCACCGCACCACCACCGGACACCCCACCACCAGCCTCGCCTGGGGACCGTGGACGGCCGGCATGGCGGCCACCGTCGGCGAGGCGGACCGCCGACGGCTGTCCGGGACCGGCCTCGCGCCGATCGACGAGGCGACGGGACGGGCCTTGTTCGACGCGTCGGCCGCGACCGGCGGCCCGGTCCTGTTCCCGATGCCGGTGAACCGGACGGCGCTTCGCCGCCGCGCCGCCGACGCCGCGCTGCCTCCCGTGCTGCGCGACCTGGTGCCGGCCCCGGCCCGGGCGACGACGGCGAGCGTCTCGACGCGGCCGCTGGCCGACGTCCTGCGCGACCTGCCGCCGAACGAACAGCGGGACCGGATCGCGCAGCTGGTTCTCAGCCGTACCGCGGCCGTCGCGGGGCACGATTCGGGCGAGGCGATCTCGATGGACCGGCCGTTCACCGAGCACGGATTCGACTCGTTGATGGCCGTGGAGCTGCGCGGTGCGCTCGACGCAGCCACTGGTCTGCGGCTGCCCGCGACGTTGGTCTTCGACCACCCGACGCCCGCGGCGCTGTGCGAGTACCTGCTGTCCCTGCTCGGTCCGGGCCGGTCCGCAGAACCGGAGGCGATCTTCGCCGAGATCGACCGGCTGGAGGTGAATCTCGGGCGGGTCGGTCAGCGGCACGCGGCGCAGGTGCGCAGTCGGCTCCGGTCGCTGCTCAACGCCTGGGAGAACGCCGACAAGGACGACCGGGACGACGGTGCCGCCGAGCTGACGGCGGCGGACCTGGAAGACATGTTCGACATCATCGACGACGAGCTGGGCTTGTCCTGATGGGATTGGCGTGACGTGAACGACGATAGGACGCTCCAGTACCTGAAGCGGCTCACCACCGAGCTGCGGGACACCCGCCAGCGGCTGCGTGCCGTGGAGGAGAGCAGTCGCGAGCCCCTTGCGGTGGTGGGCATGGCCTGCCGGTATCCGGGCGGCGTGACGACACCGGAACAGCTGTGGCAGCTGGTCGCATCCGAGCAGGACGCCATCGGCGGCTTCCCCCGCGACCGCGGCTGGGACATCGAGGGGATGCGGTCGGCGCGCCCCGGTGACGCCGGAAGCAGCAACACCCTGCAGGGCGGGTTCCTGTACGACGCGGCGGAGTTCGACGCGGAGTTCTTCGGCATCTCGCCGCGGGAAGCCGTGTCGATGGACCCGCAGCAACGGCTGCTGCTGGAGACCGCCTGGGAGGCGGTCGAGGGCGCACAGATCGATCCCGGCTCGCTGCGGGGCAGCCGCACCGGCGTGTTCGCGGGCATCATGTACCACGACTACGCCTCTCGGCTGGCGCGGATCCCGGATGTCGCGGAGGGATACCTCGGCACCGGCAACTCCGGCAGCATCCTGTCGGGCCGGATCGCCTACACGCTCGGGCTGGAGGGACCGGCGGTCACGATCGACACCGCGTGTTCCTCGTCGCTGGTGGCGCTGCACCTCGCCGCTCAGGCACTGCGGCGCGGGGAGTGCTCGCTGGCTCTGGTCGGTGGTGTGACCGTGATGGCCAGTCCGGCGCCGTTCATCGACTTCAGCAAGCAGCAGGGTCTTTCGTCGGACGGCCGGTGCAAGGCCTTCTCCGACGCCGCCGACGGCACCGGCTGGTCGGAGGGCGCCGGCATGCTGATCGTGGAGCGGCTGTCGGACGCCCAGCGCAACGGTCACACCGTCCTGGCGGTGGTGCGCGGCTCCGCGGTGAACCAGGACGGCCGCTCGAACGGCCTCACCGCCCCGAACGGTCCGTCGCAGCAGCGGGTCGTTCGCGACGCCCTCATCGACGCGGGGCTACGGCCCGACCAGGTCGACGCGGTGGAGGCGCACGGCACCGGGACCCGTCTCGGTGACCCGATCGAGGCGCAGGCGCTGCTGGCGGCCTACGGGCAGGACCGTGAACAGCCGCTCTGGCTCGGCTCCATCAAGTCCAACATCGGCCACACCCAAGCCGCCGCGGGCGTGGCCGGCGTCATCAAGATGGTGATGGCGATGCGGCACGAGGTGCTGCCCCGTACCCTGCACGTCGAGGTTCCGAGCACCGAGGTCGACTGGAGTTCCGGCGCCGTTTCCCTGCTGACCGAATCGGTCTCCTGGCCCCAGCGTGACGGGACGCGCCGGGCAGGGGTGTCGTCCTTCGGCTTCAGCGGGACGAACGCGCACGTCATCCTGGAGCAGCCGCCCGTCGCGGAGGAGCCGGAGGAGGGTGCGGGCACCGTTCCGCCCGTGGTCCCGTGGGTGCTCTCGGCGCGCGATGAGCAGGCGCTGCGTGACACGGCGTCCCGGCTCGCGGACGCCCTCACCGACGACACTTCGGAGCTGGACACCGGCTACACCCTCGCCACCACCCGCACGGTCTTCGACCACCGGGCCGTGGTGCTGGCGGGTGACGGCACGGACCGGGTCGAGGCGCTGCACGCGCTGGCCCGGGGCGAAGCACACCCGCAGGTGGTCACCGGCCGGGGTGACAGGGGGACCCTGGCCATGGTGTTCTCCGGTCAGGGCAGCCAACGCCTCGGCATGGGCCGCGAGTTGTACGACACCTACCCCGTCTACGCCGACGCCTTCGACACCGCCTGCGCCGAACTCGACCCCCACCTCCCCCAACCGCTACGCGACATCGTCTTCGGCGACGACCCCGACCTCCTCAACCAGACCCAGTACACCCAGCCCGCCCTCTTCGCGTTGCAGGTCGCCCTCTACCGACTCTGGGAACACTGGGGCATCACCCCCGACGTCGTCACCGGCCACTCCATCGGCGAAATAGCCGCCGCCCACATCGCCGGCATCCTCACCCTCACCGACGCCGCCACCCTCATCACCCACCGCGCCCGCCTCATGCAAGCCCTGCCCGAAGGCGGCGCCATGGTCGCCATCACCATCACCGAAGACGACATCCGCCCTCTCCTCCACGGCCACGAAGACCACGTCGGCATCGCCGCCATCAACAGCCCCACCTCCCTCGTCCTATCCGGTAACCACACCACCCTCACCGAAATCGTCGGCAAACTCGACGGACACCGCACCACCTGGCTCCGCGTCTCCCACGCCTTCCACTCCCCCCTCATGGAACCGATCCTCGACCAGTTCCGCGACACCATCCGCCAACTCACCTTCACCCCACCCACCATCCCCCTCATCTCCACCCTCACCGGCCAACCCATCGACCACACCGACCCCGAACACTGGATCCACCACGCCCGCCACACCGTCCGCTTCGCCGACGCCATCACCCACACCCAAGCCGACACCTACCTCGAAATCGGCCCCAGCGCCTCCCTCACCCCCCACCTCCCCACCAACACCATCGCCTCACTCAACCCCAAACACAGCGACACCCGGTCCCTCACCACCGCCCTCGCCCACCTCACCGCCCACGGCGCAAACCCCCACTGGGACCACTACTTCACCAACACCGGCGCACAACGCACCCCCCTCCCCACCTACCCCTTCCAACACACCCGCTACTGGCTCGACGGTCCCGCCCAGGAGATCGCGGCGGAGAGCGGCGCCGACACCGACTTCTGGCGCGCGGTCGAGCACGAGGATCTCGACGCGCTGGCCGCCATGCTGACGCTCGGCGATCAGGACCCCCGGCAGGTGCTGGCGCCGGCGTTGTCACTGATCTCGGACTGGCGCCGCAAGCAGAGCGAGCGGGACACCGTCGATTCGTGGCGCTACCAGGTCAGGTGGCGTCCGCTGTCGTCATCCGCTGCCGGCCCGTCGGCGGTCGACGAACGCCACCTGGTGTTCGTCCCGGCCGACGATCCCGACGACCACCTGGTCGCTGCCGTGGTCGAGGCGCTGCCCCCCGAGACCATCCGGGTACCGTGCGATGCCGGCGCGACGCGTGACTCGATCGCCGAACTGCTCGCCCGGCACAAGTCGCAGCACGTCGTGTCGCTGCTGGCGCTGGGCGGTCAGCCGACCGCGGCGACGCTGGCACTCCTGCAGGCCTGCGCGGACGTCGATATGGACGGCTCGCTGTGGTGCCTGACCTCCGGCGCGGTGTCCGTCGGACGCGCCGACCGTCTCCGTCATCCGGAGCAGGCGGCGGTGTGGGGACTCGGGCAGGTGGCGGGTCTCGAACATCCACGCTGGTGGGGTGGGCTCATCGATCTCCCGGAGCGTCTGGACGCCCGGGCTTCGGCGCGGCTCACGGCGGCCCTGACGGGCCAGGGGGACGAGGACCAGCTGGCCGTGCGCCCCTCGGGGGTGTTCGCGCGGCGGCTGACCCGCGCCGCCGGTCCGTCCGGTGAACCGACGTGGTCCACGGACGGTGCGGTGCTCGTCACCGGTGGCACCGGTGCGCTCGGCGGGCACGTCGCGCGCTGGCTGATCCGTTCCGGCGTACGCCGGGTCCTGCTCACCAGCCGCCGTGGCAGCGAGGCCCCGGGCGCCCGGGAGCTGCGCACGGAGCTGGAGGCGCTCGCGCCCGGCACCCGCGTGGACATCGAAGCCTGCGACGTCGCCGACCGGTCCGCCCTGGACCATCTGCTGAACGAGGTGGACACGCCGATCACCGCGGTCTTCCACACGGCCGGCATCGGTACGGATGCGGCACTGCAGGACACGGATGCCGCTGTCCTCGCGCAGGCGTGGCTGGGCAAGGCGGAGGGCGCGCGGAATCTCGACGACGCGTTCGCCGATGCCCCGCTGGATGCGTTCGTGCTGTTCTCCTCGGGTGCGGGGGTCTGGGGTGGTCGCGGTCAGGGCGCCTACGCCGCCGCCAACGCCTACCTGGACGCCTTGGCCCAGGCGCGTCGCGACCGCGGCCTGCACGCCCTCGCCGTCGCCTGGGGCACCTGGAGCGGCGAGGGCATGGCCGCCACGGGATCGGCCGAGGAGACGCTGCGCCGCACCGGTCTTCTGCCCATGGAACCCGCACTCGCGGTCTCGGCGCTGGCCCGGGCGCTCGGCGGCGGCGACACCACCGTGACGGTGGCGCCCATCGCGTGGGACACCTTCGCCCCGGTCCTGAGCGCGGCCCGTCGCCGTCCCCTCATCGGCGATCTCGCCGAGGCGCGGACGGCGCTGGACGGACCGGTCTCCGGCGCCCCGGGCACCGGTGAGGACGGCTGGCCGGAACGTCTGTCCGCGGCCACCGGTACCGAGCGCACCCAAGCCCTGCTCGAGCTGGTGCGCGGTGAGGTCGCCGCGACGCTCGGGCACACGTCGCGCGACGCGATCTCCCCGCAGGCGGCCTTCCGCAGCCTCGGGATCGATTCCTTGACCGCGGTGCAGTTGCGCAACCGTCTGCAGGCGGCCCTGGGTCTGTCCCTGCCCGCCACGCTGGTGTTCGACTACCCGTCGCCCGCCTCCCTGGCCGGCTATCTGAAGCGGGAGCTGCTGGGCGAGGACGGCCCCGCCGACTCGGCCGGCGAGACCGTGCGCAGCGACGACGACCCCGTGGTGATCGTCGCGATGAGCTGCCGTCTTCCCGGTGCGGCCGAGTCGCCGGAAGCGTTGTGGGACCTGGTCGCGAACGGCGGTGACGCGGTCTCCGAGTTCCCTGCCGACCGCGGCTGGGACCTCGACCGGCTCTACGACCCGGACCCGAACAAGCCGGGCACCTCGTACGCCCGGACCGGCACCTTCGTCGCGGACGCGGCGGGATTCGACGCCGGGCTGTTCGGGATCTCCCCGCGGGAGGCGCTCGCGATGGATCCGCAGCAACGACTGCTCCTGGAAACCTCGTGGGAAGCCTTCGAGCGGGCCGGCATCGCGATCGACACCATGAGGGAGAGCCGGACCGGGGTGTTCATCGGCGCCGCCACCTCGCATTACGCGGCCGGTGACGCCGGGCAGGGCTCGGAGGGCTATCTGCTCACCGGTACGGCAACGGCCGTGCTCTCGGGCCGTGTTTCCTACGCGTTCGGGTTGGAAGGGCCCGCGGTCACCGTGGACACCGCGTGCTCGTCGTCGCTGGTCGCGATGCACCTGGCGGCGCAGGCGCTGCGCAGTGGTGAGTGCTCGCTCGCGCTCGCCGGAGGTGTGACGGTGATGGCGACGCCGGCCGCGTTCGTGGAGTTCAGCCGGCAGCGGGGCCTCGCGGTCGACGGGCGGTGCAAGTCGTTCGCGGCGGCCGCGGACGGGACCGGCTGGGGCGAGGGCGTGGGTGTCCTGGTCCTGGAGCGCCTTTCCGACGCCCGGCGTCTGGGTCACCCGGTGCTGGCGGTGCTGCGCGGCTCGGCGGTGAACCAGGACGGTGCGTCCAACGGCCTCAGCGCGCCCAACGGCCCGTCCCAGCAGCGGGTGATCCGCCAGGCGCTGGCCAACGCGGGGCTGCGGCCCTCGGAGGTGGACGCCGTCGAAGCCCACGGCACCGGCACCCGCCTCGGCGACCCCATCGAGGCGCAGGCGCTGCTGGCCACCTACGGACAGGACCGCGAACAGCCGCTCTGGCTCGGCTCGGTGAAGTCCAACATCGGCCACACCCAGTCGGCTGCCGGTGTCGCGGGTGTGATCAAGATGGTCCTCGCCATGCAGCACGGGATCCTCCCGCGCACCCTCCACATCGACGAACCCACCCCCCACGTCGACTGGACCGCGGGCGCGGTCTCCCTCCTCACCGAGGACCGGCTGTGGCCGGAGCCGGCCGGTCGTCCCCGGCGTGCGGGTGTCTCCGCATTCGGGGTCAGTGGGACGAACGCGCATGTGATCCTGGAGCAGGCTCCGGTTTCCGAGTCCGTCGACGGGGGGCAGAACATCCCTCCGGTCGTGCCGTGGGTCTTCTCGGCGCGGGACGAGCAGGCACTGCGGTCCTCCGCGGGCCGGCTCGCCGAGCACGCGGTGGACGAGGCCGGTGCGCTCGACACCGGCTACTCACTCGCCACCAGCCGGGCCCTGCTCACCGAGCGAGCCGTCGTGGTCAGCCGTGATCCGCAGGCCCGCCGCCAGGCACTGCAGGCCTTCGCCGACGGCCGCACCACTCCCGACGTGATCACCGGCCGGGGCGACAAGGGAACCCTGGCCATGGTGTTCTCCGGCCAGGGCAGCCAACGCCTCGGCATGGGCCGCGAGCTCTACGACACCTAC
>NZ_JBIUUS010000079.1:0-10033 GCF_044742585.1 Kitasatospora sp. NPDC087861
ACCTGCCACGGTCGAGTACATCACCGCCACGAACGGCCTACGCCTGGCTCCCGTTCACGCCGAAGCAGTGGCTCTCATATGACCCGATGAATTCAGACGACCAACACCGCCAGGTCTGGCCGGGCGTACCCGGCCAGACCTGGCGGTTGGGTGCCCCGGCCGGACGCGCCGGCACCACCTGCCCCAAGCCCGTGCCGCGCACCCTGCGGCCGCCTGCCCCGCAGGACGACGGCACCGCCGTCCCCCGCCCCTGAGCACGCACCACCATCCGCCCGCACCTGCCGTCCGAAGGAGCCCCTCCTGAAAGCCGTGCCCGTCCCGCTGCCGACCCTCGAACCCGACCCCACCGGCTGGCTCGCCGACCGCCCCCTGTACCAAGCCGTGAACGACCTGCTCACCGAGATCCGCGACCTCTACCGCGGCGACGACGTGCCCTGGGTGGTCGGCTACAGCGGAGGCAAGGACAGCACCCTGACCCTCATGCTGGTCTGGCTCGCACTCGCCGGCCTACCGCCCGAGCACCGAACCAAGACCGTGCACGTGATCAGCACCGACACCGGTGTCGAGAACCCCGTCATCGCCGCCTGGGCCCGCCGCTCCCTGGACGCCATGCGCACCGCCGCCCACGACCAGCACCTGCCGATCGAGGCCCACCGCCTCACCCCGAAGGTCCAGGACTCGTTCTGGACCTGTCTGATCGGCCGCGGCTACGCCGCCCCCCGCCCCATGTTCCGCTGGTGCACCGAGCGGTTGAAAATCCGGCCCTCCAACGCCTTCATCCGCAGCGTGGTCGCCGCCCACGGCGAGGTGATCCTCGTGCTCGGCACCCGCAAGAGCGAGAGCCGCACCCGAGCCCTCACCATGGCCCGCCACGAGAAGGGCCGCGTGCGAGACCGACTCAGTCCCAACGCCAGCCTGACCAACTCGCTCGTCTACAGCCCCATCGAGGACCTGTCCACCGACGACGTGTGGATGCTCCTCATGCAGTACCCCAACCCCTGGGGCCACGACAACAAACTGCTCCTCGGCATCTACCAGGGCGCCACCGCTGACAGCGAATGCCCCCTCGTGGTCGACACCTCCACCCCCTCATGCGGCGACAGCCGGATGGGCTGCTGGACCTGCACCATGGTCGAGCAGGACAAGTCGCTCACCGCCATGATCCGCAACGACGAGAGCAACGCCTGGATGCGCCCCCTCCTGGACCTGCGCAACGCCCTCGACGCCCAGGACGACCGCCACCTACGCGACTTCCGCAGGATGAACGGCTCCCTCCTCCTGCACAACGACCGGCTGGTCCACGGCCCCTACACGCAAGCCGCCCGCGAGGACTGGCTACGCCGCCTGCTGCGCGCCCAGAAGGCCGCGCGCGCCATGGGTCCCCCCGAGGTCGCCGGCCTGTGCCTGATCACCATGGAGGAGCTCCACGAGATCCGCCGGATCTGGATCTTCGACAAGCACGAGGTGGAGGACCTGCTGCCGCTCATCTACGAGCAGGAGACCGGCGAGCCGTTCCCCGGCCGGCCGCTGGACCGCGAGCTCGCGAGCGGTCCCGAGAAGATGGCCGTCCTGCGCGAGGTCTGCGGCGACGACGACAACATGTACGAGGCGGCGCGCGCGCTCCTGGAGATCGAGCGCACGTACCGCACCATGGGCCGCCGCGCCGGCCTCTACGGAGCGCTGGAGAAGGTCCTGCTCCGCCACAGCTTCGAAACCGAAGAGGAGGCCCTCGCCTTCGCCCGGCAGCGCCAGGGCGACCAGCCCGACCAGGACGACGGCGATCACCAGATCGCACTGTTCTGACGAAGCCCTAACCGCCGCCCGTCCGCACCCGCGGACGGGCGGCTTCGCGTCGTGCCCGCACCCGAGCGAGTCACCACACTTCCCCGTCCGGTCTAGGTGCGGTATTTTTCTAGTTGTCACACCCGTGGGGGCCGGCCCTACCGCCGAATCCGCGCACCACCGAGAGAAAGCAGACCGACCATGATCCCCTACGGCGTCACACCAGCCGACGACGAGACAGCAGCCAAGCTTTTCGACATGTCCACCGGCTACTGGCGCGACACCAAGCGCTGGACCAAAATCCCCGGCCTCAAGCTGTTGAACCGGGACAGCAAGCGACCCCGCCGCGTCTTCTCCCTGGAACAGCTGCAGGCCGCGCTCGCCGGCGAGGAGCTGCCCCTCATCCCCACTGAGCCGCATCCCAAGGACCTCCTCGACCTCGAGGAGGCCCGCCTCTCGATCCCGGCGGAGCGCAGGCCGACCGAGAAAACCATGAACACCTACCGCGCGCCCAGCTCCGACACGCGCCTGCCGGACCCCGTCGACGTCTTCGGAACCGAGTACTGGCCCCGCGCGGTCATCGAAGACTGGGACGAGAAGCGAAAGCCGGTCGGCAACCCGGCTGGCCGGCCCGTCGGCGTCGTCGAGACCAAGCCGCGCGCGACCTCCTACCCCAAGGCCGAACAGCGCCGCGCCCTGGTGCGCGAGCTGCTCACCCAGCACGGCGCCGAGCTCACCCCGGACACGGTCTGGAACGCCCTCCAGGACGCCAATCTCGGCGTGACCGAGCTGTACGCCGAGCGCCTCCTGCGCGAGGCTCGCAAGGCGGCCGCCGAGAGCTGACGACCCGTTCTGTCCGCCGCCGGCGGACAGAACGGGTCGGAAGTGCCGGACAAGCGGGAGAGGCGATGAAGCAGACGAAGGCTGAGCGGGCGCTGCACTACGTCGAGAAGCGCAGCGTTCTCGTGCCGCACGGCTGCCGGTACTGGACGCACCGGTCGCTCACCAGCGATGGCTACGGCAAGGCCGTCGTGACCGAAAACGGGCGCGAGCGCACCGTCCGGGTGCATCGATGGCTGTTCGAACAGGTGCAGGGACCGGACCCGCTGCCGCCCGAGCTCAAATGCGCTCACGGATGTAACGAGAGCCTGTGCGTGGAAATCACCCATCTCTCGGCGGTCTCCCAGCTGGCGAACCTGCGGCAGATGGCCGCCCAGAACCGCAGCGCGGGCCGAGCGCACCGCGGGCACGCCGACACACGCGGCCCACTGGGCCGGGCACTCGCCATCCAGGCTGCATTGAGGAACGGCCTCGACCTAGCCGCGCTCGCCGCCGCGATGCTCGCTGGCGAGGCACGTCCGCTCGTGCGCCAGGCCCTCGCTGATGGCTACAGTGCCGAGTCCTACCTGGCAGCCGTGGACGCGTCCGATCCCAGCACAGCGCAGCTTCCGCTGTTCCCGGCGAATGGGAGCGGCTCCGGACCCAGCCGAGAGGAGGCAGAGTCGTCCGATTCGATCCCCGGTCAGCTCAGCCTTTTCTGACCGGACGAAGGCAAACGGTGGCCCCGGCCGGACGACAGTGGATTGTCGTCCGGCCGGGGCCACCGCGCACTCAGCTCCACCTCACACTGCGGATCCTGGCGGTTGGGTTGCCCCAGCCGGAACATCGCCCGGTCCCTCCTGGTGCGGAACCGCGACCGGGCCGACCTGATACGACGCGCCGTCCGCCTCTGGCGAGCCCGTCTCCGCGCTCGCCCCAGCCGCACCCGCCGGAGCCGTCTCCGGGGATGCTTCTGGCGACGGCCCGGCCTGCCCGGCGATGCTCTCTGCGGCCAGCCGCGCAACCGCCGCGTCGTAGGAGCGTTTCGCCGCGCGGACATCCGCCGGCGTCAGTCCCAGCCGTGCCGCCGCCTCCTGCTGGCTCACCCCGGTGTCGAGCATCTCGACCACCAGCGCCTCCACCTCGCCGCGCTTCGCCGCCAGCTGCCTTCCGCGCTGCTCGCGCAGGTCCGCGACGCGGCGCTCGGTCTCGGCGTCGAAGTCGTCGATATCGCCCTGTGCGACCAGGTACTCCTGAGCGATGCGGATCCGCTCCTTCTCCGCCGCTGCGAACTCTGCCGCCAGCTGCGTCGCGCGCTCGCGCGCGGCCACCTGGCGCGAGCCCCTCCTCTGCTGCGTCATGCGCTGCACCCTCCGTCCTTGATCCGGTTCGATGCACATTCTGCACCGAGCCCGCGCGGGTGGCACCGGTGCGGGTGCGCGGCACGCGGGTGCACGCGGCCGCATGCACCCGGCCGCGCGGGTGCTGCATGGCCGGCAGCAGGTGGCGCTGCACGCCTCATGCGGCCGACGGTGCATCGGTCTGCACCTCACCCGCGCGGCCGCCCCGGCTCCGGTCAGCGGAGCGCCTGCAGCTCGGCGACGATCCGTCAGAGCGGCTCGCCCTCTGCCACGCCCACAGGGTGCGTCGCAGGTGCGGTTTTCCACAGGCATGCTCGGGTGAAGGTGACCCTGGAATCTGCGTTGCAGACCCGGGTGAGCATGCCTGTGGAAAACCGCCTCGCAAGCTCGTGACCGTGATGATCTTGAACCGCTCGTCGTTCCATCCGAGTCGACACTCGCAAGCTCCCGATCGACTCGGATGGAACCCCTCACTCCTTTCAAGATCATCACGGTCACACCTCAGACACATGTGTGACCTTGGGGGGTAGACTCGCCTCGTGATGACCGTCCACCGCCTCAGCGCAGGGGACGGGTATGCCTACTACATCCGAGAGACCGTCACCGCCGATGAGCGTCGGGAACGGGGCCGTGAGCTCGGCGATTACTACACCGCGAAGGGCCAGCCGCCCGGCCTCTGGATGGGTTCCGGCATCGGGCTGCTCGGCGTCTCCGGGACGGTGACTGAGGCTCAGATGCGGTCGCTGTTCGGTCAGGGCCTGCATCCCGAAGCGGAGCGGATCATCGCCGAGCGGATCGCCGAGGGATTCACCCCGAAGAAGGCTGTCGCGGCGGCCAAGCTCGGCCGCGCCTTTCCCAAGTACAAGGGGCCGGACAGCGAGTTCACCCGGCGCCTTGATGAGGCGACGGAGGCGTTCAAGCGCATGAACCGCAGGGCGCCCGGTGCGAAGGAGCGCGCGGATCTGCGCGGTAAGGTCGGAGCCCAGATTTTCCGCCAGCAGCACGGGCGCGGGCCGGAGTCCAAGGAGGAGCTCGGCCGGTTCATCAAGCGCGCGGAAGGCGGTGCGCAGAAGGAGGCGGTCGCCGGGTTCGACCTCGTCTTCTCCGCCCCGAAGTCGGTCAGCGTGCTCTGGGCGCTGGGCAGTGAAGAGGTGCGCCGGGCCGTTGAGCAGGCGCACGAGCAGGCCGTCGCGGACACCCTGGCCTGGTTGGAAGCTGAGGCCGTCATGACCCGTACCGGGTTCGGCGGGATCGCCCAGGAGCACGTTCAAGGCGGCCTGATCGCGACCCGTTTCCGGCACTACGACAACCGCCTGGGCGAGCCCCTGCTCCACGATCACGTCGTCGTCGCCAACAAGGTCCTGGGGCCTGACGGTAAGTGGCGAAGCCTCGACAGCGCCCTGCTGTACGCGATGAACGTCCCGGCTTCCGAGCTCTACAATGCGCGCGTAGTTGAGGCCGTGTGCACGGAACTCGGGCTGCGCGCGGAGGCCCGCGAGGTGACCGCTGGCAAGCGTCCCGTGATGGAGATCGCCGGCGTCGGAGGCGACCTGATCGAGGGGCACTCCCAGCGCTCCCAGGGGATCAAGGAGCGGGTGGCCGAGCTCGTTGAGCAGTTCCGGCAGGAGCACGGGCGGGAGCCTTCCAGCAAGGTCTTGCTGCAGCTCATGCAGCAGGCCACGCTCGATACCAGGCCCGACAAGGAGAAGGCCCGGTCGCTGTCCGAGCTGCGTGTCGAGTGGCGCGCGGCAGCCGTCGATGCCTACGGTGCCGACCGGGTGAACGGCCTTCTGCGGGCCGCGCAGGCCGTCGCGGACGGCTTTCGCGAGGACACCGCCGCGTTCCGGATCGACATGGAGACGGCGGCCCGCGAGGTCATCGAAACGGTCTCCGAACATCGCAGCGTCTGGGGCCGTCGGCAGGTCCTGGCCGAGGCCCGCCGCTGGGTGATGAACGCGACCCGAGGCACCCGCCCCGGTGCCGATATCGCTGAGCAGATCGCCGCCCTGGCCCTGGTCACCGAGGCGATCAACATCACGCCGCCGGACGCTAACCCGCGATTTCCCGAGCTCACGCGGCCGGACGGAACGAGCATTTACCGGCGCCGCGAGACCGAGCTGTTCACCTCCTGCGCCGTGCTCGCCGCCGAAGAACGGGTCGTCGCCGCGGCACGGACCCTGGTGATCCCGTCCGTGTCCGCCGAGGTGTACGAGCGCGTCGAAGCCGCCTACCAGCTCGCCCATCCCGACCGCCCACTGGACGCCGGACAGCGCGCCCTCGCCCGCGCCTTCGCCACTGGCGAGCACCTGGTCGAGGCCGCCATCGGCCCCGCCGGAGCAGGCAAGACCACCGCCATGGCGGTGGCTGGCGACGCGGTGCGCGCCGCCGGCGGACGGGTCGTCGGTCTCGGCCCCTCCGCTCGAGCCGCCGCCGAACTCTCGGCCGGAACTGACGCCCCTGCCTACGTCCTGCACGAGTGGCTGGCCCGGCGAGAAGGCGCCCACGACGGCGCGCCCATCGAGCCTGGCTTCGAGCTATTCCCCGGTGACCTCATCATCGTTGACGAGGCCGGAATGGCTGGCACCAAGCGGCTGGCTGCCGTCATCGCAGACGCCCAGCAGGCCGGTGCCGTGGTGCGCCTAGTCGGTGACCCGGGACAGCTCGCGAGCGTCGAATCCGGCGGCGCACTGCGACTGCTCGCCGGGACCGTGGACGTGGTCGAGCTGGAGAGCGTGCACCGTTTCCGCGCGGAAGGCGAAGCCGCTGCCTCCCTCGCCCTGCGCGGCGGTGAAGTTGAGGATGCCTGGACGTGGTACCTCGACGAAGGCCGCATCATCGCAGGCACCCGCGAGCAGATGATCCGCCAGATCTTCGCCGACTGGCAGACCGACATCGACGCTGGCCTGACGGCCATGATGATGGCCGACGACAACGCCACCGTCAGCGAACTCAACGCCATGGCTCAGGCTCACCGCCTGGCCACCGGACGGCTCGACCTGGCCCACAGCGTGGGCCTACGCGACGGCCTGCAGGCTCACCGAGGCGACCTCGTCGTCACCCGCAAGAACGCCAGGAAGAACGTGGTCCGCGGCGGCAAGGACTTCGTCAAGAACGGCGACCAGTGGTCCGTCGTGCGCGTCGCAGACGACGGCACCATGGTCGTCCGGCACACCGGCCACGGCGGTCAGGCGACCCTCCCCGCCGACTACGTACAGAAGCACCTAGAGCTGGGCTACGCCAGCACCGCGCACCGCGGCCAGGGCGCCACCGTCGATACCGGCAGCGGCCTGTTCAGCACCCGCACCGCCCGCGAGGCCGCGTATGTCGAGATGACCCGCGGCCGCCAGAAAAACCGAGGCTACGTGATTCTGGAGGACGGCCAGACGATGGCCGACGTCCTGGAATCGATCGTCCGGAATGCCCAGGCCTCCCGCTCCGCCACCGACACCATCCGCGAGGAATGGGACCGCGCCTGGGGCATCCGCCAGCTCGCCAACGAATACACCGACGTCCACGCCCGAGCACTGTCCCTGCGCTACCAGAGCATGCTCCGCAACCTCCTGGGCGAGGACGCCGAGGGCTTCATCGCCGCCGATGCCTGGCCGGCCGTCGTGCGCGCCGTGCGCGACGCCGAGGCCGCAGGCTTCGCACCCGAGCGGATCCTCAGCGCGGCGTACCACGAGCGGGACTTCCACGACGCCGACGACGTCTCCGCCGTGCTGTCCTGGCGCATCGACAACCACGTTGAAAACGCCCGGGGGACCGTCGAAAAGCTTGCTGGCGAGCAGACCAGCAGGCCACTTGCGGACCTCACAACCGAGCAGCTCGACGCTCTCGAAGCCCGGGCCACCGAACGCCGTACCCAGGCCCTGGAGAACCTGAACCGGGCAGACGCCCGCGTGGCCAACCGTCCGCGCGGCGTCGTGGTCGACGGCCAGCCGGTCCCGGCCTGGCCTCACCGCGCGTACGGCGATCGCACCCGTACCCAGCTCGCTGCGGAGATCGCCCGGGTGCGGTACCTCGGCCGGAGCGCTGACCGCGCGGGCGACGACAATGGCGCGCGCGAGGCCTACGCAGCCCTTGCTTCCATGCGACGGGAGCAGCGCATTCGCGCCCGCATGGCGCCGCTCGACCGCATGCGCGAGACCTGGCAGCGCGAACCAGGCACCGGCCACGCGGCCACCGCGGGCCTGGAGGGCGTCGTCGTGTCCGCGATGATGCGAGCCAACGTTCAGGGCCAGGAGGAGGCCCGGGTCCGGCTGGAGCAGGCCGAGGTCGTCATCGAGCGCGTGCGCGCCGAGCAGCGCATCCGCCGGATCCTGCCGGACAATCCGGCGCCCGTCCCCGACCACAGCGGGCCGGTGCCCGAGTGGCTCGCGCCGCGCGAGGTCGAGCGCGACCAGCACACCCCCGAGGCGTGGGTCGAGCACCTGCAGCAGCGCCGCGCGGTGATCGAGGACCGCCTGCGCCAGACCGGCCACGTCCTCGCAGAAGATCCGCCGGCCTGGACTCGGATCCTGGGCCCGGTGCCGCCCGTCGACCACGAGCTGCGCGAGGCCTGGGAGCTCGACGCCGCCCTCGCCGACGCCTGGCGCACCCGCCGTCAGGTCCGCGACAGCGAGCCGGGGATCGGCGTCCGCCCGGAAGCCGAGGCAGACGCCCAGGCCTGGCAGGCGCTGCACGATCAGGTGTCCCGGATTGGCCGCCGTGCGCGCGCCGTCGAGGCCGCGGCACAACGCGCCGAAACCCTCTACCCAACCGCCATCCAGGAGACGGCCGAGACCAGCGTCGAGTCGGACCCGGCCGCCCTGGCGGTGGCCGAGGAGACCCCGGTCGTCGAGGCCGAGCCGCACGAGGAACTCACTGCCGAGGACGTCGGGATGGTTGCCGTCGACCCGGTCTTGCCCGCCGTCGAGCAGGCACCCGAGGAGAGGCCGGACGAGCCGCGGGCCGAGCGTGAGGCCGAGGTTTCGGTTGCGGACCCGCAGCAGGACCTGGCCGCCGAGGAGCCCGATCCGGTGCTCGACGCCGCCCGCGCCACGGACGAGCCGGACGCACGACGGGGCGCGCCCGAGGTGAGCGAGGACGGCTGGCAGGACCTGCCCTACGCGATGCTGTCCGACGCCGAGCTCGCGACCACCCTGGCCTACGCCGTGGACGCCGCCGAGACCGCCCAGGAGCAGACCACAGCGCAGGACGCCCGGGTGACCGAGCTCGCCGAGGCCCTCGCCCGCGGCGGCGAAGTCGAGCAGCGCGTCGCGGCGCGCGCCGAGCGTGTCGAGGCCATCCAGCAGATGCGCGCGGCCGCCGACCGGGTCCGGGAACTCACAGCCGGTGTCGAGTTCGACGCGCACCAGGTCGCCGACGTCGAGGCCAAGTTGGCGGAGACTGGCCGGTTCGGCCGGCCCGCCGTGCGCAGCCCCGAGCGGGAGCAGATGGAGCGCCAGCTGCTCGACCTGCGCGCCGCCGCCGCCCAGCGCGAACAACAGCTCTCCACCGCCCGGCAGCGGCTTGCGGACAGCACCCACCGAGCCGGCCCCGAGCGCGACCACGACGAACTGCTGGCCAACTGGGAGCGCGCCGGCGGCAGCCGCGAGACGGTGCTGGCGCGCACCAAGGCATCGCGATCCCGGAGCCTGCAGTCCGCCCGCGTCGAGGCCGAAGAAGCCCGCTCCCGGGTCACCACCCTGGACGCGTCGGCTGCCTCGATCCGCCAGGAGATGCAGCGCCGCGACGCCCAGCCCTACGCCCAGCGCGTCGCGGAGGAGACCCGCCGACTCCAGGCCGCCCAGCGCACCGCCGAACAGCAGCGCCAGCAGAACCAGCAGCAGGGCCCCGACCAAAACCGTGGCGGCCGCAGCCGCGGCGGCCCCGAGCTGTAAGAGCCGGCGAGCAGCTGGGGCGGTCGCCGCTACGGTAGCCCCGGCCGCGTTGCCCGACTCAAGTAGAGGAGTTCCGCGTGTACGTCGACATGACTGTTTTTATCGGGGTGAACGAGAGCCACGACTCCGGTCTGCTTGAGAGCCAGTGGTTCTCCGGCGAGAGCAAGAGCCATCCGTCCGGTCAGGTGA
>NZ_JBIUUS010000080.1:0-9876 GCF_044742585.1 Kitasatospora sp. NPDC087861
ACGGCCGGTACGGTCCTGGGATGAGCACTCCGAGCCGCCGCCCGCTGTACCGCCGTGACGACGTCGACCAGGCCGCCAAGCCCGCGCCGATCGGTTCCCGGCGACTGCCGATTGAAGCCGCGGTTCTCAGCGGCCAGGCCGCCATCGTCGACGTCCACCAGGAGCAGGCCGAGCAGCCGGGGCGGCGCCCTCTCGGGCGCGGGTTTCTGCCGGCCGAACCGGCCGCCGGAGGCGGAGCAAGTTAGTGGTCAAGGTGACCTTGCGGGCCAAGGAACTTCCCACATGTGGGAAGTTCCTTGGCTCACAGTGGCCTAGTCGGCCTCGACCGCAGGCGCGACGTCGGGCACCGTCACGGTCCGGACTGTCCCGTCCGGCCCCTCCTCGTCGTACGTCCGCAGCGTCGGCTGGCCGAGGATCAGGTGCACGCTGGTGAGGAGCCGGACCAGCGCGGCGATCCCGCCCTCCTCATACGCCTCGTGCACCTGCGTGTCCATGTTGAGGCGGCAGATCCGGCGCCAGGACTCGGTGTCGAGGAAGCCGTACGCCTCCCCGGTCGCCTCGGCCTCCATCACCTCGTCGTCGGTCTTCTCCTCGGTCATGCCGAGGGCAACGCGAAGGCCCCGGGTCCACTCGATCGCCCGCCAGCCCCGGGTGGCGGACTCGTACTCCAGCCACACGGCGTGCAGCTGGGCGACGCGCTTCTCGACCCCGGCGGCGATGTCCTGCTCGGTGGGCTCGGACTGGAGGCGGCGGGCCTCCTGGAGGATCTCCATCGGGGTCAGGTTGCCGATCCGGCGGGCGGACTTCATGTCGAGGCGGGCCAGCTCGTTGCCCGCCGCTCGGCCGCGCTTCTTCCCGTTCGGGTCGTCCTGGGTCTTGGCGACATAGGCGCCGGCCTTTTTCGCGTCGGCGACTCGCTCCAGCCGGTCCCAGCTGATGGCGCGCTTGGCGTTGGGGCGGAACCCCTCCTTGGCCAGCCAGGCCTGCCAGATTCGGAGCCACCGGGCCTGCATCCGCTCGAAGTCGCCGAGCACCACCGCCTCCGCCGGGGAGAGCTTGGCGCGGTCGGCCTTGCTCAGGCCGGGGTCGGGGACGCGGAAGTACGCCACGGGCTGCGGGCCGATCTCCGCCAGCTCGGCCTCCTGGTCCTCGTCGTCGAGGCCTCGCTCGCGGTCGGTCAGGGCGTGCTGGGGCCGGACGCCGCCGAGGAGGACAACCAGGTGGAGGTGCGGGTGCCACCCGTTCTCGCCCCAGGTGACCTCGACCGAGCGCATGACGCCGAGGACGCCCATGCGGGCCCGCTCGCCCTCCCGGCCCCGGGTCGGGTCCCCGGCCCACTGGGCACCGCTGATGAGCGCCTTGTAGGCCCGGCTCATGGCCTTGCGGAGGTCTTCGAGGGCGTGGCGCTTGTAGTGCCGGGCGGTGAGGGTGACGAGGTAGGCGGTCCCGCCGTTCGCGACGTGCCGGGCGGCTCCCTCGCTGATGTCGTTCGCGCGCTCGGCACGGATGACGGCCTGGCAGACCGGGCAGGCCCAGATGGATTTGCAGGTGGTCAGCCCGCTCGCGTGCGAGCGGCCGTCGGCGCCGACCTTGAGGACCACGCCCTGCTCGTGGTCGACGACGCCCCGGCCGCACGCGCGGACCGGTCCGAGGGCGCTCCAGCGCCACAGCAGCCGACGCGATGCGTACCGGTCCGCGCGGCGCTTCTTCCACGCGTTTCCGCTGGTGGGAGCCACCGTGACACCCGCGATGGCGGGCGAGGGGGGAAACTCTGTTACCCCAGTACCGAGACGCTCGTCGGTGGGGGTGGCCGAGGATGCCGTAACCGCGGCTTCGCGGGCCTGCTTCGCGGCCCGGCGACGGTCACGGGCGGCGGCGGCCTGGCGGTCGAGCTCGGCCCACGCGGCGTCCCGCTCAGTGGGGGTGGCCGGGGCCGGGACAGCAGAACGCGCCACGCTGGTCGGCGACTCGCCGGGTAGCGGTGGCGCGGGGATGGAACGGTCTCGTACGCTGGGCAACAGGACCTCGGAGTTGTGAGAGATGACGAGGTTCGGCTACATCGAAGGTCCGGGCCTAGGAACCCGGGCCTTCAGCCGTTTCTGGACTTGTGATCCCCTGATCCTGCCTCACTCGGCGGGGTGCTGGGGCAGGAACTCGCCGCTGAGACGGCGTGATGTTCGTGGGGGCCCGGACCGAGGATGCGGTCCGGGCCCCTTGCCGTGTCAGAACAGCGTGTCGGCCGTGTCGTGTCGGCTGTTGAGCGCGGCACGGGCGGCCCGGCGGCGGCGGTCGGCGCCGCGCCAGCAGGACGGGCACCAGGCCCGGAGGTCGGCCGGCGGGAGGGCCGCGGCTTCACGGTCGGTCAGGTCCGGCTGGCCGACGGTCAAGCGGACCGGCCCCTTGTGGCCCTTGAGGTACTGGCCGTGGCGGACGTTGCAACGGAGCCCGCTCTTGCTGTGTCGGTTGCCGCAGGCGCCGGTGCACTCGCAGGTGCGGTCGGCGCGGGCCATGACGGCGGTCCAGGCCGGGGTGGCGGCGATCGGGTCGGCCGGGCGGCCGGGGCCGTCTCCACCGGCGGGCGGTGGAGGCGACCCTGGCGGTCCGGATGGTCAGTCGAGGTCGGTGATCGACGTCTGGCCGGGAAGCTCGGCCGGGACGACGGTGACGCGGTCCCAGGCCTGGCGGAGCCTGGCGGCACCGGCGACGTAGCCCAGCTCTCGGAACCGGGCCTCCATCGCGCGGAGGCTGCGGGGCGGGTCGGTCTCGGTGCGGATCATGTGGACCACGACGTCCAGCTCGACGTCGCTCAGCGGGGCGCCCGGCTCGGGCGACGCGGGCGCGTCGGTGGCCGTGTCGGCCGTGTCGGCTGGGGCCTCGGCCTCCGGCTCGGGCTCGGGCTCGGCGTCCGGCTCGACCTCAGGCTCGACGGTGGGCTCGGGTTCCGGCGCCGGGGCGGCGATCTCAACGGGAGCGGTCGGGAGTGCCGACACCGGCTCCGGGGCGGCCGACACGGCCGTGTCGACGGCGGGCTCGGCCGGGGCCTGGGTCCGGCCGTACAGGCTGTCGAGGGCGGCGACGGCGGCGGTGGCGGTCCGCTCGGCGTAGGCGTCCGGCAGGGCCGTGCCGAGGCGCGTGTCGCCCGCGCCGATCCGCCGGGCGAGGCGCCAGGCCGCCCGCTCGGAGCGCTGACGCACTCGCTCGTCCGGGTGACGCTCGGCCCGGGCCCGGTGCCACTCGACCATCCGGAGCGCGTCGCCGGTACGGCGGTCGGCCTCGGCGTCAACACCCGTCCGGTGGACGACGATCGAGCGTGCGAGCAGGCCCGCCAGTTCGGCCGCCGCCGTCATGGCCAGCGGAGACACGCCGTAGGCCACCCGGGCCGCCGCCGTCTGGGCCATCACGACCCCGGCGGCGGCGGCGACGACTGGGATGCCGATCAGGCCGACACGCATGGCGGCCGGGTAGGGCCGCTGGATGAGCGTGAGGCCGAGCATCGTGAGGCCGAGGACGAGGATCGCGCCCTCTCCTCCGGCGACGACGCCGATGGCCGTGTCGGAGTCGAGGACCTTCGTCGCGTTGGAGTAGGTCCCGATGGCACCGGCCGCGCCGACGCCGACACAGACGACGAACAGCAGGCCGAAGACGGCGCGGGTGCCCTTGCTCAGGTGGCGCTTCTGCATGGTGGTCACGCCCCAATCCGGATGGTCTGGGTGACGGTCTGTGTCACCGACACGGCGGCCGTGCCGCCCGTGCCGGACCGGCCGCGTCGACCGGCGGCAGCCGCGACGGCGACCCCGGCGAGGAGAAGCAGGGGCAGTCCGGCGGCGGCGCCGGCCGCGAGTGCGGCGACGCCGTCGGCGAGGAGGCCGAGGGCGGCCGACAGCATCCAGGTGCCCGCGCCGATGCCGACGGAGGCGACGGCTGTGCCGACCGCCCAGCGCGGCACGACCGGCCCGGCCGGGGCGGCGGCCGGAGCCGCGGGGAGGGTGGTCGGGATCGGAACGGGGACGTAGACCGGCTGACCGCTCGGCAGGTACGCGACCGTCAGCGGCGCGGCCGACACGGGCGACACGGCCGGGGCGGGCGCGGGGGTCAGCCCGGCCGGGGTGTCCGGGATCAGGGCGGCGAGGAGGTCGGCGGTGTCGATCGGGTGGCCATACTGGGGGGTGTTCACGGGTGCCTCCGTGGGCGCTGGAGCCGTCCCGTTGCCTCGGGGCGGCTCTTCGTATGGGTGGGGGTCAGGCGAGCTGGGCGGCGGCGGCGACCAGGCGGTCGGAGGTCTCCACCGCCTCGAACCGGGCGGCCTCCAGGTAGCCCGCGTGCTCGACGCCGCGGATTCGGTAGACCGCGTCGACGGCGGCCTGGGCCGAGTCGGCGAGGGCGGGCACGAGGATCGAGAGGGTGGCGTGCGGGACGGTGATCGCCGCGCGGGTCTCGTGGCTGACCACGCGGGCGGCGGCGTACTCGGGGGAGTCGGCGCCCTTCGTCAGCCGGATTTCCTCGCGCAAGGTCATCGCGCGGCGGTGATCAGCGAGCGCGACCAGGAGCGCGGTGACGGCCTCGATGCGCTCGGAGCGGCGGGCCTCGGTGCGGCCGGCGGTCCGCTCGGTGCGGGCGCCGCTCTGCTGGATCAGCCCGGCGGTGACGGCTCCGGCGAGGGTCCCGGCGATGGTGATGATGCTCTGCCACATGGTGGTGGCTCCTCCCTGTGCGGTCGGTGTGCGGCGGGGTGTGCGGGGGCTGTGCGGCCCCCTTCACACCCCGCGTGATGTGGGAATTCGCGCTGTGCGGCTGTGCGGGGTGTGCCGGTGTGCGGGCAGTCCTACGCTCCGGCGAGAGCGGGCACGAGGCGGTAGACGCCGTCGGTGCCGGTGGGGGCCAGGCGCCCCTCCTCCGCGAGCTTCTTCATCTCCTTGGAGACCCACGACCGGTCGCGGGTGATCTGGCCGAGGTACGGGGCGAGGTCGCGCACCGCGACCGTGCCGGGGGCGATGCTCGCCAGCGTCTCCACGATCGTCAGCAGCATCCCCCGGGCCTCCTCCGGGCTCAGCTTCAGCGGGGGAAGGGCGACCGGGTCTCCGGCCGGGGGGATCTCAGCGGTCGGGTCGATGCCCTCGTCCTCGGGGTCGACGGGGATGCCGCCGTCCTGGTCGTCGGCGCCGGGGGTCTGGTCGGGCAGGTACACGGAGGTCTCCGTCTGCTGGGTGTCGCCGAGACCCGCGCGGGCCTGGCGGTCGGTGAAGTAGGCGCCTACCGCCTGCTCGGCGGCGGCGGCGGTGATCGGGTCGGTCGGGCGCCGGACGGCCGCGAAGGTGCCGACGACCCACTCGGCCAGCTCGACGTAGTCAGCGGCCGTGCCGGTCCAGTACGTCCGGGCCGGGTTCGCGTGCATGTCCTCGTCGATGCCGGCCGACACGGCGTAGACGTAGCCCTTGCGCTTGTTGCCCCAGGCCGCCGGGTTCGCCCCCGCGTCCAGCACCTCCTCCGGCAGGGCGAACTGCGCGTCGTCGCCCCGCACGCCGAAGCACATCGCGGCCGGGAGCGAGGCTCGGGTGTCGGTGGAGAGCTGATAGCCGGAGGCGCGCTGCATGGAGATGACCAGGGAGACCCCGGCCGAGCGGGCCTCCTGGGCGACGCCGGTGAAGGCGTCCTCGCCCATCTCCCGCAGCGGCTTGGCCGCCTCCTCGATCCAGGCGAGGAGGTACGGCAGCCCCTCGCAGCCGCAGGCCTTGAGCTTCTTGCAGGAGTGGGCCTTGTTGGTCTGGCGCTGGGCGGCGGCGGGCTCCCACGCCCGGTAGCCGTGGTCCCGCAGCCACTTCGTCCGGGCGGGGATGGCGGCCTGGACGGCGGCGACCATCGCCATGGTCGACGGCATGTCGAAGGCGCACCAGTCCATGGCCGGGGCGAGCGGCATGAAGTCCTGCCCGGCCTTGGCCGCGTCGGACAGCCAGACCGTGACGTCGCAGCGGGTCAGGACCTCCAGCAGCACATCGAGGGCGCCCTCGGTCTTGCCGGAGCCGGTCATCCCCATGATCAGCAGGTGGATGGCGTCCAGCAGCGGCAGGAGCAGGGCGGACCCGTCGTCGTAGACGCCGATCCGCAGCGGGGCGGCGATCGAGTCGCCGGGGGCCGAGGGGCCGGGCCACCGGGTCGGGTCCTTGAGCATGTCGGTCGGCACGATCACGAACACCCCGCGCCGGGCCGAGTCCGGGTCCGGCTGGAAGCGGATCGCCGACGGCGGCACGTCGAGGGCGGAGGCCATCAGTGGCATCGCCTTCGCGACGTCCTGGTTGGTCAGCTCTCCGGCCGGCAGAGCGATCGGCACGGTCACCCTGTTGGGCTCCACCTTGGCCGCGCCGAGCTTCGCCTTGGCCAGGCCTACCTTCTCCAGCAGGCTGGCGTCGCGCTCGCCGCCCTCCTGCTTGTCACCGCCCCTGGTGAGCTGACGCACGTTCCAGGAGAGGGCGACGACCGGGCCGCCCATCAGGTAGACGTCCGGCAGCGGCCCGGCCGTCGGGCCCGCCAGGGCCGCCCCGGTGATCCAGGCCGACGCCAGGCCGGTGGTCACCGCGAGGTGCACCCGGCGGGCCTTGCTCATGCCCGATCCGGCCCACCAGGACGCGGCGGTCAGCGCGCCGGAGGAGAGCGTCAGACCGACGGCCGCCGCCGTCGAGCCCTCCCAGGCCAGGTTCGCCGCGACACCGGCCACGCCGACACCGGCGGTGCCGATCCAGGCCGGGAGGTACGGCTTGCTGCGGTGCGCCAGCCAGGCACCGACGTTCGAGGCCGCGCTGGAGTTGAGCCGCTGCTCGTGCTTCTCGTGCTCGGTGGTCTTCTCGGACATGAGCCTGATCCCCTTCCGGGCCTAGAACTTGAAGGGGGAGGTGGTGGCCTGCCGCTGGGGACGCGGCTGGATCAGGTCCGAGTACTCGCGCTGAAGGGCGGCGTGCGCGGCGACCGCGTTCTTCGCGCCGTTGGTCATCGCGTCGGCGGTCCGCAGGAGCTTCCCGGCGACGCGGCGGGCCCGGAGACGGGCGGCTCCGATGTGGTCACCGGGGAGGCGGCGCGCCTGGGACAGGCGGGCCTCCAGGATCTTCCCGGCGATGGCCAGCTCGATGGCCATCTGCGTCATAGCCGCCCGCACGCTGTTGCAGTAGATCCGGACGTCCTCGGTGCTGTCGAAGACCGGCTCTCCGAGGATGAAGTGCGGGGCGTTCTGCGGCTGGCCGTTCCCGGCCGGCGCCTGCGGCTGACCGCCGCCCACGTTCACGTTGAGCGTCGGCTCGAACTTCGCCGCGAAGCCCGGAGCGTAGGCGTCGAAGCCAGCGGTGGCGTTCTTCGAGGTGTTGACCATCGTGGTGTCTCCCCATGGCGAGGCTGAGCCCCATCCGGTGACCCGGCGGGCTTGGTGCTCTCCAAGAGTGGACTCGTTCTGACAGAACGTCAAGGCGCTCTGATGGATTGCGTCTTCGTGCTGACGGCGCTAACGTCCGTTCTATGACGAACACACCGAAGCGCCCCGAGTACCGGCGCGTCGCCGACACGATGCGGGGACGCATTGCCGGAGGGGAGTACGCCCCCGGCGAGCGTCTGCCGACCGGTAAGGAACTCGCCACCGAGCTGGAGGTGAGCCAGGGCACCGCCGAGAAGGCGCTCCGTGTGCTGGCCGCCGAAGGACTGATCACCATGACGACCCAAGGAACCCACGTGACTCGCATCCCCCAGAAGATCCGCCGCGCTGTCCCTCAGCGCTACGAGGCGACCTACCGCGAGAGGGGGCGCGGGGCCTTCGACGTGGAGGTGCGGGAGCACGGCTACGAGCCCCGTTGGGAGACCACGGTCACCGAGACCGACGACGCCACTATCCGTGCCCGCAAGATGTGGGCCGACGACGTGCCGGTGCAGATCGCGGTGACCACGGTCCCCAAGGCCGTCGCCCAAGAGTCCGACGTGAAGGGTCAGGACACCGGCACCGGCGGCATCATCAGCCGCATGGCGCAGGCGGGCCACGGCCAGGACCTCATGCGCGAGGAGATCGACGTCCGCCCCCCGACGGCGGAGGAACAGGAGTTCCTCGGCCTCAGCGAGGACCACCGCGTGTACGAGCTGACCCACAGTGCCTACGCCGAGGACGGCACCACCGTGGAGACCACGGTCCACGTGATGCCGACCCACCTCTGGAGCCTGGCCTACACCTGGTACCCCGACGAGTCCCGCTGAACTGACCGGCCCGGAACTCGAAGCGCCCCCATCTCAGCCCGAGACGGGGGCGCTTCCGCGTTACAACTTTCTCTACTGGTTCAAGCCCTCCGGCGGCCCGGCCCGGGCCGCCTCCTGTCTCCGCCCCGGCTCGCCCGGTCCCTGCCACCGGAGGGAGCGTCAGCGCGGCTCAGGGACATGTCTCCGACGGGCCACCTCCGGGGAACTGGGGGTCCGGCTCTCCGGCTCGGCGTGCGTCGGGGCTGGGCGCGGTCCAGGTGAAGTTCCCCGGCGGACGGCACCCAGGGGCGATATCACGGCCTCTGGGGGTCCCTCACCGGCCGCGCGCGGATCGTGCACGCCTGGCGAGATGGTCGGGACCCCCGGCAGCCGTGATTCGGCGAAGCTGCCGCCCACCGGGGAACTTCACCGGCCCCCGCCTTGGTGTCACGGACGATGGCCAGTCGAGCGTGGAAAGGCCGGCGCCGGGTGGGGCCAGACGAACCCGTTCTTCGACAGCCGCGGATTCGAGCCCGGCCGACTCCTGGCGGCCCGGATCGAGCCCGGCCTGACTCGTCGACGACCGCCGGATCACGTGCCGTACGTCATCAGGTTCACGTACCGGCTGGCACCACCAGGACCGGTCCCTCACGTGCGCGTGCGACGTGCGCGCGCCTTGGCCGCCGTCGACCGGCCGCTCCGCACCGAGGTGATGATGAATTTGGGCGACACACCCTTGCATCACGACCCGACGGACCCCCGCGTCGAAGATGCAAGAGGTGTAGGGCAGTCGACCACCCGGAAGTACGGCACACCTCTTGCACTCCGCTCAGGCCCGGTGAAGTGCTGCCGATTCTTGCGAACAAAAACCAAGATCGAAGTTGGTCACACCTCTGACACTTCGAGCTGCCCCAGGTCGGTCACACCTCAGACACATGCTCCGGATCGCCGTTCATCGCGGCGTACAGCGCGGCGCCGAATCGCGCCGTCTCGGGGTCCGCGAGCCACCTGTCCGCCAGCGCGCAGACGCGCTCCCAGTCCTGCAAATCGTCGTCGCTCATGAGCTGATAACGGCGGAGGGAGGGCTAAGGTATCGTCACTCCGCGACGATACGAGGCCGCCTTCTGGCGGCCTTTTTGCTGCCCTGAAGCCGGTAGCGAGTTAGTGCTTACTGGGCCCAGTAAGCGGGTCACGCTCGGCCCGTGCCCGGGCCAGTAGGTCGGCTCTGGTGACACGGGGGAGTCCTCGCTTCGGTCGCCCGGCGGGTTCGGCCGGCGGCTGTGGTGGCACAGCCGCGGGCGCCGTTTTGACCACGGGTGCCACCGTCCGAGCGCGCGCGACAGCGGCCTCGATCTGCCGGGCCTCGTAGGCCCGCTGTCGGCAGGACCGCCGGTCGTACATCCGCCTGCTATCCGCCCTCGCTGAGAACGTCGCGCCGCACACCGGGCACGTTCGCTCCGTCGTCTCGTCCATCCGGCCAGGCTCCCAGGTGCCCGCCCGTCGAGCCGGTAGGCGCCGCACCACGGCCGTCACGTGACGGTCACGTGACAGTGGGCTCCCATCGTCACGTGACCGTCACGTGACGGCCGGTACGGTCCTGGGATGAGCACTCCGAGCCGCCGCCCGCTGTACCGCCGTGACGACGTCGACCAGGCCGCCAAGCCCGCGCCGATCGGT
>NZ_JBIUUS010000081.1:0-9247 GCF_044742585.1 Kitasatospora sp. NPDC087861
AACGCCTCCAGTTTCGGACCTCGACGAGGAACAGACCCACCAGCAGTAGAAGTCACATGACAACTAACGACGAACTAGCGGCGCAGGACACTAGCGATCACGCCGCTGACCGGCACGAGCACCCCACCCTCGCCCCACGCTAGCCCCGTGACCTGCAACTTCAGGTTGGAAAATCCTCATTGGTATAGAGCACCAGTGCGGTGCCGGGTGCCAGCTGGAGTTCGGTGGTTTCGAAGGGCAGGCCGCCCACGCCGAGCGGCGGGCCGGCGGGTAGGTCGACGAACTCCACGCTGCCGTCGGTCTGCACCAGCGCGGGCGGGGGGTGCCCCGCCCGCGCCATCGTGCAGTGCCCGGAGACCGGATCGTAGATCGCGTACAGGCAGGTGGCGCCCGTGACCGCCCGCTCACCCTCGCCCTCGATGCCACCTTCTCCCGCAGCCGCCTCACCCTGGTCGAGGTGGGCGACCAGTTCGTCGAGGCGGGCGAGCAGCTCGTCCGGGGGCAGGTCGAGGGCGGAGAAGTTGAGCACGGCCGTGCGCAGTCGGCCCATGGTGGCGGCGGCGTGCAGGCCGTGGCCGACGACGTCGCCGACGACGAGCGCCACGCGGAAGCCGGGCAACGGGATGACGTCGAACCAGTCCCCGCCGACCCCCCGCTGCGCCGGCCGGTAGCGGTAGGCCACCTCCAGGGCGCTCTGCCGGGGCAGGCTGCGGGGCAGCAGGCTACGCTGCAGCGTCTCGGCCATCCGGTGTTCGCGGGTGTAGCGGCGGGCGTTGTCGACGCACATCGCCGCGCGCGCGACCAGCTCCTCAGCGAAGGAGACATCCTCCTCCCCGAACGGTGCGGACTCCCCCGCGCGCCAGAAAGTGACCGTGCCCAGGGTCAGGCCGCGCGCCTTGAGCGGCGCGGAGATCAGCGAGTGGACTCCGAACGCGAGGATCCGCTCGGCGGTCCGCGGGTCGCGCGCCCGCCAGGCCCGCGCCCGACGAAGCTCGGCCACCAGCGTGGCACGCCCGCTCTCCAGGGCAGTGGCCTCCGGTGTGCCGGGCAGCGGACTGATCTGCGCACCCACCGGATAGAACGGCCACTCCTCGCGGATGCCGCCGGCGGCCACACAGCGGATCCGCGGGCCGCCAGCAATACCCGTACCCGGCAGCGGCTCGTCCCCCCGCAGCACCGCCTCGGCCAGCTCGACCGTGACGAAGTCCGCGAACCCGGGAACCGCCACATCCGCCAGCTCCTGCGCGGTCCGCACCACGTCCAGGGTGGTGCCCACCCGAAGCCCCGCGTCGTACAGCGGCCTAAGCCGCGCCCGCACCGCCTCGGCCTGCCCGGCCAGCGCCCGCAGCTCGGTAGTGTCCCGGACCGTCGCCACACTCCCCGGCCCCCCGCCGAACGGCGCGGTCGGACGGTTGTTGACCGCGAGCAGCCGGTCCTCGACCAGGTGCACCTCGTCGGTGGCGGCCCGCCCCGACACCAGCAGCTCGGCCAGCCCAGGATCGAGCCCCAGCTCGGCGACCGGCCGCCCCTCCACCTCGGGCGGCAGCTCCAGCAACCGCCGGGCCTCGTCGTTCGCCAGCACCACCCGCCCGTGCCCGCCGACGATCAGCACACCCTCGCGCACCGCGTGCAGCACCGCGTCATGGTGCTCGTACATCCGCGTCATCTCGGCCGGGCCCTGGCCGTGCGTCTGGCGCCGCAGCCGCCGCCGCACCAGCACCGCCCCGCCCGTCTCCGCGGCCAGCGCAGCCACCGCACCACCGAGCAGGACCGGCAGCTGCCGGGCCGCCACGCTGGTTGCATTCTTGACGGATTGGCCCACCGAGACCAGGCCGGCGACCGAACCATCCGGCCTGGCAATCGGCGCAACGGTGTCCATGTCATGTCCCAGCGGCGTGGTCTCGGTCGTGGTGACCGGCCCCTTCAGGGCCCCCTGGTAGGAGCCGTAGACGTGCTGTCCGATCAGCTCGGGATGGTCGGTGGAGGCGTAACGGATCCCGTTGGTGCCGAAGATCACGATGTAGTCGAAGCCGCCGCTCTTCTGCACGTCCAGGGCCAGCGGCTGCAGCACCGCGGTCGGATCGGCACTGTCCAGAGCAGCCGCCATCCCTGGATAGCGCGACAACGTGACGGCTGCGGCGCGCGTGCGGTGCGCGGCATCACTCGTGGCGTAGTTCCGGGCCTGGAGGACGAGCGCCGTCAGCGCCGCGCCGACCAGCAGCACCACCACGACCAGCATCCACAGGAACACCTGCCCGGCAACACTGCGCACCCGCAGCCGCGAGCGCAGCCCGCCCCGGGTAGACCGGTGTTCTCCCGGTCCGCCCGGTGTCGTGCCCCCAAGGGCATGGCTGTCCATCTCATGCATCCAGGCCGTCCGCGCGCATCCGGATCTTGAGGCATCCACGCTGCCACCCAGCCTCGAAATATGCATGCTCGAATCGCCGGAGGGCCGGACAGAGCGTCAGGCAGGTCGGTGCCCTGGAGCCGGCGGCCGAGGTGAGAGCCTCCTCCCCGTCGTCCCTGCCCTGCTCCGCCCGTCCGCACTGTCCCCGCGCTGGCTCCCACCACCAGGGCGATCGTCAAGCACTACGGCGCCGACAGCCTCCGCCTCCGAGCTGTCCGCCGACAGCACCGAGGTGTACCGGCCCACCGCCGAACTCGCCTGCACCGCCGGCGCCGGCGACGAACGCCTCCGGCCGCGGGCGTTCGTCGAACTCCACCGCCCCGGAGGCGGCGACGAGCAGACCGTAGCGCAGCTGACCGCCTGCACCAGGCTGCTCGCCGATCTGTTCGGCACCACTGCCTGACGCGAACTCAGCCTGGGCACCAACCAGGTTGACCACCGGTAGCGGAGACCAACGCGGCCACCAGCTCCCGCTTGGTCGGCAGCAATCGGCAAGGCGCCGAGGCCGAAGGCGCAGGTGAGGGCGATGCACTCGGGCATCTCAGTGAATCAGGCGACAGGTGGACAGGGCTGCCGATGTAAGGGCCTTCCACTGCGTCACCATGAGCGACCGTCAGCAACGACGTTCGCAGGACCGCACTGGAAACGGCAGGAGTGCAGAAAGCCCATGAGTATCTCCGAACCCAAGCCCGATCGGCCCGATCGGGTGGCCGACAACGACGGCGGCGACCCCACAGACCCCACGGGTCCCACCGGCCGGCTGGCCACCTGGCTTGCCGGCACCTCGCTGGGAGAGATGCCGCGTTCCGTGCGCGAGCGCGCCAAGCACCTGCTGCTCGACGGTATTGCCTGTGCCCTGGTCGGAGCCAGGCTTCCTGTCTCCCGCAAGGGTGTCGAGGGGGTCACCGCGCTGGACAACGCCGGGAGCGCCGCGCTGATCGGCTGGGGAGCCCTCACGACCAGCGCGCCGTCGGCGGCGATGCTCAACTCCAGCTTCATCCAGGGCTTCGAACTCGACGACTACCACCCGCTCGCCCCATTGCACAGCAACGCGCTGGTCGTGCCAGCCATGCTCGCGGCGGTCCCACACGTCGGTGAGGTGTCAGGGGCCCGCTTCCTGCTCGGCGCGATCCTCGGCTATGAGACGGGGCCACGGGTGGGCATGGCCCTGGGGGGCCTGGAGATGATCTCCCGCGGCTGGCATTCGGGTGTGGTCTTCGGTACCCACAGCGCCGCGGTGTCTGCCGGGACGCTCTATGGGCTGGACGCCGCCGGATTCGAGGACGCCTTAGGGATGGCCGCCACCCAGTCATGCGGCCTGATGTCGGCGCAGTTCGAGTCGATGGTCAAGCGGATGCAGCACGGCTTCGCCGCGCGCAACGGCCTGACCGCGGCCGCGCTCGCCGCGTCGGGCTACGTCGGCATCAAGCGGGTCTTCGAGCGTGAGTACGGCGGCTTCCTGTCCACCTTCGGAGAGGGGCACAGCCCCGACGCCGGGCAGATCACCGCGGGCCTGGGCACGGTCTGGGAGACCGAGCGCATCGCGGTGAAGGCATACGCCGCCATGGGCCTGCTGCACGCCGCCATCGACGCTGCCCTCCACCTGCGGTCGGAGCACAAGCTGACGGCCGACCAGGTCGAACGAATCGAGATCGACCTACCGGAAGCCGCCTATGGACACGGAGGGTGGCGGGCGGTCCGACCGCTCGAGCCGATCGGCGCCCAGATGAACGTGGCCTACACGGTGGCGGTGGCGCTCATCGACGGGGACGTGCTCATCGGCCAGTTCACCGAGGAACGGATCAATCGCGACGACGTGTGGAACCTGATCGACCGCACGGAAACACGCCACGAAGAGGCGTACGACCGGCTCCCGGCCGATGAAAGGCTCACTACACGGTTGCGCCTGACCCTGAAAGACGGCGGCGTCCGCGAGGCGGTCGTCCGGCACCCCCGCGGCACCGGCGACCGCCTTCTGACCAACGCGGAGATCGTCGACAAGTACCGCAGCCTGACGCACTCCGTGGTCTCCCCGGGCCGCCAGGCCGCCATCGAGAACGCCGTCCTCGGCCTCGAAGCCCTCGACGACATCTCCCAGCTGACCGCCCTGCTCACCCCGGCTGTGCGGCCCGCCCTGGACTGAGAGGGCATTTGATGTGAACAGATTGCCCTTCATGCCCAACCTCGACCCGGACGAGTTCGACCGGCTCGAACGCGAGGGCCAGATCAAGCCGGAAAGTCGCGGGCATGCTGCCCCCCCACCCACCACCACGGATCGCTCGGCGCGGTCACCATCGCGGCCACCAACTCCCGCTTGGTCGGGGCGGGCAGCACCAGCGGGCCCAGCTCCTCCACCTCCCGGTCGCTCACGCACTGCGGACACTCCAACCGGTCCGGGCCCGCCTTCTCGTCGAGTTCCAGCGGTGAGCCCGCCTTCCCACCAACCGAGCCCCGGCACGTCCAGCACCGGCGCAGCGCGGCGTTGGTCTCCCGGGCCTTCTCCAGGCACTTGAGGGCCTTGGCGGCAGCCTTCTCCTGGCGTTCCTCGTGCTTGTGGTGGCAGGGGTAGCAGTGGCCGCCGGGGCGGCGGGTCCACTGTCCGTGGAGCCCGTACTCGTAGGTGCTTTCTGCTTGGGGACCTGGCCGCAGTCGGCGCAGGCCAGGGTCTGCATCAGCTCGTGGTGGGCCTGGCGGGCCTTCTTCTCGCGGGCCTTCTGGCACTGGTCGTAGGCGGTGCGGTTGTCCGGGTTGTCCAGCGCGTCGGTCAGACAGTGCCGTCCGGGGCGGCCGTAGCGCCACCAGACGGGGCCGAGCGGGCCGGGCTCGGCCAGCAGCTCCAGGGTGGTCACGACGACCGGGACGGCGTCGTCGTAGACCCGCCAGCCGTCCCCGTCGTTGTCGTCCCGGCGCACCGTGCACCACTGCCCGCCCCAGACCTCGGCCGACAGCTCGGCCGCGTTCTGCTGCCGGTTGGCCAGCGCGACCGGTCCGGCGTCGGTGACGACCAGGGCGACCGGCGGGTAGCCGGCGCGGGTGTGGCCGGGCCAGGTACGGCGCCACCAGTGCACCGTGCGGTCGCTGGTCAGCGGTAGCGACCTTGAGGACGCCGAGCGCGCCGAGGACATCGCCGCGCAGGGCGTTGGTCGAGCCGTTGGGATTTGGGGGCGAGCCCGGTGTCGACCACACGGGCACCCGCTTGGGAGCGAGCCCTTAGAACCGGCCGAGGGCGACGGCGAACTCGCGGCGCTCCGGACCGCGTCGGGAAGCGTCGAAGAACTCGAAATCGCCGTAGGCGTCGCTGGCGATCACCCGCATGCGCCCGCCAGCCGCCTTGAGCGGGTCGATCCCGGTCTCCTCGGGGCGCACCCCGGCCTGCATCTTGGCGCACACGCCCTGCGCCGGCTGCTCGGGGTCGATGGTGACGGGCCACTCGGCGTCCTCGCAGGCCCGAGCGGATGCCAGGACCTTGGCGAGGGCGCGGGCGTCGACGTGGTGAGCCAAAGTGCACCACACGGCCTTCCGCGGCCCCCTGGCGGCCCTTACGGCTTTCGTCCAGCACGGCGACGGCCGCGGGGCCCCGGCCGAGTCTGCGAGTCGCCGCACCCGAACCTCTCGCGGGGCGCAGCCTGTCAGGGGAAGGCTGGCCCAGGCTCGCTGCCCGGGCCAGCAGCGATCGGATGACGGCGGAGTCGACGGCGACGACCCGGTCCGCGTCCGGAGGTGCCGGGTGGCTCAGGGCGAGTACCTGCACACCGTGACGCCGCTCTTCGCTCCGCAGCCCATCTTGCTGTAACTAGGGTTGATCATGTTGTAGTAGTGACCCCAGCGGTAGTACCCCGTCTGGTTGGCGTACGGGTCATGGTTGGGATCGGAGTCGTAGGCGCTCTTCTCACTGGCCCACTGCCCCGTGGCCTGGCTCGGCCCGGCGCTCGACATGTTCTCGGCGGCGTTGCTTGTCGGCCCGTGGTGCAACGAGCCGCCCGCGGTGGATGCCGGGTTGTCAGCCCAGGACTGTGCCGCGGAGGCAAGCCCGCTGTCCCAGGTCAGACCTGACTGGCCGGCCTGGGCGCGAACGCTGTTGGTCTCGGAGAGGATGGCCTGTTGGTCGCCGGAGCTGATCTGGGCGGGAAACTCCGCCGCAGGGGAGACGGTCGCGGTGGCAACCGTCGCCAGCATCATGCCTCCGGTCATCAGCGCCGTTGCGAAGATGTTCGCGGCGCGATGGTGTACCCGAGTTGGATTTCTCATTGCGACCCCCCTGGTCGCACAGAAAGCAGCAGCAAGTGCCGGCGCGGACCACGGCCGTCACGGAAGCGGGCCGCACGCCTGGCTCATGCGATGGCCAGGATGCCATCGGCGACAGATCGCCCTGTCCGGCGGCCACATGACCGCCGTCAATAGCACCAGCGTATGTCCAGGACGTCTTCGCGGCGACTGAGTAAGCCGCTGAGATTTCTTTGCGCAGCCGGTGATCGAGGCGCTGCGCTTCGTAGCCTCGAATCCCGTCGCCCTGGCCAACTGACTTTCCCAGACGGCGATTTCTGCGAATTCTTCGCGGTTTCAAGTCAGGAGCTCCCGCGAATCGGACTCCGGCACCTCCGGCCGTTTCACGCCTTTCACCGAGCCCCGACGCCCCCGGCACACCGCGCACAGTGACTTCGTCCTCGACAACGGAAGGCGCTGAGTGATGAGTTCGGGGAGCGCTGCGTACCGCAGGTCGGGAACCTGGAAGCGCTGCAACGTGTGGTCATACGGTGGGGCGTGCCTGCCGCCGGCTGAAACAGGTGGAGGCTGCGCTCGCTGGTCGTCATGATCTGTACATGGAACAAATCGTCGATCTTGGTCACGCGGCTGTCGAAGTCGCCGAGCGCAGGACGGATTGGGAGCGCCGGGGGCTGGTAGTCGGGCACGTGACCTGGCGTGACGAGGCCGCGCCGTGGCCACAGCGCCTTGAAGCGGACCGGTCCTCGGTGACCGAACCCGACTCGATCGGCATCCTCATCACAGGCCACGGCGACGCACAGCTCTCGGTCGTCCTGTTCCGTGGCGGTTGGGCCGACGTCGACTTCATCGCAACCATCGACGACGCGGGAACGCTGCCGACCCCTGACATCGATTCAGCCCGGGCCTTCGGTGATCTTCTAGATCGCTGTGTGGCCCGGGTCTTCGGTTCGCAGGGCTCCGGGATACAGAGCACTCCGTAGAAAGCTCTGGAGCATCCTCAGCTCCCGCTCCAGGACCACGGCCGCAAGCCACGCCCCGAGGCCGGTGATAACGATCGGCACCGGCTCTTCACCGCGATACCGCGGAACACGGCTCCGTCGAGCACCGCGCCCACAGGGGATTGAACAACCGGGCCGAGAACTCCCACCAACCCACCCGCCAGCGTGAGAGGGCCATGAAGTACTTCCGCTCACCCGGCGCCGCCCAACGGTTTCTGTCCGCGTTCAGCGGCATCTCCCCCCACTTCCGACCCCGACGACACCTGATGACCGCCGCCGAACACCGCCTCGAAATGACCCTCCGCTTCACCATCTGGGACCACATCACCGGCAGCATCGGCCTGCCCGCCGCAGCCTGAACCAGGACCCGGAACCCGACCCCACCACACCCTGGCGACCCGTCAGACGATCACCCGCCCGTCAACGTGACAACACCTGCTGGACGCCTCGGAGCTGCTGGAGGACGCGGAGCGCCCGGAGCGGGTCTGGGCGAAGGCGGTCGCCAGCACCGACCTCCTCAAGGACCGCCGGGCCGCGTTCGCCGAATTCAAGGCCCACACCGGCGAGGACGGCGAGGAGTGCGGCATCCTCGCCGGTGTGGGCCTGCTCTCGGAAGGCATCGACGTCCGGGCCGTGGATGCGATCTGCTTCGCGGACCCGAAGTCGTCGGTCATCGACATCGTCCAGGCCGTCGGCAGGGCGTTGCGCCAGTCCTACCTTGGGCAAGGTCTCGTGGGTCATCATCCCGGTCTACCTGCCCAGCCCCGAGGTGGGCGACGACATGGCGGCCGCCGCCCCGTCCGAGGTGGGCGACGCCGGGGAGGCTGTGAAGGCGGAGGCCGACGCCGAGATCGAGGCCTCCAGCTTCCGCACGATCTGGCGGGTCCTGCGCGCCCTGGCCGCGCACGACGCCCGCCCGCGACGCCTGGCGCATCGCGCTGACGGTGGTCAAACGCAGCGACGACACCACGGGCTTCGTCGTCCTGCCGAAGAGGTGGCTGGTGGAGCGGACGTTCGCGTGGCTGATGCACTCACGCCGCCTGGCCCGCGACTACGAGAGTCGCACCGACACCTCGGAGGCGATGATCCGATGGTCGATGAGCATGGTCATGAGCCGACGCCTCGCCCGGCGACGACGCTGAACATCCCCGGGCGCTCCTCTGCCAGCCAGCCCCGCGCGGCCAGGCGCTTCACCTTCGACCGCACCCCCTCCACCTTCGCCGGAACCGGCTCCAGCCCGAGGGCCGCCGCGAGTTGGCGAACGTCCATCGCCTCCCCGCAAGACCCGTCCCCACCAGCCAGAGCGCCCATGAGCCTCTGGTAGTCCGGCGCCAGCACACCGGCGTCGAGCCCTTCCCGCCACTGCGGCACCACGGAACCGGGCACCGCTGCCGCAACCCGCGCCGGCCGCCCACCGGCCACCACGACCGGCGGCACCGCCTTGCCCCCACAAGGTTCCGCCAAGACCTCGGCCACCGTCGCGCGGGCGATCACGAACCGCTCCCACACGGCCTCCGCCTCCGCTACTGAACTTGAATGAGTGAAGTCGGGCCGTTCGCCTGACAGCGAGGGTTCGGGTCCGGTAGCTGTGGTTCTGTGAGGTACGCGCAGGGCGGCG
>NZ_JBIUUS010000082.1:0-8705 GCF_044742585.1 Kitasatospora sp. NPDC087861
CCCCACACCCACCTCATCACCATCCCCAACACCGGCCACACCCTCCCCCTCGAAACCCCCCACCACCTCGCCCACCACACCCACCAATTCACACAAGAACTCGCCGTCAAATCGCAGCCATGACCACCGCCCCCCCTATCACCGCGCTCAGCGCGCTCCTCCCACCGACCGTCCACTGCACCGAAGCCTTCGGCCCGCCGCCCCATGGCGCCCTCCTGGACCCGGAGCGCCGCCACATCCACGGCCGATCGCCCCGCCGGCAGCGGCAGTTCACCGCCGCGCGCACCCTCGCCCGCCAGGCCCTCACCGAGCTCGGCCATCCCCCGACACCCCTACTCCCCGGGCCGGGTGGCGCCCCCGACTGGCCCTCGGGAATCGCCGGGAGCATCACCCACTGCACCGGCTACACCGCCTGCGCAGCCACCCGCACGACTCACCTCGCCTCGCTCGGCATCGACGCCGAGCCCGCCGAACCGCTCCCGCACGGCGTACTCGACCTCACCGCGACCGCGGACGAGCAGCGCCATCTCACCCGTCTCCCCCGCGGCCAAACCCCTTGGGACCGCCTCCTCTTCAGCGCCAAGGAAGCTACCTACAAGGCCTGTTACCCCCTCACCCGCCAGTGGGCCGGCCTCGCCACCATCACCGTCCACCTCCGCCCCGACCACACCTTCACGGCCTGCCACCCCCACCACCCGACGCCCCACCACGGCCGCTGGACCGCCACCGAGGGAATCCTGATCACCACGCTCACCATCCCTCGCAGCGCCACCACGGGCTGAGCACGGCGAGCCCACCGACCTCCCAGTCTCCGCACCACTCATCAGGTGCGGGTCCACGTCCGCCGAGTCGAAGACGTCCCGCAGGTCCTCGGTGGGTTCCAGGGCTTGCACCCGTCCGGCCGCTCCGGAGGGGGGTGCGGTACGGCGGCATACTTGCGATACCAACTCTGGAGCATGACAAATGATTTGACGTCACCGCATTTGAGGGACTCTCAAGCATGCAGGCTGGCCCGAGATCGCCGAATGACGGAGGATCGGGCCCGAAGTAGGGACAGCCAGCGGACGATCAGAGGGACAAGAGGACCGGCTCATGGAACTGGCACGCACGCTCACACTCATCGCCGCCGCCGTCACCTGCGGACTGACCGCCGGGCTGTTCTACGCCTACGCGTGCTCGGTCATGCCCGCGCTCGCGCGGGTCGAGGACCGCGCGTTCATCGAGGTCATGCAGCGCGTCAACGTGGCGATCCTGAACGGCTGGTTCGTCCTCGGCTTCGTCGGCGCCCTCCTCAGCACCGGCGCCGCCGTCGCCCTCCACCTCCCCTCCGACGGCCACCACGCACTACCCGCCACCATCGCCGCCCTCGCGCTCTACGTCGCCGCGATCGGCGTCACCCGCTCCGTCAACATCCCGCTCAACGACGAACTCGCCGCCGCCGGCGAACCCAAGCACATCACCGACCCCGCCGGCGTCCGAAGCCGCTTCGAAGCCCGCTGGGTCCGCTTCAACGTGCTACGCGCCCTGCTCTGCACCGCCGCCCTCGGCTGCCTCGCCTGGGCGCTGATCCTGCACGGCCAGGCCTGATCCGGTCGGTGTCGGCGGTGCGCACCGCCTCGATGAAGCCCGTCGTGCTCGGCCCCGCGCCGGGCGGGAACGGGCGGCCGAGCTCGGCGGCGATCTCGTCGAGCATGGTGAGCCGGGTGGTCCAGCCGTGGGCGTCGAGCCAGTCGTGCGTTCCGGGGCCGGGACCGCCCTGCCACAGGTCGGTGATGTGGGCGAGCGCCGGGTCCTGCGGTGCCGGTCACGTCCCGGCCCTTTTCCAGCAGCAGCCGGCTGCCCGGGGCGGAGAGTTCGCCGACGGCGGTGAGCAGGCCGGCCGCCTGGTCGGCGGTGAGGTAGACCAGCAGCCCTTCCGCCAACCAGGCGGAGTCGGCCCCGGCGAAGTACCGGACGGGGGCCGCCCTTTCAGCCGAGGTCACGAATCCGGGCGAGTTCGCTGTCGAGGTCGAGGTGGTCGGACTCCGCCCCGGCGGGCACCAGGGCGAACGAGTCCGCGAGGAAGGCGGTGACCACGTCCTCCGGTGCACTGAGCACCGTCTCCCCGGAAGGGCTCTGCAGGGTGATGAAGACCTCTCCCTCGGACCCGGGCCCGACCCTGACATCGCCGCGGCCGACCTGCGCGTGGCGGCCCTCGTCGAGCAGGTCGCGGCTGAAGTACCAGCACAGCCGGAAGTCGTCGCAGGAGCAGCCGCTCGACGACAGCGGGAACGCCAGGCAGGCCGCGTAGGGAAGGGCCGTGTCGAAGCGGAGCTCCGCGTCGACCGGGACATCGGGCAGCGGGCTGTCGGGGAACGTGACGGACATGGGGTGCACAGCGGACATCGACACCGGATCAGCCTCCTCCGACGGCTACGCGTCGACCCCGAGCGGGCCGACGGCCGTGAGGGGCGCCTACCCGGGCACCCGCGCGCCAGTCGGTGACCGCCGGCATCTGCACAACTCCGCCACATCGCGGTCGCGTTGACGCCGAACGGCCGGGCCCACCCGCGGCCTCCGGGTCGCCACAGCACCCGCGGGGCACAAGTCCGTTACAGCGGCACCGGTTTCCTCCCACTCCGAGCGCTTCCCTGCCATCATCCAGGTTCCTGCTCAGGCACGCCGGGTGGCGGCCCACGCCTCGGCCCGAGCCCAGACGACGAGGAGTCCGGTGGCCGTATCCGACAAGTCATCGACGCCCGGACCGCGGGATGCCCGACACCCCAGGCGGGCCGCCGCGCTGGCCGTGCGGGTGGTGGTGCAGGGTCTGCTCGTGCTGGCGGGCCTGTCCATGGTCGGGCTCGGTTTCTCATGGTTCGTCGACACCTACCACGAGGGACGGGCCTATCGCACCGCCCCGACGTGCGGAACTCCCGCCGTCAGACCCGGCGCCGACTGCGTGCAGCAGGAGAGCGGGCGGGTCACCAGGAGGGAGGTGCAGCAGGACAGCGATTCGACCACCTACGTCCTGACCGTGGCCCGCGAGATGGCGCCCACCGACACCTACGACGTCGGGAGGGCCTTCTACCGCGACGTGGAGACCGGGACGATCGTGGATCTGAAGGTCTGGAGAGGTCTCGTGGTCGAGCTCGGGTACCACGGGCACCAGGCCGACAACCCGCACACTCCGTGGCTGACCCTCCTGAAGCTGGGGCTGCTGATCGGCGCGGGAACGGCCGTGATCGCCTACGGCGCGTTCGGCCCGGATCTGGATTCCCGGCTGGTCCCGGTCGGGATGGCCGCGCTCGTCGCGGGCGCCACGCTCGTGGGCGCCGCCATCCTGCTCTCGATGCCGTGGCCGCTGGCGGTGGTCCTGACCATCGCCATCCTGGCCTGGCTGCTCGCGGCCGCCATCACCCTGGGAATTTCGACGGCGTAGCACCACTCGACTGGTTGTCAGGTCCTCAACACCGGAAATAGGCTGCGACCTTCCGCTCATGCCACCCACCGGAGAGGACGCCCATGCCCAGCAGCAGGAACCGTAGGAGCAGGACCGCAGCGACCCTCCTCACCGTCACCCTGGCCGCTGCCCTCTTCGGCGGCACCCCCGCGATGGCCAAGCCCGGAGGCGCCCCCATAGCCGCTCCCGGAACCGCCACGGGGGACGACCGGCGCGAGGTCGAGGTGTTCGGCGAGGACGGCGGCATCTCCCGGGCGCGCGTCCCGGGCGCCTCGCCGTACACGGTCTCCCCCCACACCCAGGGCGTGGCCCCGCTCCAGGGCGACGGCGACGTCACCGCCCTGGTGCGCAACGGCGATCCGGCCGCCAAGCTCGACGTGGTGGTGATCGGGGACGGCTACGCCGCGCAGGAGCAGGACAAGTTCCGCGCCGACGCAGCCGAGAAGTGGAGCGAGATCACCGCCGTCGAGCCGTACGCCACCTACCGCAAGCTCTTCAACGTCTGGGCGGTGTCGGCCGTTTCGCCGGAGTCGGGCGTCTCCGGGGACCCGGACCAGACGACCGTCCGGCACACGGCGCTGGGCTCGTACTTCTGGTGCGACGGAGTGGAGCGGCTGCTCTGCGTGGACGAGAAGGCGGTCGAGGGCTACGCGGCCAAGGCCCCGCAGGCGGACCTGGTGCTCGTGGTGGCCAACAGCGCCAAGTACGGCGGCGCCGGCTACAACGACGTGAAGTCCCCGCTCGGCTACGAGGGCATCGCCACCGTGGCGGGCGGCAACGCGAAGTCCGGGCAGATCGCGGTGCACGAGACCGGGCACTCACTGGGCAAGCTCGCCGACGAGTACGCGTACGACGGCCAGGGCACCTACCAGGGCGCGGAGCCGGCCGAGGCCAACATCAGCACGCTGACCGCCGACCGGATGCGCGCGCAGGGCACCAAGTGGTCCCGCTGGCTCGGCCAGGCGTCGCCCGACGGCGGGACGGTCGGCGCGTACGAGGGCGGCGGCTACTACCCGGCGGGGCTGTACCGACCGACCGAGAACTCGATCATGCGCTCGCTCGGGCGGGAGTTCAACCTGCCCGGGCGGGAGGCGATGATCGCCGGCTTCTACCGCCACGCCACCCCGCTGACCAGCCCCACCGCCACCGGCACCTGGCTCACCGCCGCCGACCGCCTCACCGTCGACCTCCCGGTGGCGGGCACCCGGCTGCGCTGGTACCTGGACGGACGCGAGGTGCCCGGGCTGCGCGGGCGCACCGCGGTCGACCTCGCCGATCTCCGCCCGACCGGCCCTCGTTCCCGGCCCCACCTGCTCACCGCCGTCGCCACCGACCCCACCCCGGCCGTCGCCGACCCGGCGCTGCGCGAGAAGCTGACCGGGAGCCTGTCCTGGCTGGTGACGTCCTGACGCCTCAACAGCCCTGCGTCTCAGCAGCCCTGCGTCCGACCGAGCTGCGTACGACCGACCTGAATCCGTGACGCCCTGACGCCCCGGCCCGGTGCCGAGCACCGGGCCGGGCCGGGCCGATGCTCGACACCGAGCCAAATGGTCCAGACCTATTGACGGCACATCAGGGCGCTCCTACGATTCCCAGCGGCTGCAACGCGCCCCCTGCCGGGTGACGACGTACGTGCCAGGGTCGCGACAGGCACCCTGGTGGCACGTGCCGCGGCCGGGCTTCCCGCCGACCGACCACCCCCACGTCACCTCGCCATGGCCACCCCCACGCCGCCCCACCCCCACGGGGCACCCCGGCCATGGCCGGAACGGAGCTAGACCGTCATGGCCCACAGAACCGCGCGCCTGCTCGGCGCGCTCGCGCTCGCCGTAGCGGCGATCGCCCCGACCACGGCGAGCGCCACCGCCCCCACCACCGCCCCCACGAACCCCGCCAAGCCCGCCGACAGCGCCGCCTGCGGCCAGCAGCAGCGCCCGACCGGCAAGGTCCTGCAGGGCTACTGGGAGAACTGGGACGGCGCCGCCAACGGCGTCCACCCCCCGCTCGGCTGGATCCCGCTGACCGACCAGCGCATCACCGGCGCCGGCTACAACGTCGTCACCACGGCCTTCCCGGTCATCCTCTCCGACGGCACCGCGCTGTGGCAGGACGGGATGGACACCGGCGTCAAGGTGCCCACCCCCGACGAGGTGTGCCAGGCCAAGGCGAGCGGCCTGACCGTCCTGATGTCCATCGGCGGCGCGGCGGCCGGCATCGACCTGTCCAACAGCGCCGTCGCCGACCGCTTCGTGTCCACCATCGTGCCGATCCTGCAGGCCAACCACTTCGACGGCATCGACATCGACATCGAGACCGGCCTGGTCGGCAGCGGCGACATCAACTCGCTCTCCCCGTCCCAGGCCAACCTGATCCGCATCATCGACGGCGTCCTCGCCGCCATGCCGCCCGGCTTCGGCCTGACCATGGCCCCCGAGACCGCGTACGTCACCGGCGCGAGCATCGTGTACGGCTCCATCTGGGGCGCCTACCTGCCGGTCATCAAGAAGTACCTGGACAACGGCCGGCTGTGGTGGCTGAACATGCAGTACTACAACGGCAGCATGTACGGGTGCTCCGGTGACTCCTACGAGGCCGGCACCGTCCAGGGCTTCACCGCCCAGACCACCTGCCTCGACAAGGGCCTCGCCGTCCAGGGCACCACCATCCGCGTCCCGCTCGACCGGCAGGTCCCCGGCCTGCCCGCGCAGCCCGGCGCGGGCGGCGGCTACCTGTCGACCGGGCAGGTCTCCCAGGCCTGGAACTCCTACGGCAGCGGGGCGTCGAGCCGACTCAAGGGCCTGATGACCTGGTCGATCAACTGGGACGGCTCCCGGAACTGGACCTTCGGCAACAACGTCCGCTCCCTCCAGGGCCGCTGACGCGGCACGCCGGTCGGCACGGCGACGGCCCGGGTCCGGCAGCAACGTGCTGCCGGACCCGGGCCTGCCGTCAATGCCTGTCCGCTCGGCACCTGGCGTCGGTCGTTCCCCCGCGCGGCGGGTTGCGCCGCAACGGCGCCAGCTCGCGGGCCAGCGTCCGTACGTCCACCGCTATCCGCGCCGCCAGCTCGCCCGGCCCCGCGTCGCCCGGCAGCCGTCGGGACCAGGAGCGCGCCTTGGCCGGGCCGTCCTGGACCATGTCGAAGTTCAGCCGCACCGCTTCGGCCACGTCCGCCACGGTCACCAGGATCCTGGTGTCCGCGAGCTCGATCGTGACCTCGTTCCCGATGCACGAACACGCCACCAGACCCTCGATGTCCTCCTCTGCCAGATACCTCGCCAGGGGAACCGCTCTCCCCCGCACCAGAAACGGACGTACCACCGGCCCCACAGACCCCGCCCCCTCCCCAGCACACCGGACGTACCGATCACCGTGCGGCCCGGTCGGCGGCGCGAGCGCGCCGCACAACGACCCGGCCCGCCCATGCTCCCCCGACACCCACCAAAACGCCAACTCCACAGGGTTCCAGCCGACTTGACCGAAAGCACCCACCCGGCGCACCGGCGCACGCCCCGGCGCATCCGGTGCTGTCGATGCCGGCCGCCCGAACCCCGCCCGAACGCCCGGCGGCCGGCAAACGACCACCGGAACGGCACCAGGCCACCGCCACGGCAAAGGGCCACTGCCACGGCGAAGAGCCCGGCACGCCGGAGGTGGCGTGCCGGGCCCTTCGCGGTACGGCTCAGCGGCCGCCGCGGCCGAACCTGCCGTGCAGGACCAGGGAGCGGGTCAGGGCCGCCAGCCCCGCCGTGCAGAGCAGCGTGCGCAGCATGTTGGTGGCCACCCAGGTGCCCTCGAACTTGGCGCGCACGCCGGCGAAGTCGGTGATCTGGGACGGGTCGCCGGCCGCCGCCAGCTGGTTGTTGAGCGGGATGTTGACGCCCATCGTGACCATCAGCGCCACGACGTACAGCACCGTCGCCGCGGCCGCCCACAGGGCCGCCTGCCGACGCCCGGCCTTGTGCTGCAGCCAGGCCGCCACACCGGTGGCCGCGAAGGCGCCGACGAAGACCAGGCCGAACATCCCGTTCTCGATCGACTTGTTGATGTGCTGCATCGCCGTCACGTACGTCCGGTCGTCCCCGGCCGCCAGGCCCGGCATCACCGACACGTCGAAGGCGAAGAACAGGCCCGCCATCAGGCCCATCGCGATCGTCGCCGCCGCCAGCACCGGCCCGGCGGCCCGACCCTGCCCGGGCCCGCCGTGCGGCGAACTCCCAGGCCGCACACCGCCGATGGCCGACGGAACCGCGTACGACACCGGTACCGCAGTCTGATCCGAACGCATCACAAGACCCCTTCACTCTCCCGGCCCGACGGAACGCGGCGCCGACGAACAGCGGAACAACCGACACCGCCCACCGTGCGGCGTGGCGCGCAACGGAACCGCGACAACCGGAACCCCGCTACGCGCCAGGGCACTTGCGCCGCCCGAGGGTGCCGGGAGCGGTCACAGCACCGGGGCCAGGGTGCGCCGGTAGCGGCGCTCCAGCACCGTCCGGCCGAGCAGTCGCACCGGGGCCGGGATGGTCGCCGACACCGCCCGGACGGACGCCTGGTCCGCGCCGTCGAACATCCACGGCTGCAGGTACGTCATGACCTGTGTCGGCGCGCTCTGGATGATCCGCCGCTCCACCCCCAGGTACTCCTCCACCGGCATCCCCGCGACGGCCGGGAACACCACCGGCTCCTCGTGCCCCAGATGCTCGCGGATCAGGCTCTCGAACCCCGCTGCGGCCTCCCGTAGTTCGGCGCCGCCGCCGGAGGCCAGCACCTGCGCCACCCGGCTCATCGTCCGGTCGAGCTCCTCGTGGTCCTGCTCCAGGACGCCGCCGCCGTCGAAGCCCGGCACGCGCTGGCGCAGGAACGGCCAGAGGATGTCGTCCTCGCTGCGGTGGTGCCAGTCGATGACCGCCCGCAGCCGCCCGAACCAGTCCGCCAGCGCCGCCGAGGACGAGCCCCGGGCGGCCGCCGCGCTCAGCCGCGCGGCGTCCCGGCGCATCGCCACGTGCATCAGCGCGAAGCCCCGGACATGCCCGGGCAGTGCGCCCACGCCCTGCTCACTCGACCAGACCGTCTTGCGATCCGACATCACACGACCTCCAGAGTAGGTTCAGCTGTACGACCAACGCCCGCCCGGTGGCGGCCGGTTGGGGCCGCCACCGGCGAGCCGGCTCACACGTTCCACACGCCCGAGGCCGCGGCCTCACGGGCGAAGTCGGCGAAGTCCCTCGGCTCACGACCCAACGCCCGCCGCACCCCGTCC
>NZ_JBIUUS010000083.1:0-7438 GCF_044742585.1 Kitasatospora sp. NPDC087861
TCCCGCCCGGGGGCCCCCCGGCCCCCCCCCGGGGGGGGGGGGGGGCCCCCCCCCCCCCCCGCGGCCCGGCCCCCCCCCCCCCCCCGGCGGGGGGGGGGGGGGCGACCCCCCCCCCCCCCGCCCCGCCGCCGGGCCGTCGGTCAGGCCCGGCCCTTCCCATAGTGCCGCGCCGCCTTCGCCCGATTCCCGCACACCGCCATCCGGCACCATCGGCGCCGCCCGTTCTGCGACGTGTCGAAGAAATGCAGAATGCACGCCTCGTGCGCGCACTGCTTGATCCGGTGCGCCCCCTGGTCGAGCAGGTCGAGGAAGTCGTCCACCGCCAGCCAGGCCGCGAGCCACTCCGCCCGGTCCACCTCGACGTGCTCGGTCGGCCCCTGCCCGCCGAGTTCCCGCCGCAGCCGCCCGTGCCGCAGCACGCCGTTCAGCCCGGCCACCGCCTCCGGCCCCAACTCGCCGGTGGTGTCGAGGTCCTGGACCGCGCCGACGAGCGTCTCACGGGCCTCCCGCAGGGCCGCGAGCCCCGAATCGGCCACCCGGCAGCGGTCGGCGAGGCCGGCCGAGGAGAGCCAGATCTCGTACCCGTCCGGTGCGGCCAGCAGGTCGTTGACGGGCGTGCCGGACCACCGCGTGTTCAGCAGGTCGAGCGCCAGCGGCTCACCGATCAGCGGTCGGGGGTCCCTCGGGTCCGCCATCACGTCAGTCATCGTTCTCCCTCGGCTCCAGCCGATTCTACGTCCGCCCCTCCTGCCCCCATTGGTATGGACCGGTTCCGGAATTCCGGCCATTCACTGTATGGAACAGCCGCATTTCCAGGCGTCCACAGTTGACTGTTTTTTAGCAACGAATTGCTTGACCATGAACCACTTCCGTTACCGGTTCTGTCATGTTCTAGCCAGCGTTCTCGACCCCGGAACGCCTGGCCCCTTGCCGGCCCCCACAGCCGGCCAAGAGGAGGATCCGTTGCGCCCCCGCTCTCTTGCCCTCGCCGCGGCGATAGCCGTACTGCCCCTGACCGCCGTCTCGCTCGGCGTCTCCACCGCGCAGGCCGCCCCCGCACCCCGCGTCGCGCTCCCGAACACCGTCAACCCGGCGGTGGCCCACTCGGAGAAGAAGGGTGACGTCCCGGCCGAGCAGCAGATCTCGGTGGCCGTCAGCCTGAAGCTGCGCAACACCGACGCCCTGGACCGCTTCCTCACCGCGGTCACCACGCCCGGCACGCCGGAGTTCGGCAAGTACCTGACGCCGGAGCAGTTCACCGCCCAGTTCGGGCCGTCCCAGGCCTCCGTCGACCAGGTCAAGGCCTACCTGGCCGCCCAGGGCCTGACCGTCACCGAGGTGAGCGCCAACCGCCAGGTGGTGAGCGCCCACGGCACCACCGCGCAGGTCTCGCAGGCCTTCGGCACCCACGAGAGCGCCTACGTCGACCCGCAGCTGCAGCGGGCCTTCTTCGCCAACGACGCCGCCGCCTCGATCCCGTCCGACCTGGCCGGCATCGTCCAGGGCGTGAGCGGCCTGGACAACCACGCGGTGCGCAAGAACCGCCTGGCCAAGCCGAACTCGATCACCCCGAACGCGGCCTCCGCCACCCCGAGCGGCTTCGGCCCGTCGCAGTACGACGGCGCCTACAACCTGAACAAGACCGGCGCCGACGGCACCGGCGTGACGGTCGCCCTCTGGGAGTTCGACGGCTACCAGTCCGCCAACCTGACCACCTACGACTCGCAGTACGGCCTGAGCGGCCCGGCGGTCTCCACGGTCTCGGTGGACGGCGCCAACTACGACTCCGCCCCCGGCCAGGGCCAGGGCGAGGTCGAGCTGGACAGCGAGATCGTCCGCGGCGCGGCGCCGAAGGCCACCCAGCTGGTCTACGAGGCGCCCAACAGCGACCAGGGCGAGATCGACATGGCCAACAAGATCGTGGCCGACAACAAGGTCTCGGTCGTCTCGATCTCGTGGGGCTCCTGCGAGCCGGACACCACCGCCGCCTCGATGACGGCGGTCGACAACGCCTTCAAGCAGGCCGCCGCCCAGGGCATCTCGATCTTCTCGGCCTCCGGTGACGACGGCTCGCGCGACTGCACCCGCTCCACCAGCGGCTCGTCGGTCAAGGCGGTCGACTTCCCGGCGTCCAGCCCGCACCAGACCGGTGTCGGCGGCACCAACCTCAAGGTGTCCGGCACCTCCTACTCCTCGGAGAGCGCCTGGAGCACCGCCGGCGGCGGCGTCTCCACCGTGTTCAGCAAGCCGAGCTGGCAGACCGGCACCGGGGTCAGCGGCACCATGCGCACCGTCCCCGACGTCTCCTCCAACGCCGACCCGGCGAGCGGCTTCGCGATCTACACGGGCGGCTCCTGGAACGTCTACGGCGGCACCAGCGCGGCCGCGCCGCTGTGGTCCGGCTACGCGGCCCAGTTCAACCAGAAGGCCAAGGCGGCCTCCCAGCCGGTCCTGGGCGAGGCGAGCCCCCGGCTGTACTCGGTCGCGAACGGCAGCGGCTCCGCCGGCGCCTTCCACGACGTGACCAGCGGGTCCAACCAGGACTTCCCGGCCAAGGCGGGCTACGACCAGGTCACCGGCTGGGGCTCCCCGATCGCCGACGGCCTGACCACCGCCCTGCTCGGCGGCGGCACCACCCCGCCGCCCGGCGGCTGCACCGCGGCCCAGCTGGTCGGCAACGGCGGCTTCGAGACCGGCAGCGCGGCCCCGTGGACGGCCTCCAGCGGCGTCGTCGACAACGGCTCCTCGCAGCCGGCCCACTCGGGCAGCTGGAAGGCCTGGATGGACGGCTACGGCAGCGCCCACACCGACACCATGTCGCAGACCGTCTCGATCCCGACCGGCTGCAAGTCCGCCAGCCTGACCTTCTGGCTGCACATCGACACCGCGGAGACCGGCTCCACCGCGTACGACAAGCTGACCGTCCAGGCCAACAGCACCACGCTGGCGACGTACTCCAACGTGAACGCCGCGGCCGGCTACGTGCAGCGCACCCTGGACCTCTCCTCCTTCGCCGGCCAGACGGTGACCATCAAGTTCACCGGCACCGAGGACGGCTCCAACCAGACCAGCTTCGTGATCGACGACGTCGCGCTGAACGTCAACTGACCACGAGCCGGTAGCACCACCTGACCCCCGCCGGGGCGGCGCCGACACGGCCCGCCCCGGCGGTGTGCGTCCGTCCCGCCGCGCCGGCGGCGGGAGCGCGTGTTTCCACACTGTTTCAAGATCAATAACCTTGCGGTTCACCTGCCGTGACCACTGTCATACGCACGCCTGATGACGTAGCCTCTCGACCGTGCATAGGGTTCCCCAAAGCTCGGTGAAGCCGTCGGTGGCGGGCCTCGACACCGCCCCGCTCCCACCGGACTCACGTGGTGGGGAGGGTTACCGCATGGCCGCACAGCAGCCTCAGGACTCCGCGCGGCTCCGGTTGGTCGGGCTGCGCCCGGAGCACCCCGGCCCGTCCGTACCCGCACCGGCGCCGGCGCCCCCGCCCGCCGGGCGGCCCGCCGCCACGGGCGGCTTCGCGGAGACCCTGCACGTGGCCATCGAGGCCAGCGGCCTCAGCCTGGACCGGATCAGGGCCGCGCTCACCCAACGTGGCGTCAGGGTCAGTGTCACGACGCTGAGTTACTGGAGACGCGGACGCAGCCAGCCCGAGCGGGCCAGCTCGCTGCGCGCCGTCCACCTGCTGGAGGAGCTGCTCGGGCTGCCGCACAGCGCGCTCACCTCACTGCTCGGCCCCCCGCGCCCGCGCGGCCGCTGGGCCGCCGCCGCGAACACCTGCCACCTCGGGCTGGAGGACGTCTGGCCCGGCGAGCAGCAGATCGCGGACATCTTCGCCGAGCTGGACGCCCCGCCGCCGGGCGAGCTGGAGCGGCTGAGCATCCACGACTCGTACTACGTGGACGCCGAGCGGCGCGGCAACCTGCTGCGGATGCGCCAGGTGGTGCGCGCCACCGTCGGCGGCGTCGGCCGCTGCCTGGTCGTGCACAAGGCCGACGAGGAGGCCACCGGCTGCCCGGAGATCACCTCGGTGCGGCACGGCCGGCTGGGTCGGGTCCGGCGTCGCCCGGAGGTCGGCCTGACCGTCGGCGAGCTGATGCTGGACCGCCCGCTGGCACTCGGCGACAGCACGGTCTTCGAGTACGAGGTGGAGATCCCGCCGGGCGGCCCGACGATGGAGTACAGCCGCCGCTTCGCCTCCCCGGTGCGCGAGTACGTGCTCCAGGTGCACTTCGACCCGGCGGCCGTCCCGGCGCACTGCGAGCGCTACGACCGCGAGCCGGGCGCGGACGTCGACCACCGCCGCGAACAGCTCTGGATCGGCGCCTCCGCGAGCGCCCACGTGCTGGCGCCGGACCAGCAGCCCGGCCACATCGGCATCCGCTGGGAGTGGCAGTAACCGTCCCCGTCGAACCGTCGGGCTCCGTGCCCGGCGGGTCTTCCGCCTGCCCGCACCCAGATCTAACCCCTTCATGCCCCCATGCTGGTTGACGCCTCATCACCTAACCCATACTTTTATGAGTACCGGTTAGGCAGAGGCCTTGCCGGCCGCCCCAGCCCCGGGAGTGATCAGGCATGTCCGGCACCACCCTGCTCCACACCCTGCGGACCGGCCACGTGGGCCTGAACGTCACCGACCTGGACCGCTCGGTCGACTTCTACCGCGCCCTGTTCGGCCTGGAGGTCACCCACCAGGGCACCGACCCGCAGCGCCGTTTCGCCCTGCTCGGCCGGGACGGCCGCCTGGTGGTGACGCTCTGGCAGCAGAGCGAGGGTACCTTCGCCACCACCGCCCCCGGCCTGCACCACCTCTCCTTCGAGGTCGAGAGCCTCGACGAGGTCCGCGCCGCCGAGTCGCTGCTGCGCGAGCTGGGCACCGGCTTCGCCTACGACGGCGTCGTCCCGCACAGCGAGGGCTCGGCCTCCGGCGGCATCTTCTTCACCGACCCGGACGGCATCCGACTGGAGATCTACACCCGCACCGGCGTGGCCGGGACCACCGCCGCCGCGCCCACCGCCGACGCCCCGACCTGCGGCTTCTTCTAGGGCTTGGGGGAGCCGGCCATGACCACCACCAGCACGCCCTACCACCGCGGCGAGCGGGCCGCCCAGGCCCGGGCCGGGGTGAGCGAGCGCGCCGACCACGTCGGCCGGTCGATCCGCGACACCGTCCCGCCGGTGGCCGCCCGCTTCCTCACCGAGCGCCGGATGCTGGTCGTCGGCGCCGCCGACCGGGACGGCCGGGTCTGGGCCACCCAGCTGACCGGCCCGGCCGGCTTCCTACGGGCCCCGGACGAGCGGACCATGGCGGTCGCCGCCCACCCGGCCGAGGCCGACCCGCTGGCCGAGGCGCTGGCCCGCCCGGCCCGGGTCGGCACCATCGCGCTGGATCAGGCCGGCCGCCGCCGGATGCGGCTCAACGGCCGCTCCACCCCGGACGGCCGGGGCGGCCTGAACGTCGCCGCCGAGCAGGTGATCTCGAACTGCCCGAAGTACATCCAGCGCCGCAGCCCGCAGGACCGCCCGGCTGCCGGGGCGCCGCGCGCGGTCACCGCCGGGCCGGTACTGTCCACCCTGCAGCGGCTGACCGCGGCCACCGTGGACACCTTCTTCATCGCCACCACCGGCCCGGACGGCAGCGTGGACGCCTCCCACCGGGGCGGCTTCCCGGGCTTCCTGCAGGCGGTGGCGCCGGACCGGCTGCGCTGGCCCGAGTACCCGGGCAACAGCATGTTCCTGACCCTCGGCAACCTGGAGCTGGACCCGCGCGCCGGGCTGCTGCTGCCCGACTGGGAGACCGGCGGGGCGCTCCTGGTCACCGGCGAGGCCCGGACGGACTGGTCCGCCGAGGCCCGGCAGGCCGCCCCGGGCGCCGAGCGGACGGTCGAACTGACCGTCACCGGCGTCCTCGAACTGGCCGACGCCGCCCCGCTGACCTGGACCGATCCCGAATACTCCCCGGCCAACCCACCCACCCGCGGCGCCTGACCACCCACCAGGGTTCGTACCGCCCCTACCTCCTCCGCCCCGTCTGCGCCACGCCCGGGCCGCCGAACGGTCGTCACCCACCCGGCGTAATCCGCCGCGCCACGTTCCGCCCGCTTTGGGACTTTGGTCCCGATAACACGCGGAGCCGGCCCGGGAAGGCCAGTCCTGTCACGCCGTCAGGCGTCGACCAGGAAGACCGCAGGAAAGAGGCGGAGCATGACCCGTACCGACCACCTGTCCCCGCTGCTGGAGTTCGACGAGGTCGAACCGGAGGAGGACTGCATATGCGGGGGCTGCAGCGCCCGCCGCCGCGCCCGGCTGCACGCCGCACCGGTGCACGAGGGCGGGCACGCCGCAGCCCACAGCATCCGCCGCCGGGCCGCGGTGCTGATGGCCGCGGTCGGCACCGCGATAGGCGGTGGCACGGCCGCCGCCGGGCAGGCCGCCGCGGCCCCCATCCCCGGCCCCACTCCGGGCGGCGGCAGCGCCGCCGCCCAGCCCCCGCAGACCCCGCAGGGCGAGGTGAGCGGCCTCTACGGCGAAGCCTCCGGTACCCGCGCCTTCGCCGCCCCGCGCGCCGCCGCCCAGCCGCTCACCCGGGCACAGATCATCCAGCGCGCCCAGGGCTGGGTCGACCAGCAGGTGCCGTACAGCATGGGCCGCTACTGGTCGGACGGCTACCGGCAGGACTGCTCCGGCTTCGTCTCGATGGCCTGGGGCCTCGGCAGCAGCCAGACCACCTGGACCCTGCCGAACTTCGCCGAGCGGATCGGCAAGGCCGACCTCCAGCCCGGCGACGTGCTGGTCTACAACAACCCGGCCGACCCGCAGGCCGGCTCGCACGTGGTGATCTTCGGCGGCTGGGCGGACTCCTCCCGCACCCGCTACCTCGCCTACGAGCAGACCTCCCCCGGCACCAAGAAGCGCGACACCCCGTACGCCTACTGGAACAACTCCGGCTCCTACGTCCCGTACCGCTGCACCGGCCTGTCCGGCGGCAGCGACGACGGCACCGCCGCCACGGCCTTCCCGGGCGCGGACACGTTCGGCCCCGGCGCGAACAACGCGTACGTCACCAAGCTCGGCCGGCTGCTGGTCCAGCGCGGCGGCGCCCGCTTCTACACCGAGGGCCCCGGTCCGCGCTGGGGCGAGGCCGACCGCAAGGCCACCCAGGCGTTCCAGCAGGCCCAGGGCTGGCGCGGCGCCGAGGCCGACGGCTACCCCGGCCCGGACACCTGGCGCCGGCTCTTCTCCTGACGCGCCGTGGGGGGGGGGGGGCCCCCCCCCGGCGCCCCCCCCCCCCCCCCCCCCCCCCCCCCAAAAAAAAAAACCCCCCCCCCCCCCCCCAAACACCCCCCCCCCCCCCCCCCCCCCCCCCCCCCCCCGCCCAAAAACCAAAAATTGTTTGGTGTCAAAAAAAAGAATTTGTGAGGCACCCCCG
>NZ_JBIUUS010000084.1:0-7054 GCF_044742585.1 Kitasatospora sp. NPDC087861
ATGGGCACCGGCACCGACGCCGCGATCGAGGCGGGCGACCTCACCCTGGTCCGCGGCGACCTGCTGGCGGCGGCCGACGCGATCCGGCTCTCCCGCCGCACCCTCGGCACCATCAAGGGCAACCTGTTCTGGGCCTTCGGCTACAACGTGGCGGCGATCCCGCTGGCCGCCGCCGGGATGCTCAACCCGATGATCGCGGGGGCCGCGATGGCCTTCTCCTCGGTCTTCGTGGTCACCAACAGCCTGCGGCTGCGCCGCTTCCAGCCCGCCTGAGGCACCCGCCCGCCACCGCGAGGGGCCCGGACCGGACGAACCCTGGCCCGGGCCCTTCCCGGTGGTTCACCCCCGAGCAGCCACCGCAGCCCGCCACCCAAGGCCCGCCGCCCAAGGCCCGAGCGAGCAGTCCGCCGCTCAACGCCCGAGCAGCTCGCCGCCGTTGCAGTGCAGGATCTCGCCGGTGATGAACCCGGCCTCGGGCGAGGCCAGGAAGTACACCGCCGCCGCGACCTCGCCGGTCTCCCCGATCCGGCCGAGCAGGGTGCGCGCCGCCCGGCGGGAGACCTCCGCCTCGTCCAGGCGCGGGCCGAAGAACTCGGTGCCGGCCACCGTCCCCGGCGCGACGATGTTGGCGGTGATCCCCGAGGTGCCCAACTGGGCGGCCAGGAAGTGGTTCCAGGCGTGCAGCGAGGCCTTCGCGGCGCCGTACGAGCCGGCCCCGCGCAGGGCGGCGATCGAGCTGATGGTGACCACCCGGCCGGCGCCCGGGGTGAGCCGGTCCCGGATCGACTCGGTGAGCAGCACCACGGTCAGCACGTTGCGCTCGAAGTCGCCGCGCCAGCGGGCCAGCAGGGCGTGCGGCCCGGCGCCGATCACGGTCTCCCGGCTGCCAGCGTTGTTGACCAGGACGTCGATCCGCTCGGGCAGTTCGGCGAGCGCGGCCTCGACGGCGTCGGGGTCGGCGAGGTCGCACACCAGCGGGGTGACGTTCGGCCCGAGATCGGCCGCGGCCTTCTCCAGCACCGCGCGACGGCGGCCCACGATCACGACCCGTTCGCCCGCCTCGGCGAACCGCCGCGCGACTTCGTACCCGATTCCCGTGCCACCGCCGGTGACAACGACGTTCCTGGCCATCTGCGCACTCCCTCCCCAGTTCCGCCGCCACGCTGCGAGGGTGCGGGACGGTCCGTACCGGAATGCCACGATTCCTATCACGCTCGGTTGCCGTGACTGCGGGGAGGGTGACGTCGCGCGTGCGGGATCGTGTGGTATGGGCAGGGCACGACGCGCACACGGAGCGTGGCGAGAGGCAGCTCACACCCCCCGGGCGTAACTTCTCGCACCCTGATACGTCTTAGGTTGGTAGTGCGGCAGTTTTTCCGATGGGCTGGGACGCGGCGAACGGCAAACGCGTCCCCGCACTGGCATCGGTTGCCGCCGACGGGGCTCCGGCGGGCCCCGGGACGGTCGTCGACCCTGGCGACCTTCGCGCACGACGCCGGGGTTGCGGCGGGTCAGGGACGCTTTGAGCGGCCGTCCCCGGCTGCGGCCGCCCCCGGAGTCGTGCGCCGTACGGTTCCGTCCGCGTGCGGGGCGCCCACCCGGGCCCACCGCGCGGGGACGCGGAAGGGCCCGGCCGCACAGCGCGGCCGGGCCCTTCCTGGTACGGCGTCAGCGGTCGCCGAGGGCGACGAAGTCGCGGATCTCGACGCCGGTGTAGATCTGGCGCGGGCGGCCGATCCGACTGGTCGGGTCGTTGATCATCTCGTGCCAGTGGGCGATCCAGCCCGGCAGCCGGCCGAGGGCAAACAGCACGGTGAACATGCTGGTCGGGAAGCCCATGGCGCGGTAGATCAGGCCGGTGTAGAAGTCCACGTTCGGGTAGAGCTTGCGCGAGATGAAGAAGTCGTCCTTGAGGGCGTGCTCCTCCAGCTTGAGCGCGATGTCCAGCAGCTCGTCGTTCTTGCCGAGCTGGCCGAGGACCTCGTGCGCGAGCAGCTTGACCTGCGCGGCGCGCGGGTCGAAGGCCTTGTAGACGCGGTGACCGAAGCCCATCAGCTTGACGCCGGCTTCCTTGTTCTTCACCTTCGTGATGAAGGCGTCGACGTCGCCGCCGTCCTTCTGGATGCTCTCCAGCATCTCCAGCACGGCCTGGTTGGCGCCGCCGTGCAGCGGGCCCCACAGCGCCGAGATGCCGGCCGAGATCGAGGCGAACAGGTTGGCGTGGCTGGAGCCGACCAGGCGCACGGTGGAGGTCGAGCAGTTCTGCTCGTGGTCCGCGTGCAGGATGAGCAGCTTGTCCAGGGCGTTGACGATGACCGGGTTGAGCTCGTAGTCCTCGGCGGGGACGGCGAAGGTCATCCGCAGGAAGTTCTCGACGTAGCTCAGGTCGTTGCGCGGGTAGACGAAGGGCTGGCCCATCGCCTTCTTGTACGCGTAGGCGGCGATCGTCGGCAGCTTCGCGAGCAGGCGGACGGTCGACAGGTGACGCTGGCCCGCGTCGAACGGGTTGTGGCTCTCCGGGTAGAACGTGGACAGCGCGCCGACCACCGAGGACAGCATGGCCATCGGGTGGGCGTCCCGCGGGAAACCCTGGAAGAAGCGCTTGACGTCCTCGTGCAGCAGGGTGTGCTGGGTGATCTCGCGGTTGAAATCCGCCAGCTGGTCCGCGTTGGGCAGCTCACCGTTGATCAGGAGGTACGCGGTCTCGATGAAGCCGCCCTGTGCTGCGAGCTGCTCAATCGGGTAGCCGCGGTACCGCAGGATGCCGTTGTCGCCGTCCACGAAGGTGATCGCGGACTTGTACGCGGCGGTGTTACCGAAGCCGTTGTCCAGGGTGACCAGGCCGGTCTGCGGCAGCAGCTTCGAGATGTCGAAGCCGGCGTTGCCCGCAGTGCTCTCGACGACGGGGTACTCGTACTCGCCGTCCTGGTACCGCAGTACTACCGAGTTGTCGCTCACGTCTTCCTCACCGACGAAATGAATCCTCTTCCAAGGTGCCCTGACTGTCTCTACCATCCCCCATCTGGAGGACAGCCGCGCACCCGGGGTGGCCCGAAAGGGCCCGCCCCTACAAAACCTGCCGCCGCAGCCGGTACGAACCGGACAAGATCGGCACCACCCTAGGCTCTGCCGTAAATCTCTTCACGTCAAGAGAACATTAGAGGCAACCATCCTGTTGGATAATCATCCAGTTCCCAGCCGATGATCGAGGGCCGCATGCCGCCGACCTGCACTGACGGTCCGTACGGCCTGCGCGATCGCCTTCCGTGACCCCACCAGTACCACCAGTTTCCTGGCCCTGGTCACAGCGGTGTAGAGCAGATTTCGCTGGAGCATCGTCCAAGCGGACATGGTGACCGGAATCACCACCACCGGGTACTCGCTGCCCTGCGAGCGGTGGATCGTCACCGCGTACGCGTGGGCCAGCTCGTCCAGTTCGTCGAAGTCGTACGCCACCTCCTCGTCCTCGTCGGTGAGCACCGTCAACCGCTGGTCGTCCACGCTGAGGGCGGTCACCACTCCCACTGTGCCGTTGAAGACACCGTTCCGCCCCTTGTCGTAGTTGTTGCGCACCTGCGTGACCTTGTCCCCCACCCGGAACGTCCGCCCGCCGAACCGCCGCTCCGCCACCCCCTCCCGGGCCGGCGTCACCGCGGCCTGCAGCAGCGTGTTCAGGTTGCCCGCCCCGGCCGGGCCCCGGTGCATCGGCGCCAGCACCTGCACGTCCCGGCGCGGGTCGAAACCGAACTTCTGCGGGATCCGCCGCGCCACCACGTCCACCGTCAGACCGGCCGCCCGCTCCGCGTCGTCCTCCACGAACAGGAAGAAGTCCGCCAGACCGTCCGTCAGCGGCGGCTTCCCCTCGTTGATCCGGTGCGCGTTGGTCACCACGCCGGACTGCTGCGCCTGCCGGAAGATCCTGGTCAGCCGCACCGACGGGATCGGGCCGCCCTCCGCCAGCAGGTCCCGCAGCACCTCGCCGGCCCCCACCGAGGGCAGCTGGTCCACGTCCCCCACGAACAGCAGGTGCGCCCCCGGCGGTACCGCCTTGACCAGCTTGTTCGCCAGGATCAGATCCAGCATCGACGCCTCGTCCACCACCACCAGATCGGCGTCCAGCGGCCGGTCCCGGTCGTACGCCGCGTCCCCGCCCGGCTTCAGCTCCAGCAGCCGGTGCACCGTCGAGGCCTCCACCCCGGTCAGCTCCGACAACCGCTTCGCCGCCCGCCCGGTCGGCGCCGCCAGCACCACCTTCGCCCGCTTCGCCAGCGCCAGCGTCACGATCGACTTCACCGTGAAGGACTTGCCGCACCCCGGACCGCCCGTCAGCACCGCGACCCGCTCGGTCAGCGCCAGCCGCACCGACTGCTCCTGCTCCGGCGCCAGCTCCGCCCCGGTCCGCTTCGCCAGCCACTCCAGCGCCACCGGCCAGTCCACCGAACCGAACCACGGCATCCGGTCGGAATCCGAACGCAGCAGCCGCAGCAACTGGTTGGCCAGCGAGATCTCCGCCCGGTGGAACGGCACCAGGTACACCGCGGTGATCGGCTCGCCCGCCTCCCCCGGCACCGACTCCCGCACCACCCCCTCCGCCGCCACCAGCTCCGCCAGGCAGTCGATCACCAGCCCCACGTCCACCTGCAGCAGCTTCACCCCGTCCGCGATCAGCCGCTCCTCGGGCAGGTAGCAGTGCCCCTGATCGCTGCTCTGCGACAGCGCGTACTGCAGCCCCGCCTTCACCCGCTCCGGGCTGTCGTGCGGGATCCCCACCGCCTGGGCGATCCGGTCCGCCGTCAGGAAACCGATGCCCCACACGTCCGACGCCAGCCGGTACGGCTCGTTCCTGACCACCCCGATCGAGCTGTCCCCGTACTGCTTGTAGATCCGCACCGCGAGCGAGGTCGACACCCCGACCCCCTGCAGGAAGACCATCACCTCCTTGATGGCCTTCTGCTCCTCCCAGGCCGCCGCGATCTTCTTCGTCCGCTTCGGCCCCAGCCCCGGCACCTCGATCAGCCGGCCCGGCTCGTTCTCGATCACCTCCAGGGTGTCCACCCCGAAGCGCTCCACGATCCGCTCGGCGAACCGCGGCCCGATCCCCTTGATCAGCCCCGAACCCAGGTACCGCTGGATGCCCTGCACCGTCGCCGGCAGCACCGTCGTGTAGTTCTCCACCGTGAACTGCCGCCCGTACTGCGGGTGCGAACCCCACCGCCCGTGCAGCCGCAGCGACTCGCCCACCTGCGCGCCCAGCAGCGCGCCCACCACCGTCAGCAGGTCGTTCCCGCCCCGGCCGGTGTCCACCCGGGCCACCGTGTAGCCGGTCTCCTCGTTGGCGTACGTGATCCGCTCCAGCACGCCCTCGACCTGCGCGAGCTGGCGCGGCGCCTCCTGCCCCGACTGCGCCTGCCTGGCCACCGGGACCCCCTTCGACCGGTACGGGTGGACCTTTCCGTTACGCACCGTACCGCCCGGCCCCGACAACCCCGCACCCGCGCCGACCGCCCCCGAACGCCCTGCCGTGCAGCGCCCCGGCCGGGGTGCCAGGCTGGGAGGGGCAAGGGGGGCACCGATCGCGCCCGCGCCCGCACGGGCCCCCGTCCGAGGAGCAGAGCCCATGCTTAACACCGCCTTCCGCCCCGGCTCCCCCGCCTGGGTCGACCTGGGCAGCCCCGACACCCAGGCCTCCGTCAGCTTCTACACGGCCCTGTTCGGCTGGACCTTCGACTCGGCCGGCCCCGAGGCCGGCGGGTACGGCTTCTTCCAGCTCGACGGCCGGACGGTCGCCGCCCTCGGCCCGCTCGCCGAGGAGGGCGCCCTGCCCGCCTGGACGCTGTACTTCACCACCCTCGACGCCGACCGCACCACCGAACTCGTCGAACAGGCCGGCGGACGCGTCCGGTTCACCCCCTTCGACGTCTTCACCGCGGGCCGGATGGCCGGCTACGCCGACCCGACCGGCGCCGAGTTCGCCGTCTGGCAGCCGCACGACACCCGCGGCCTGGACGTCGTCAACGAGGAGGGCAGCCTCTGCTGGGCCGAGTGCTACAGCGTCGACGCCGAACGCGCCAAGTCCTTCTACCGCACCGTCTTCGGCTGGCAGGAGCAGGACGTCCCGCTCGAAGGCGTCCTCTACACCGTCCTCACCCCGGCCGGCGCCGGCAGCGACGACGCCCATGGCGGCATCATGCAGCTCGGCCCCGAGCACACCGCCGCCGGCACCACCTCGCACTGGCTCCCCTACTTCGAGGTCCCCAACGTGGACGCCAGCCTCGCCATCGCCGACACCCTGGGGGCGACGGTGCGGATCCCCGCCATGGACGTCCACGGCGTCGGCCGGCTCGCCCAGCTGCACGACCCGCACGGCGCCGTCTTCGCCGTCATCACCAGTGCCAAGCCCGGGGAGTGACGTCGGATCACCCCCGAGAAGGGCCGTGAGGGGGCCCTACGGGCACCGACGGACAGGGGTGCGGGGAAGGCGGCCACCTATCCTCTGATCATGAACGATCTGACGATTCGCCGGGCCACCGAAGCCGACCTGCCCGCGATAGTGGCCATGCTCGCCGACGACCCCCTCGGCGCCACCCGCGAGAGCTCTGACGACCTCGCGCCCTACCTGGACGCCTTCGCCCGCATCGACGGCGACCCGCACCAGCACCTCGTCGCCGCCGAACGCGCCGGCCGAACCGTCGGCACCCTGCAGCTGACCGTGGTCCCCGGCCTCTCCAGGAAGGGCTCCACCCGGACCATCATCGAGGGCGTCCGCATCCACGCCGACGAGCGGGGCACCGGCCTCGGCACCGAACTGATCGAGTGGGCGATCGAGCGTGCACGCGAACTCGGCGCGGACCTCGTCCAGCTCACCTCCGACGCGACCCGCACCGACGCCCACCGCTTCTACGAGCGGCTCGGCTTCGTCCCGTCGCACCTCGGATTCAAACTCCAGCTCTGATTTCGGCCCGGAAATGCAGAGAACCCCCATCCGGTTTCCCGGATGGGGGTTCTCTGTGAATGATTGTTCGGCGGCGTCCTACTCTCCCACAGGGTCCCCCCT
>NZ_JBIUUS010000085.1:0-6760 GCF_044742585.1 Kitasatospora sp. NPDC087861
ATGATCTTGTCATTCGGGTGAAAAGTGCTGGTCAGGGCCCTTTCAGGTCTTGCTTTCCTGGCTAATTCTGGTATTGTTGTCTTTGTCGGAAGGGGAGGGCGGGAGCCCCCCGGACGACAAGCCCCGGAGATGCGGTCGGCAACCGCCCCGGAGGCCCGGAACACACCAACCAACCCGAAAGGCAACCACCATGCTCCGCACCTTCATCGAGACCTTCAAGGCCATCCGAGCCCGGAAGCGCGCGGCGGCCGCGACCGGCGGGCTCAAGCCCTACACCGTCGTCCTGGACTGGATGCCCGAGGCCTACCAGGACTACGCGGTCGAGGTGGTCCACGTCCGCGCCGCCACCCCGCTGGCCGCCGTCTGGGCCGCCTACCTCCAGGCCGCCCGCGCCTACGCCAGCCAGGTCGCCGAGTTCCAGGGACTGGACGGCGAAGAGCTGATCCTGGCCGCCACCCAGGTGTTCCGCCGCGTGTGCACCTTCCCCGGGGTCCAGCACGCCACCAACTCCATGGACTTCTGACCACCCCACCCGGGGGCGGCGCTGGCCGCGCCGCCCCCGGCCACCCGAAGCACACCACCGAAGGAGCAAGAACATGATCCGCAGGCTCATCAACCTCCTCACCGCCGCCCGCCGCGAGAAGACCGCCGAACAGGAACGCAGGTTTTACACGGTCGTCCTGGACTGGGGCGACACGCACAGTCTGCTCGGGCCCGAGATTGTCCACGTGGACGCCGCCGACCGGTTCGACGCTCGGGAAGTCGCCTTCCTCGCCGTCGGCGAGGCCTACGCAGATCACATCAGCGAGTTCGGAGGACTGGCCGGTCAGGAGCTGGCCCTGGCCGCCGACCAGTTGCTGTACCACGTGGCGACCTTCCCCGGTGCCCTCCACACCGCCGACTTCTGACCCATCCTCGGGCGCGCTGGCCGCGCCGCCCCGGCCCACCCGAAACACCCCCACAGGAGAGACGATGCAGAACGACTCCAGCCAGGCGATCCGCCCGGCCGCGACTCAGTCCGCCGACCGACAGGCAGTCCTAGCAGCCCTGCTCGAGCGGGCGGTCGAGATCAACGATCTCGCGAGCGACCCCGATCACATGAACGACCACAACTGCACCTGCGACCTCGACGCCCTGGACCTGGTCCGCGAGATCGCCGCATTCTGCAGCTGACCCCAGACCCGGCCGCGCCCGACCAGGCGCGGCCGGGTCTGCGTTCGCGGGGGGCGCAGCGCGGCGCCCCCCGCGAACGGGAGCCGTCGCCGGAACCGCTGCGGCCGGGTGCGCCGACCGGTCGGGTGGCGGCGGCGGTGCGCCGGCCGTTGGGTGGCTGAGCAGGACGAACGACGGCCGCGTGCCTCCGGGTGGCCGCAGCGCGCGGGTCAGTGAGACCGGCGCTTCGCGCCGGTGCCGGGACCGGCCCCGGCAGGCCGCCAGCGCCCGGCGGCGCTGGACCCGCCTACCCCTGCGGGGGGCGCCTCCCCCCGCACCCCCCACCAGCCCTGCGCGGGCTGGACATGCGCTACCGCCTGCCCTGAACGCGCTCGCAAGCTCCCGCGTTCACCACTCGGGCCTCGCGGCCCTCCCTGGGCAGTTGGTCCCAGCGCAGGTGGCTGGTCGTCGTCGTGGCGGGTGCTGGGGCGCAGCAGCGTCGCCGATCTGACGGTTCGCGGGGGTGGCCGTGGTGGTGCTCGGTGTCGCGGTCGGGTGGTGAGGGTTGGTCAGCGGGGTGCCGGCCTTCGGGGGTTGGGGTCACGGCGGGCTGACTGGGAGGGGGGTTCCGGGGGTGGGACGGCCCTGGAAATGATCTTGGCATTCGGGTGAAAAGTGCTGGTCAGGAGCCCTTCAGGTCTTGCATTCAGGGCTAACTCTGGTATTGTTGTCTTTGTCGGAAGGGGGCAAGGCCCCCCGGACGACAAGCCCCGGACGGGCGGTCGGCAACCGTCCCGGAGGCCCGGAACACACCAACCAACCCGAAAGGCAACCACCATGACCACCACCTACACTCGCGCCCAGGCCATCGCCGACGGCTACCTGATCGAGGCCGACCCGCAGCTGGTCGCGACTCTCGGGGGCTTTCCCGCGCCAGTCGCCTACACCGATGCCGTGTTCCGGGAGTGCATCGCGTGGCGGGACGCCCCCGGCACCGAGGCCCTGCGGCAGGGCGAGGTGCAGCGCGAGTGGGACCTCCTGCTGATGACGAGCCGGGCGATCGGCGCCGCCTGCAGCTCCGCCCGCCCGCGCGGCAACCGGCTGACCGTGGAGCTGTTCCGCATCCCCTGTGACGGCTCCAGTGTCAAGGCTCAGCGCGTCATCCTGGTGGCGACGATCGGCCCCGGCGACTGCGGCGAGCCGGTGATCACGATCGCCCGCCCCAGCGAGGGCTGAGGCGGCGCGGCCGGGCGGTCGACGAGTCGACCGCCCGGCCGCGAGGAACCAAGCAGCGCGAAAACGGCAGCTCAAGGACCGTCTGACACTTCCAAAAACGGTCTTTTGCTGGTAATGTTGTCTTTGTCGGAGGGGGTTGCTTCCGACATCCGGGGGCGGCGCTGGCCGCGCCGCCCCCGACCGAAACGCACCGCTCACCACGAACGAGAGGCATGAACGTGACCGACACCGTCACCGAGTACCAGTCGGCGGCCCTTGCGGACGGCGAGGCCGAGGAGATCCAGCGCACGGCCTACGAGGAGCTGCGAGCCGAGGTGCTCGACAGCGACCACCACCCGGAGGAAGAGCAGGACCCCGACGCCGGCGCCGGGGCGGGCCGCTTCGTCTGGGCCGACCCGTTCGTCCTCGTGGTGGACCCGTTCAACCACCGCAAGAAGCGATCCGACGGAGAGGACGAGGACGACACCACCGAGCCCAACCTCGAACTGATCGCCAGCGTCGAAGAGTTCGGCGTCCAGACGCCCCTCCTGCTCCGCCCGCAGCCCGACGGCACGCTCGGCATCATCTTCGGCCAGCGCCGCAACAAGGCCGCGCAACTGGCCGCCCCGGCCCGCAAGGCCGCCGGGCAGCCCTGGAAGGTCCCCGCCATCGTGCGGGACGATCTGGCCGACGCCGACGACGACGCCCTGGTGCTGAGCGTGGTCGAGAACCGGCACCGCGAGGACGCCAGCACGCTCGACTACATCGAGGCCGCCCAGCAGCTCGCGCTGATGAAGGGGGGCACGAGGACGAAGCGCAAGCGCCAGGCCCGAGCGATGGGCCTGACGGAGCAGGAGCTGGACGCCGCCGCCCAGGCATCCCAGCTCGACGACGCCACCCTGAAGCGGGGCGTGGACCGCGACTTCGACCTCCTCGAACTGGCCGACCTGGAGACCGTCAAGGAGCACCCCGACGCGATCTCCGAGCTCTCGACCGCGAGGTACTGGGACCAGCGGTCCGGGGGCGCCGATCGCGGACGCTGGAACCACACGCTGCAGAAGCTCCGCGACGAGCTGACCGAACGCGCCAAGCTCGCCCAGCTCCGGGAGCAGCTTCGCGAAGCCGGGCTGACCGTGCTCGACTGGCGCTCGGACTGGACGCAGGTCGCGGCCCGTCCGGTAGCCGGCCTGCTCGGCTCCCTGGGCAAGCCCCTCGACGCCGAGCGGCACGCCCAGGACTGCCCCGGGCGCGCGGTGGCGATCGACCCCTCCGGCGAGCCGGTGCCGCTGTGCGCGGACTGGAAAGCCAACCGGCACCAGATGCCCGAGGCGCCGAAGCCGGTCGCGGACAACTCCGAGCTCAGGCAGGTGAAGGCCTACAACGCCGCGTGGAGGTCCGCCCGCACGGTGCGGCACGACTTCATCAAGCAGATCTGCGCCCGTAAGGGCGAGGCATCCTCCGAAATCTGGACGCAGATCCTCTCCATCATCAGCAGCGGGTGCGCCGCCAACACCGACATGATGGCGCAGTTCCTCAGCGCCGAGCCGAAGTCGGGCAGGGATCCCCGCTACGGACGCCAGGACCCCTTCGGCGACCTGATCGCCCGTACCGGCAAGCAGCGCCGATGGACCATCCTTTTCGCCCAGGTCGCCGCCCACTGCGAGCGGCAGTACATGCACGACGGAGCCTGGCGCAACACCATCGACCGCGCAGTCGTCCAGTGGATCGAATTCCTGGCCAAGCACTGCGGCTACACCCTCAGCGAGATCGAGGAGGAGACGCTGGAGACGGCCCGACAGCAGGCCGCCGAGGTCGCGGCCAAGGAAGCGGCCCGAGCGGCGGCCCAGGCGAAGGACGACGAGGCGGAGCTGGAGCTGGACGGCGACCTCACCGACGACGAGGCGGAGCTGGACGGCGACCTCACCGACGAGGGGTCCAGCGAGTAAGACGGCCCGGGCGGGGCGGCGCGATCAACGCCGTCCCGCACCCCGCAGGCGAGCGGGCCGAGCGCGCAAAAAACCGGTGGCCACCCGCCATAAGGCGGACCCCCCGCACAAGTGCGGCAGGCTGGCGCGGCCACCGGTCCCGAAACACACCGACCTCCCCAGGAAGGAGATGCCAGTCTGTACCACCGAGCATAGCGGGTCCGACACCAGGGGAATTACGCCGGTCGTGACCGCTCACTCTCGACAAGATGGTCTAAAGCTGGTAATTTTCTTCATGTCGGGCTAGGTTCTACCCCGGCAGGGCGCCGGTTGGCACCGGTGCCCGGAACTCCGAAACACACCCACCAGGGAGACGACATGTCCACCACCCCCGCCATCGAGCTCGACCACCCCGCCCTGCAGGCTCTGTGCGAGAAGATCGCCGCTGAGGCTGCCGCCGAGGACCGCAGCCCGTCCGAGGAGTTGGACGGCACCAGCGACAGCTTCCTGACCGCTCGCTACTACGGGTACCTGGTCGCTGGCCAGCAGAACCTGACCGGCGCGGCGCTGCACCGCTGTGCCTTCCTTGAGACGGTGGCGCTGGAGTCCATCGGAGGGGATTGGAGCAAGCTCGTTCCCGGTCAGGCGCGAGCCATCCGTATCGCCGTCGCGAAGGCCCTGGCTGAGTAGGTCCGCAAGGTGCGGGGGCGGGCTCAGTACGCCGGGCCAGCCCCCGCTGCCCGGCGCGCCAGGCCGGGTCGGGCGGCATCGAGCCGCCCGACCCGGGGCTGACGCTCCCTCGGCCGGCCCTCCCCACCTACCGCACCATCCGAAGGGGCACGAGCTCAGGGCCGGCACCCTGGCCGCTTGCGGCCAGGAGCTGTGACTGGGCTGGCCGGAGGTCGGCGACCGCCGACTCGAGGTGCAGGTCTCTTGCCTCATCCCGGATCGCCCCGGCCGGGCCTGGACCGCATTGCACGGCCTCGCCCAGCTCGCCACCGCAGCCACCGACCGCCCCCGAGGCCGAGTCGTCTGCACGGTCTGCGACGCATAGCTCCCCTAAGCACCTATGGCAGCCAACAACACCCCGAGGCGCGGCGGCACCGCGACCCGGACGACCCCGGAACACACCGAACACCACCTCACCCAGGAGGAGCCATGCTCACGATCGGCCACGCGGCCGCCGCTTCCGCCCTTGCTGCCGCGAGGCAGCAGGACACCCCGCTGAAGCTCAACGACCTGGAGATCGAACTCTTCGTGCTCGCCACCACCTCCGCGCCCGCCCGCCCCAACGCCATCAAGGCCGCCGAGGCGATCAGGACCGCCCGCGAGCAGATGATGACGGACGCTGACCAGGCGTACGACCGGGCCACGCTGGACGCCGGCTTCGGCTTGGCCGCCGCCGCCCTGGCAGAAGCCGCCCCTGAGGCACAACGCCTGGACGGCTACGAGGGCTGCGACGGCCGCCCGTTCTGATCAACACCCGTGCAGGCCCCGGAGCCGACCCGGCCCCGGGGCCTGCACCCGTTCCGCCACGACTCCACTCCGCCCGAGCGAGACCACCGGAGCCCGCCATCCCCGAAACGAGCAGACACTGGCCAATGCGCCCCATCTACCTGCCCGACGAACACCTGCCCAGCAGCGCCGCGGGCTGGACCTGCCGCACCTGCCAGACCCCCTGGCCCTGCGATACCGCTCAGCCCTACATCCAGAGCGGCACCTGCCAGTGCGGCGCCCCCACGTACCACGACCTCAAACTGCCCCGCCGCTGGCACATCGGCCCCATCTGCTACACACACACCGACCAGCTCGCCGCCCTCGCCGAGGAACTGCACGCCTACCACCAGGCCAACCCCAACTACCCGCCGAGCCACTACTACCCGCCCAAACCACGACGGCGTACCAGCCCACGACCCCACCACCCCAGCCACATTCCCACCGGCCCCGGCGACATCCGCCCCGGTGCCTCCCTCTGGGTGCGCCCCGGCGGGCTCCACCCGGGGTGGGGAGACATCCACCGTCTCGCCGTGCTCACCACGCCGGCCCTGCCGACGAGCGGCATCTGGCTCCACGGCGACAGCACGCTCCACCAGGTCCGCTCCGAAATGCTCCTGATCGACGGCACGACGAGGGCCGCCGCCAGCGCCATCGGGCGTAGCGAAGCGTCGCTCTACACCACCAGCCGCCCCCACCGGCTTTTGCCTGACTGGGAGTGGCTGGGGTGGACGGTCGCCGACCACCTCCGCTACCGCCAGCAGAACGCCCCCGTCTACGCCCAGGCCCCCAGCCCCGTCCAGGACCCACTCTTCGCACCGGAACCGGAGTAGGCCCAGGCACTGGTTCCTGCCCCTGGTAGCGGTCACCCAAATTTGGGGGGACTATCACGATCTAGGTGTACGGCACCCGGTTGGCCTAGCTGTTGATCTTCCTGGTGGGCGTAGGCCGGATGGTCTACGCCCGTCCGGCTG
>NZ_JBIUUS010000086.1:0-5243 GCF_044742585.1 Kitasatospora sp. NPDC087861
GCGGAGGCCGAGGTCATGACGGCTTCGGTGCGCAGGGGGTTGATCTCGGAGACGGCGCCGACGAGCGTGGTCTTGCCGACACCGAAGCCGCCCGCGACGACGATCTTCGCGGAGGTGGTGGCGCGGGTGGGGGCGGCCGCGTTAGAGCTTGCGAAGTCCACTGAGGACCCTTTCGAGCAGCGTGACGTCGGGCTGGTTTCCGGATTCGCCGCCGGAAGCGGGCTGGTGGATGGCGACGAGGCCGGCCTCGGCCAGGTCGGCCACGAGGATGCGGGCCACTCCCAGGGGAAGGGAGAGCAGCGCCGACACCTCGGCGACGGATTTGACCTCCGTGCACAGGGTGCAGATCCGCTGGTGCTCGGGGAGCAGGGTGGCCAGGCGCTGCGGGTCGACGTCGGCGGAGACGAGGGCCTCCAGCGCGAGTTCGTAGCGCGGCCGGGTGCGGCCACCGGTCATCGCGAACGGCCGGATCAGCGGGCCGGAGTCGGGTTCGTCCTCGAACTCCTCGACGTGCCCGGGCTCGTGGGCCGGCTGGTAGCCGGGGGCCGGGGCGGGCGCCGGCACCGGGTAGCCGGGCGGCGGCGTGTCGAAGGCGGGCTGCGGCTGTCCGTACTGCCCGTGCTGGTCGTACTGCTCCTGCGGCTGCCCGTACGGGTGCTGGGGCTGCCCGTACTGGTGCTGGCCGTACTGCTGGCCGTGCTGAGGCCGGCCGTACTGCTGACCGTGGCCGACGCCGGGTGCTCCGAAGGCGTCATGGCCTGTGCCAGGGTACGGAACGCCGTACTGGCCGCTGCGGTCGTCGGGCGGTGTCACGGTTCCTCTCCTCACAGGGTGCGGCGGTGCGGTGCGAGCTTCGGTGCAGGTCCGGAGCCGGTGGTGCGAAGGCCGTACAACGTCCGAACCCGAGCCCGCCGAAGCGGGCCCGGGAAGGACGCGGAGGTACTTCGAATACCTGGACGGTATCCGACGGACCGTCAGTGCAGGAGACTGCCCTGGAGTTCCGCGCGGAGTGCGGGGGTGAGGACGGCGCCGGCGCGGTCGACGAGCAGGGCCATTTCGTAGCCGACGAGGCCGATGTCGGAGTCGGGGGAGGCGAGTACGGCGAGGGCGGAGCCGTCGCTGACGGCCATGAGGAAGAGGAAGCCTCGTTCCATCTCGACGACGGTCTGGTTGACCTCGCCGCCCTCGAAGATCCGGCTGGCGCCGGAGGTGAGGGAGGTGAGGCCGGAGGCGACGGCTGCGAGCTGGTCGGCGCGGTCGCGGGGGAAGCCCTCGGACATGCACAGCAGGAGGCCGTCGGCGGAGACCACCACGGTGTGGGACACCCCGGGGGTGTTGTCCACGAAATTGGTGATCAGCCAGTTCAGGTTCTGTGCGGCCTGGCTCATCTGAGTCAACTCAACGCTCCTGGTGGTTCGAGCCGCCGAAGAGATCGGTGCTTCGGTTCTGTCCGTTGCCGGACGGGTCTACCTGATCGGGGTCGATCCGGAAGCTTCCGGTGTTACCGGCACTGCGGCCCTGCTCCACACCGCGGCGCAGGTTGGTGAGCCGGCCGCGGACCTCCTCGGGGCTGCGGGAGACCTGCGGCCCTTCCTGCGGAGTGGGCTTGGCGTTCCCGGCCACCAGGTTCTGCTTGGGCACGCGCCGCGGCAGGCCCGCCCCGGTGGTGCCGCCGGAGGCGGGTTCGCGGGTCTGCTCGGCCCGCTGCCAGGCGCCGTCGTTGGGCGACTGCCAGGGGGAGTTGGTCGGACCGGTCGGGCCGTAGCCACCGAGCGCCGACACGTCGTGGCCGCGCGGTTCGTCGGCCGCCGAGCTGTCCTTGGCGCCGGCGAACCAGTTCGGGGTCTCGCCGGTGGAGCCGGTGCCCGCCGGAGCGGCCTGCGCCCCGAAGCCGCCGCTCGCCAGCTGCTGGCCGGGGCGGCGCTGCGGCAGCCCGGACGGCAGGGTGGGGGTGGACTCGGCGGCGGGCAGGGCGGGCGGCTCCGGGGCGTACGGGTGGCCGGCCGGGGCCTCCTCGGCCTGGCGGCCGTACTGGTCGGCGCCGTAGCCGTCCTGGTAGCCCTGGTAGCCGGTCTCCTGGTAGTCCTGGCGGCCGTACTGCTCGTCGGCGTAGCCGGACTGGTCGTAGCCCTGCTGCGGGTACTGGCCGTACTGGTCCTGGCCGTACTCGTCCTGCTGGTAGCCGTCCTGGGCGTAGCCGTACTGGTCGTCGGCGTAGCCGGACTGCTCGTAGGCCTGCGGGGCGTACTGGTCGTAGCCCTGCTGGTACTCCTCCTCGACCTCGGCGTCCAGCACCGGCGGCTCGCCGCCGTGCGGGGCGCTCTCCAGGGCCGCGCGGCGGACCTGGTCGAGGCGCTGCGAGCGCTGGACGGCCTCCAGGGCCGGGCTGAAGCCGCTGGAGCCGGCGTTGCCGTTGCCGGTGAGGTGGTCGTCGAAGCCCAGCTCGGCGGCGCTGCGCGGCTGGCCGTTGGGCGCCCACTCGGAGGTCGGCTCCTGCTCGGAGAAGATCCGGGAGACGGTGAACTGCTCCTCGGGCTCCGGCACGGCGCCCGAGCGGGTGATGAACGGCGGGAGCATGACCAGCGAGGTGGTGCCGGCGGACTCGCCGGACGGGCGGAGCTGGACGCGGATGTCGTGCCGCTGCGAGAGGCGGCCGACCACGAACAGGCCCATGCGGCGGGAGATGGTGGCGTCGACGGTGGGCGGCTCGGCCAGCTTCTCGTTGATCTCGGCGAAGTCGTCGGCGGTGAGGCCGATGCCCTTGTCGTGGATCTCGACCAGCACCCGGCCGTCCGGCAGGCGGGTCGCGTTGACCAGGACCCGGGTCTGCGGGCTGGAGAACGAGGTGGCGTTCTCCAGCAGCTCGGCGAGCAGGTGGACGAGGTCGGTCACGGCGGCGCCGACGACCTCGACCTCCGGGATGCCGGACAGCTCGACGCGCTCGTACTGCTCCACCTCGGAGGCGGCGGCGCGGAGCACGTCGACCAGCGGGACCGGGGTGTTCCAGCGGCGGCCGGCCTCCTCGCCCGCGAGGACGAGCAGGTTCTCACCGTTGCGGCGCATACGGGTCGCGAGGTGGTCCAGCTTGAAGAGGTTCTCCAGCTGGTCCGGGTCGGCCTCGTTGTTCTCCAGGTCGGTGATCAGCGCCAGCTGGCGCTGGATCAGGCCCTGGCTGCGGCGCGACAGGTTGGTGAAGATCGCGTTGACGTTCCCTCGCAGCAGGGCCTGCTCGGCGGCGAGCGCCACGGCCTGCTGGTGGACCTGGTCGAACGCCCGGGCGACCTCGCCGATCTCGTCCTTGCCGTGCAGCGGGATCGCGTTGACCGAGGTGTCGACCCGGTCGGGGTCGGTCTTGGAGAGCTTCTCGACCAGGTCCGGCAGGCGGTGGTCGGCGATCTCCAGGGCGGCGCTGCGCAGGGTGCGCATGCCGAGGATCATCGAGCGGGCGACGTAGCCGGTGAGCAGGCCGGCCAGGATGAGCGCGGCGACGACGATGATCGTGTTGAGGATGGCGTCGTAGAGCGCGTTGTCCTTGAGGTTGCGGGAGTCCGTGAGGACGTCGTCCAGCAGCTGGACCTCGGTGGTCCGCAGGGCCTGGATGTGCGTGTTGGCGGCCTGGTTCCAGTTCTCCGGGGTGAGGCCCGCGTCCTTGGCCTCCTTGTAGGCCTGGTCGGCGGCGGCCTTGCCCTTGGTCTGGCCTTCGGCGGCGGCCTGGCTGTAGGCGGCGCCGAGGGAGAGCAGGGTCTGCATGGAGGGCGCGGTGCCGTTCGGCATCTTGTACGCCGAGCGCTCCTGCGCGATGGCCTGGGCGACCTGGGCGTTGGCGTACTTGCGGGCGTCCTCGGGGGCGCTGCCGGTGTTGAACTCGGTCAGCGAGACCTGCTCCAGCCGCTCCGACACCAGGATCTGCTGGATCACGTCGGCGTTCTCGAACCGGGTGGTGGCGTTCTGGGAGATGCCGACCAGCAGGTGCAGCATGAGCGCGCGCTGGGTCGAGGCGGAGGCCTTGGCGAGGGACATCGCGTAGATCGCGCGGCCCTTGCTGGCCGCGTTGGTGGAGCCCATGCCGACCGAGTTGTCGTAGGACAGCAGCGGGGCGAACATCACCGAGTAGGCGTTCGCGGTGGCGCTGGCGAACAGCTCGGGGCCGTACGCGTTGGCCCGCAGGTGCGGCAGGTCGATCACGAGGGCCTGGAAGGCCTCGTGGCGGCGCGGCAGTTCGCCGGACTTGTCGGAGGCCGCGTAGGCCGCCTCGTACGCCTTCAGCGCGGCGTCGGTGTCGGCCCGGGTCTTGGCGACCTTGCCGTCCGGGTCCTGCTTGGTGAGCAGGGGTATCAGCGTGGTGTCGCGCTCGATCTCCAGCGCTTCGGCGAGTTCGGTCGCCGCCTTGGCCAGCTCGGCGGTCTTCTCGGCCCGGGAGGCCTTGATGTAGCCGTCGACCGAGGTGTTCACGCGGAGGCCGCCGAAGACGAGGCTGATGATCACGGGGATCAGCAGGATCGCGATCAGGCGGGTCGGCACGCGCCAGTTGCGCGGGCGGAGGAAGTCGTACCGGCCTGAGCCGCCGTCGCCGTCCGAGCCACCGCCGCGGAGCTCCGTGGAGGCGGCCGGGGGCTGCGGGGCCGGGGACGCCGGCGAGCGTTCCTCGGTGGGTGTGAACGCGGAGAATCCGGCCGGGTCCGTTGCGGTGCCGTTCGGCTCGCTCCGGCGGGGCTCGGAGCGCCGCTGCGGGGCGGGTTGCTGCTTACGCCTCACTCGACAACTACCTCTCGGCCGACTGTCGGCCATGGATCAATCCAGCGCTACCCCCGGGCCCTGGCCCGTCACCGGCGGGCCGGCACGAAAGCTTCAGGGGTAGCTGGAATTTCAGCACGTGCAGGGATGGGGGACAAACAGCCGCCTCATGGCCCCCGCGTCGGAGCAATCTGGACATTCACCGACATGACGGAGCAAAACCGTGGTCTTCTGGCGCTGAGTGACGCTGATTCGCCACGCAGAGTCACTGTTGATCACAAAATGCCTACCGAACTGTTATCCGCTGCTTATACACGGGTCTTGCGCGATGCCCCTGGAGGACACCGGCCGGTAAGCGGCTCCGCCCCCGGGGCCGTCAGTTCGACGGCTCCCGGGGGCCGGATGCCCCGCCGCTCATCGCAGTCGGGCGAGGAGGGCGTGTTCGACGAGGGTGATGAGGGCGCTCTTGGCGCTGTCGCGGCGGCGGGCGTCGAGGGTGATGACGGGGG
>NZ_JBIUUS010000087.1:0-4853 GCF_044742585.1 Kitasatospora sp. NPDC087861
CACCTGACCGGACGGATGGCTCTTGCTCTCGCCGGAGAACCACTGGCTCTCAAGCAGACCGGAGTCGTGGCTCTCGTTCACCCCGATAAAAACAGGTCGTCAGCCGTTGGCCTCTCCGAGCAGCATCAGGGCCAGGTCGGTGCCCGCGTGGACGGTCAGCGTGGCGATGCGGCTGCGGTCGCCTCCGCGTGTGTGCGGGCCGATGACGACGGTGGCGTAGGCGGCGTGTGCGGTGGTGGGCTCGGACGCGAGGACCGTGGTCCCGTTGTCGCGCTCGAGGTCGAGGAGGAGCTGGTGGGGGCGAGAGGCGATCAGGCGGCGGGCCGCTCGGTTGGCCACCCGGGTGCGGGGCAGCGGGGCGTGCTGGCCGGTGGGGCGTCCCAGGGTGCGCATCAGGACGTGCTCGGCTCGCGGGAGCGGGACGTCCTCGAAGGTGAGCGTGGCGCCCGGTGCTGGCGCCCGGGTGGCGGTGGTGAGAAGGGTGCCGTCGGTGAGCGTGCTGGTGGCCAGGCGTCGTCCGGGGGCCGGCTCGGAGCGGCGCACGGGCCGAATCAGGGTGCGGGGCAGATGGGCGGCGAGCTCGTCGTGGTCGGCGGTGCGGGTGGCGCTGTGGTCGAGGGCGGCCAGCTGCTGGGCGGCGGCGCTCCACGCGAGGGAGCGGGGGTGAGCGGGGAGGCAGCGGATCGTGTGGGGTTGGGCGCCGTCGGGCCAGGCCGCCAGGGTGACGTAGCCTCCGGGCCTGTCGGCGAGGAGGAGGGTGCGCTCGCCGTCGGTGATGCTGACGACGGCGCTGCGGTGCAGGGCGATGTGTGGCTCATGCCGGACGGTCCAGATCCTGTCGTGACGGGTCGGCAGCCGCAGGGCGGTCGCCCACGCGACGTCGGCGAGTTCGATGGCGGGTGTGGTCATGCTGGGTTCTCCGTATCGCTGGTGTGGTGTGTTTCGGGCCGGGGGCGGCGCGGCCGGCGCCGCCCCGGGTGTGCGTCAGGAGCGCGCGGTGGCCTGCTTGACGGCCAGCGCGCGGGCGGCGGCGGCCGGGCAGGGGCCGAGCAGGCGCCGCAGGTGGGTCGTCAGGCCGTGGCTGTCGTCGATCCGCCGGGCCTGCTCGATCGCGGCCAGGACGTCGGCGGCGTCTGCGGCGGTGACGGGGTGGGCGACCCAGCAGTGGCACTCTGCGGGGGCCTGGGCGGCCAGCTGGGCGAGCTTGGCCTGGCGCTGCTCTTGGGGCAGGCAGCCCTTGTGGCGGCCGACCGGTCGTGCACGTCGCAGGTGGGAGTAGAAGCGCGTGCCCTCCCATCCGCAGAGCAGGCAGCGGACGCGCCAGTGCGTGTCGGATCCGGGGTAGCCGCTGAGCGGCGCCCAGGCCTGCGCGGTGATGCGGGCGAGCGCCTCGACGGCGGAGTGGAGGTTGCGCGGGGTCGGGCTGAGGTTCTCGGCGAGGAAGAAAACGGTGGGGGGAGGCACGGTGACGGTCGTGGTCAAGGTTGTCCCTTCGTCGGGGTCGGTGTGATTCGGGGAGGGGGCGCCGCAGCCAGCGCCGCCCCCCTTTGGCGGGGCGGTGGTCGGTGGGCCGGGCCCGCCGACCGGTTCACCGGTCGGCGGGCCCGGCCGCGCGGTAGCGACACGCGGCCGGTCGTCTGGGTGGAGCGTGCGACCGGGTGTCAGGTCTCGCCCGGCATGGGGGTTCAGGAGGTCAGGACGCGAGCCAGTTCCTCCGGCGTCGCCCGGACAACGCTGGCGTATGCCTGCTCCAACGGGTCCTCGGCGGTGGCCGAGACTCCCCACACGCCGGTGTAGACGAAGGTGGGGCTGTCCTCGACGACGAAGAAGCAGTGCCGGATGTATTGGACTACCTCGGCGTCCGTCAGCTCGGGCCAGCTCGCCCGCTGGTCGGCGGCGACTGCCGTGACCGCTTTGGCGAGTTCGGCGTGGCGGGGCGTTGTGGTCATGGGAGCAGGTTCCTCCGGTGGTGGAGTGTGTTTGAGGTTCCGTGGGTGGTGCGGATGTCACAGCCCGGCGGCGGCGGTCGGTGGGCCGGGTGGTCCGCCCTGGGGCGGGCGGTCGGCCAGGCGCGGCGGGCGTAGGCGTCGAGGGCGGCGGTTGCCGTCTCGACGCTCTCCTTGGTGGGTGTAGTGCGTTTCGGGCGGGGGCGGCACGGCCAGCGCCGCCCCCGGATCGGTGCGGGGTTACCAACCGGGCGGGACCTGCTCCTCGTGCGGCGAGGGGCCTCCGGCTCACGGGTGTAGAACTCGGCCTCGGCGTTGATGCGGTCGAGGTCGCAGGCCGCGCCCTCGTCGGGGCCGCATTCGTCGCAGGGTCCGGCGGTCTTCCGGCCGCCAGCCCGGGTGCACTCTGGCGGGCGGTACGGGCATGCGCGCCTCCTGCTCCGTCCGGGACGGGCCGGGTGCCGTGCGGGCAGCCGGTCGCCGACAGCCCGTGATGGTCAGCCACTTCCGATGCCGTCGGCGCGCACGGCCGCCGGGGTCCGGGGCGGCGCGGTCAGCGCCGCCCCGGGAAGGTTTGTCAGCCCATCGGGTAGAGGACGAACACGCGGACAGCGCTGTCCGGGATCTTCCCGGTCAGGAGCTTGAGCTCCGGGTCGTTGTCCAGCTCCTCCGGAAGCGGGTACGCCTCGCCGCACCAGCCGTACAGGTCGTCGTACATCGCGTCGCCGATGCCCCAGGCGGGGGAGAAGCAGTTGCCCTCGGCGTCGCCAGAGAGCACGACCCGCCGGTCGGCAGGCAGCTTCCGAAGGATGGCGCGAAGTTCGCCCACGGTCATGGGGCCGGGGTTCTCATCGGGGGCAGCGGCGATCGCGGTGACGGTGGTCATGTGTCCTCCAGGGGAGTTGGTCGGTGTGGTGTGTTCCGGGATCCGGGGCGGCGCGGCCAGCGCCGCCCCGGCGGGTTGGTTGCGGTCAGACGCGGGGCTTGTTGTCCGGGTATCACCACCCCTTTCAACAAGGAAAACAATACCAGATTTAGCCCGAAAAGCAAGCCCTGGAGGGCCTACGACCAGGCATCATCTGGCAAGCGGCGCCGGGCGGGACAACCGGCGCGCCTCCTGCTGGTTCGCGGGCTTCCGGCGGTCAACTACGCCCACGCCCGAGGCAGGCGCGGGGCGCCGGCTGCCGCCGTGCCCGGCGGCGCGTACGGGCCGCAGCCGGTCCGGGCGCCGCGCCGGATCGGCCCGGCGGGGCGCCCGGACGGGCGGTCAGCGGCGCGTACGGGTCGCGCGCTTGAGCTGGCGCTGGTGACGCCGGTGGACGGCCTGAGCGAGGATCCAGCCGACGGTGGCGCCGAGGTGCCAGCGGAACAGCACGACCTTGTTCTCCAGGTACAGGCTGATGGCCTCGGCGGGGGTGTCGCAGTCGTGGTCGACGGTGTACCTCGCCGTAAGGATGCTTCCGTCAGTCAGCTCGATCTCCACGATGGCGGTGGTGATCGGGTCGCCGGTGAGGCGGTGCTCGTGGGCGATGCGGACCGGCGGGGCGTCGAAGAGGTTGCCCAGGTGCCAGGCGAAGTCGCGCGCGATCTCGTGGGCGGTGAGCGGGACGTCGGTCGTCACAGAGACCTTCGCTGCGGTGCTGGTCGCGTAGGCGAATCCGAGGGTGGGGTTCATGGGTCCTCCTCCTGGTGGGGTGCGTTTCGGGACCTGGGGCGGCGCGGCCAGCGCCGCCCCAGGGTGGTGCTTGGTCAGTCCGTGGCGCGGACCTCGTGCACGGGCTCCTCCTCGCCCGGCAGGACCCAGAGCGGGAGCGGGGTGAAGTCGGTCGGCGGAGCGAGCTTGGCGACGGCCACGGCGACCATGTCGGCGTCGACGTCGCGGGGCAACAGGCGGGCGACGGCGGCGGTGTCCTTGAGCACCGACCACAGGTCGTAGAGCGCCTTTTGGCGGAGCTGTAGGGCGTCACGCCATGCCGCGCGCGTGCTGCCGACCAGGTGGTTGGCCTCCATGGCCCGGATGATCAGCGCGGGGTCGACGTCCGGCTCGGCCTCCTCGTACTGCCGGGCCGCTTCCAGCATCTCGGCGCGCACCGCCCGGTAGGCCGCCACCCCGATCTTCTTCGCCTCGGCCCGCTGTTCGGGGGTAAGCTGGTCGGTCGTCTCGTTCATCGCTGGGCCTTTCCGGCGTGGTTCGGTGGTGTGTTTCGGGTGAGGCCGGGGGCGGCGCGGCCAGCACCGCCCCCGGGTGTCGCTCTGGGGTCTTACGCCTTGGGGAGGGTGAGGCGGGTTCCGAACTCCGTCGGGGCGGCCAGTCCGTTCCGAATGGCGGCGAACGTCAGGGCCTCGGCGAACTCCTCGATCATGGGCTTGACCAGGGCGTGCCGGGTGCCAAACAGACGGCGGGTGTGGATGCGGCCGTCCGGGCCGGTCTTGGCGTCCACGGTCCAGCCCTGCTCCTTCACCAGCCGGGACAGGTGCAGGATCGTGGGCCGCTGGCCCTGAAGCTCGGTGATGGTGGCCTGTGCGTAGAGGCCGAGGCGCACACCGTCCGGGCCGACCTCCTCGCAGCGCTCCATCACCTGGATGGTCAGCTCGTAGCTGCGGGCGCGGCACCCGGCCTCGGGGTAGGTGGTGACGCGGACCGCGCTGGGCTTGAACACCGGGGCCGCCGCCTTCTTGACGGAGCGACGACGACGGGCCTTGGTGAAGGTGGTCATGATGGTTGCCTTTCGGGTTGGTTGGTGTGTTCCGGGCCTCCGGGGCGGTTGCCGACCGCATCTCCGGGGCTTGTCGTCCGGGGGGCTCCCGCCCCCCCCTTCCGACAAAGACAACAATACCAGAATTAGCCAGGAAAGCAAGACCTGAAAGGGCCCTGACCAGCACTTTTCACCCGAATGACAAGATCAT
>NZ_JBIUUS010000088.1:0-4789 GCF_044742585.1 Kitasatospora sp. NPDC087861
GTCCCAGGGCATCAGGTCACGCGGGAGCATCCGCCACTGGCAGACCGAGCGCAGCACGTAGAAGACCGAGTCGAGCACCAACCGGTCTCCGTACGTGCGCACCCCGCCGCCTTTTCGCAGGTCACGCACGGGAAGGAGCGGCTGGATGATCTCCCACATCTCATCGGTCAGGCTGGGACGGATAACACGGGCCGCTGACGGCCTCGGAGTTGTCACACTGGCACACACCACGTGATCATTCCGGGGCCGTCACCATGCCCGGACGGCAGACCCCGACCGCCACGCATCACGCGTGATCAGCCAACCGACAGGCTCTCAGTCACCCGTCGCGAGCACCTCCCGCAGCGCCTTCGCCTGCTTCACCACCTGATTCGCCCCGCCACGCCCGGCGGCCTCCGAGACCTTCGCGATCGCGCCCCGCGCTCCGCTGCGCTGCGCGCAGTCCACTGCCACCCCCAGCAACTCGCCGAGCCCCCGCGCCGACGTACGCGAGAGCAGGCCGGGCAACGCCCCCGCCAATACCGACCACACCGTCCCGTACGCCCCGGTGTCGGCTGCCGTGCGGAAGGACTTGGCGAGCCGGGCGGGCTCGGCCAACCCGCATGACGCCATGTCGGCCAGCATTCCCCCGAGCAGCGCGCCGTCCAGATCGCCCCGGGCCGCGAGCACCAGCAGGCCGTCCACGGCGGCCAGCCGGTCCTCGGGAAGCCGGGCACCCAGCCCGTACCCAACCGCGAGATGCACGGCCGGCCCGGCGGGTCCGGCCGCCTCGGCGAGGTGTGGCAGCAACCGCGTGCACCCCTTGACCTCCGGGTTGGCGACGCCACCGGACCAGGTCAGCATCTTCGCGGCCAGCAGCTCCCGGTGGTTGGGGAACACCGAGAGCCAGTGGGCCGACTCGGGCGAGCGGCTCACGTACGTCCGAGCAGCAGGGGCCTGCGGCTGAAGCAGCCACCGGCAGTCGGCCGCGAGAGGCTCGTCGGGAACAGCCAGGGACTGTTCGACCTGCTGCGACACGGCATCCAGCCGCCGGATCACCTCCCACGGCGCGAGTCCGGGCTCCGCTGCCGTCCCGAGATAGCCGGGCCCGGACAGTCGGGTCGGCAGGCCACCGGCCTTGAGCCAGCGTGCCGTCCGCTGCCCGGCAGTGGAGGTGAGGTGCTCGGCGGCGGCCAGGACGTCGGGGTCGTCGGTCGGCACGACACGGAGCAGCGCCTGCGAGAGATCGGCATCCCCGTCCTTGGCGTCCACCGCCTCGTACCCGGCCAGCCGCTCCACCAGGACGGCCGCGTCCAGCGCGCCCGTGCCCGAGGTCGGCGTGGCCAGCAGGTACGGGGTCCGGCGGGCGATGATCAGCCGAGCCGCCTCCTCCAGGCGGCCCGCGAGCTGGTGGCCGAACGGAGAGGTGTGGTCGCGACTGCGCAGGGCACCGGTCGGCGCGTACCCGGAGGTCGCCGCCCTGGCGACGTAGAGCAGGTCGCGGGCGGTGCAGTCCTCCCAGTCGCGTCGGGCGTGGTTGTGGCCCGCGAGTACCGGCAGCAGCGCCTCAGTGAGCGCCGGCCGGCTCAGGTGGGCCTGCCGTACCAGCCCGTCCAGGGCCCGTTCGAAGGCGACCACGTCCGGGTCGCCCAGGAGGATCGCGCTGAGCTCCTCGGCCACTTCGGCCGGGCTGCCCAGCGGTCCGGGGACCGGCGCGGGTTGCGGTACGGGCGGCAGCAGTTCCTCGTACGTGCCACTGGGCAACTGGGCTCCGAGCAGCTCACCGGCCGACGCTGTGTGTGCCGGGTGGAGCGCTTCGGCGGCCTCCCGCAGCCGTGGCAGCACCCCTTCGCCCGCCGCCGCCAGATGACGGGCGATCAGCTTGAGCGTGTGCTCCTGCACCTCCGGATCGGGGTGCCCGAAGGCCTCCGAGGCCGCCAACACCACCTGTCCGGCCAACGCCGGGTCACGGCCGGCGGCCTTGTCCAGCCGGACCAACTGGGTGCGGACTAGTTTCTTCTCGGTCCGGAACAGCACCGTCCCGGACGCTTCGACGAGCAGGTCGGCCGCCAGCAGCCCGGCGTCGTCCAGCTCGCCGAGCACCTGTTGGGCATGGACCGCGACGGTGGACACGGCGTCGAGCAGCGCGAGATAGCTCCTGACGCGGGCCGCGTTCTCGTCCGTGGACGGCGCGAGTGCCTGAAGCACCTTCAGGAAGACCCGCTGATCGCCCACCCTGCCTCCACGCACCAGGCGGGCCAGGCAGCCGTCGAGCATCTCGGCGCGATCCAGGACGCCCTGCTCGGTCAGCCGCGCCAGGCAGACCGGCCACCCGCCGCCGGGCTCGGTCACGTACCAGGAGCGGTCGAGGCTGGTCCCGATGTCGGCGATCTCGAACAGCCGAGGCACCAGCAGCGGGACGAAGGAGTCACCGGACAGCCGGTCCCACAGGTTGTCACCGGGCATCCTGCCGGTCAGGTGGGCGGGTAGGTCGTAGTGCTTGGCCGACCGCTCGTGCACCCAGCTCAGGACGAACTCGTCCGAGGTCGGCACCGGACACCCGGTCGTGCGCACAAGGTGCTCCAGCAGCCGGTACTCCCCCCACCAGCGCCCGGGCCGCCGCTCGGCGAGCCGGGCGATGACGTCGTGCTGCCACTCCAGCGGCTGGCTCTCAATGACGGCCAGCAGGGCGGGGTGGCGCGAGACCTCGCTCCAGCCCAGGCCGGGGCCGCCGATCCAGTCCGCCGCACCCGAGGGCGAGGTGTGGCACCCCAGCCCGGCGATCAGCACCGGCTTGCCATCGGGCGCTGGCCACTCGGCGTCGCGGATCTCCTTGCGGATCACCTTCAACTCCGGCAGGAAAGCACGCCGCTGATCTGGCGTCAGCCCGACCAGCTCCCGGACGATCCCGTCGATGTCCTCCGCCCGTACCAGCTCGATCAGGTTCATCGCGCCCCCTCCCGGTTCCCGTCCGCGTTCTCGTCCCGCGCCAGGCCCACGGCCAGCGCATGCTTGCACGGCCCGCGCCCGCCCCGGTACTTGGCCCACCACAGGCAGGTGCAGCTCAGCTTCCCGTCCGCTGCCCGCCGCACCCGCTGGACGTGGTCGTCCACCGTCACCAGCGCGCCGCCACCCTCCTCCAGGGCCACCGCACCGGCCGCGACCAGGGCGTGCGCTGCCTTCAGGCGCGGGTTCTGCGCCTCGGCGCGGCCGGAGTCGTACGGCAGCTGCCGGTGGAAGTACGCGGCCTCGGCCGTGTCGTAGCCGATCTGCCCGGACGTGCCGAGCCGGGTGAGCACCGCGCGGACCCGCTCGACGCTCAGCCCGGCCTGCTCGGCGAGTTCGGCCGGGTCGACCCGGGGCTCCCAGGCGAGCAGCACCGACACCAGCTCGGCGTCTGCCGCCGCGTCCGCTCCCGCGAGCGCGTCCAGCACGCCGCCCTCGCCCGAGAAGCCGCGCGAGGCGTCCGGCGACAGAGTGAGCGTCAGCCGCATGCCGGGCAGCACCACCTCCCAGGCGGCGGCCATGGCCGACGGACCGCCAGGTGGCCCGTACACCCGCAGGGCGAGCGCGTGCCGCAGCACCCGCTGTAACGCCACCAGCCGCTCGGGGCCGGGCAGGCAGACCGCGCCGGGGACGGGCCTGCTGGCCGGTCGCAGCGTACGGCCTGCGGGCACCACCCACTGCTGCACGGAGCGGCCGTTGCCGCGCGGGAGCGAGCGCAGGAAGCGGACGGCTTCGGCCGCCGGTACCTCGGTGCGCAGGTCGAAGCCGGTGGCGAGCACCTGAGTCTCGGCGAAGCCGCGCAGCCAGCGGTCCGGCAGCGGGACCTTCTTCTCCACCAGCGGGCCGTCGAAGGTGGTCACCTCCAGCGCGTCCGGGCCGACCGCCAGGTGCAGCGGGTCGGCGGCGCCGATCCGGCCGAGGGCCTCGCGGAGTGGGTTGTTGACGTCGACGTTGGTGGTGCCGTGGCCGATCTCATCGCCGTCCAGCCCCTCGGCGAGCACGTCGAGGCGGGCGTAGACGCCGCAGCAGCCGGAGAAGGACTCGAAGCGCAGCCGGTCGCCGTTGGCCGTCACCACCGGATCGAGCGAGGCCCGCAGTTGCGGCTGGTAGTACCGGGCGGCGGCCACGTCGGCGACCGCGAGCAGTGCTGCGGCGGCGGGCGCGGGTGCGGTGAGGAACCCGCGGAAGAACTGCGGGTTGGCCACCAGGCCGGCGGGTGTGGCGCCGCCCGAGGTCTCCAGGGCGAGGCTGCGCCCGGCGCTGCTCTCATGCACGGCGGAGGAGCGGAGATAGGCGTACGTCTGTACGGCTTGCGTCATAGCCAGGACGATAGGACGTGATACCGACAGATCCGATTTCTGTAACCTGTTCCTCCGCTCTCCGTAATCCAGATCACACGACGCCCGCCCGCCTTCTGCCAGCATGGGCAGGTGACCGAACCATCAGACCGGACTCTTCCGGCCGAGCCGAACGCGACTCGTTCATCGACCTGCTCCGGATCGAGGAGCTGGACAAGAACCTGTTCCGTGGCCGATGCCATGCCGGGGCGGCGATGCGCACCTTCGGAGGTCAGGTCGCCGCGCAGGCCCTCACCACAGCCGGGCGGACCCTCGGTTCCAAGCGTCTGGTGCACTCCCTGCACAGCTACTTCCTCCGCCCCGGCGACCCGAGCAACCCGATCACGTACGAGGTGGACCGGGTGCACGACGGACTCTCGTAGCGGTCGGGGTCTGCCCTCCGGGCATGGTGACGGCCCCGGAATGATCACGTGGTGTGTGCCAGTGTGACAACTCCGAGGCCGTCA
>NZ_JBIUUS010000089.1:0-4490 GCF_044742585.1 Kitasatospora sp. NPDC087861
GTTATCAACGGGGCCTGAGCCGCTCTCTTCTATGTCTGCGACGAGCGTGACCGGAGCCGTCTGGTCTCGTTGTTGAAGTGCTATCAGCGGGAGTTCTTCAACGAGATGGAACGGCGACAGTGGCGTTCAGCTTGGCGGTCCGACCCTCGGGTGGGCAGCGGACGTGGACCGTGATCGATGAGAAGTACCGGACGGTCGCGCCGGTCGAGGAGTGGCTGGAGGCCCACCGGCACCTGTGGTCACCGAACACCGTCCGCGGCTATGCGACCTCGCTGGCCCAGTGGTGGACGTTCCTCGAACAGCGCGGTGAGGCTGCGGGATGGGCCGATCTCGGAGTCCCGGCCGTTGCCGGATTCCTGTCCTGGCTGCGCAACGGCCGCACCGTCGAGAACGCTCTCGTCGATCCTGAGAAGGCTCCATCGCCCGAGACCCTGGAGGCCAGACTCGCCGCTCTGATCTCCTTCTACCGCTGGCAGGAGGCGGTCTTCGCGGTGCCGGTCGCGGGCCGGATGATGCGCGGGGCACCGCGCCAGGCCCCAGCCCGGGGTCTGCTTGCCCACCTGGACGCCCGCGGCACACCGGGGCCGTCTTCGCTGGTCCGCGTTCGCCGCCACCGGCACCGCGGGCGGCCGCCCCTGCTGCTGCCGGCCGAGATCCAGGCGATCCTGGACGGTTGCGCGACGCCGGACGGCCCGGCCGGCGAGTGGGCGGGGAACCTGCGTGACCGGCTGCTGTTCGCCCTGCTCGCGGAGACCGGGATGCGCCTTGGCGAGGCCCTGGGCCTGCGGATCTGCGACTTCGTCATGGGCCGCGGCGGCACTCCCTATGTCGAGGTCGTGCCGCGCGGGGACAACCCGAACGGGGCGAGGGTGAAGATGATGCGCCCCCGCCGGGTCTATGTGGGCGCCGACCTAGAGCGGCTCTTCGCCGACTACCTGACCCATCTCGCCTGCCGAGCTGCCGAGTTGGGCCTGCCGATCGGCACCGACTCGCCGCTGCTGGTCAACCTGACCCGGCCGCCTCTGCTGGCCGCGATGCGGGAAGGAACGGTGAGGGACAAGACCGCCGCCCTGCGCAAGAAGGGCATCGGCCCATCCGCCTGGACGCCGCACTGGTTTCGGCATAGCCACGCGACCGCACTGCTGCTGGCCGGGACACCGGAGTGGGTGGTCTCCCGCCGCCTCGGACACGCACACGTGCAGACCACGCTCGACCTCTACGGCTGGGTCCGAGAGGACGAGGCCCTGCGGGCCGCGGCGAACTGGAAGTCGTACATCTCCGCCTGGCAGGTGACCGATGGCCGGTGACCAGCGCCGCCTGCACGCCATCGGCGGCGAGGACCCGATCTGGCGACTGTGGTCGCAGCTACCCGAGCCCTGGAAGGGACCGGTCATCGGGGACGGCATCGAGGACTGGGACAGGATCACCGAGAACGGCGACCGCAGGATCGACCTGACCGGCCTGCCCGACCCGATCCCCGCCGAACTGGCATGGATGTCGCACTGGCAGGCTCTGGACGGAACCCGCTCGTCGGTGCTGGGCACCAACCAGCTCGCGAACATCCTCCGCCGAGCGATCCGGGAGAACCACCCCTTCCCGCCCTCGATCCGCACGATGGACTGGGAGACCGCCGGCGCCCTGCAGCGGTGGTTCTATGCCACCCGCTGGGGTCGGCTGCCACCGCACGGCAGCGTCGCCCGACTGCGGGTGATCTTCCGCTTCGCCCGTCTGGCCCTGCTCACCCGCTGCCACGACGGGCCCTGGTGGTCCCTGGACGAGTGGCACCCCCGCTGCGATCCCCGGATCCCGCTGGCCGAACACGAACCCCAGGCCCACTACGGCTGTTCACCCTCAAAGATCAGCCAACCGTGGCTCCGGGAAGCGGTGAAGTGGCACCTCGGCACCCAGCTCGAGGCCGGGACCTTGCGCTGGTCGACCGTGAGCCAGGAACGGATGCGCTGTTACGTCCGCTTCGACCGATGGCTTGAGACCTTCACCGACCCTCTGGACGTCCTGGGCGATCCCGCCCACGCGGTCCAGCTCGCCGCTGCCTTCCGCCGCTGGGACGCCGACCCGGCCAACCGGCTCTTGCGCCGGTCCGAGCAGCGGTTCGCCCAGCGGCCCGTCCACCCCCGCCTGGTCAACGACGACCTGCGGGCCATCGCCGAGCTGTTCGCGTTCACCGCGGCCAACCCCGCCGAGGCCCTCCAGATCCTCGGCCCGCACCCGTGGTCGCGGGTCACCGATGCCCACGCTGCCGGCTGGTTCCGCCAGGTCTCCCGCATCCCGCACCAGCGGGAACTCAACGATGAGCACTACGTCGACGACCACGCGCTCGCCCAGATCCCGTCGGCCCTGCTCCTGCTCGGCCTCCCTCGCGACGAACGCCTGACCATCACCCGCGGGGACGGGCAGCAGGTCATCACCCGCGGTTTCGACGACCCGCAAGCCATGCGCATGATCCTCCTGCAGATCCTGACCGGCCGCCGGTCCAGCGAGATCCGCACCTGCCGGTTCGACTGCCTCTCCCCGGTCCCCGACCGGGCGGTCGACGCCGCCGAGGGCGAACAGATCGCCCGATTCCACTACGCACAGAGCAAGATCGACATCGCGCCGGACAACATCCTCGTCGACCGCGAGGTCGTCGCGGTCATCGAGGAACAGCGACAGTGGGTCCGCGAACACTTCCCCGACATCACACCGCGCCACCTGTTCCTGCAGCGGACCGGCAATCGGCAGGGCGACAAGCCCTACCCGTCCGGGACCTATGCCTGGATGCTCCGGGAGTTCAGCGCCGTCGTGAAGATCACCGACAGCAAGGGCAGGCCGGTCGGGCTGAGCCACACCCACCGCTTCCGGCACACCAAACTGACCCGGCTCGCCGAACTCGGCCTGCCGGTCCACGTGTTGATGCGCTATGCCGGGCACACGACCCCGTCGATGACGATGCACTACATCGCCGCCCGCGAGGAGCACGCCGAGCAGGCCTTCCTTGCCACCGCCAAGCTGAAGGCCGACGGCACCCGCATCGTCTTCTCCCGCGAGGACCATGACAGCCTCCAGCTGTTCAACCGGGCCGACCGGTTCCTCCCGCACGGCTGGTGCCTGCTGCCGCCCCTGCAGACCTGCGACAAGGGAAACGCCTGCCTGACCTGCTCGGTCTTCGTCACCGACGCCTCCCACCAACCCGCCCTGGAACGGCAGCTGGCCGAGACCGAGGGGCTGATCGACCGCGCCACCACCGCGTTCCAGGACCGTCACGGCCGTCCGATGCCCGAGGACAACGTCTGGCTCCTCCAGCGCCGGGCCGAGCACGCGGCCCTCACGAGGCTGCTGGACACGATCCGCGCCAAGCCCGGCCGCGCGGTCCAGGGCGCCGGCTGCGGCACCGCCCCCACCGGGCCCGTCCCTCTCACCATCGACCTCGACCACCACCGAAGGACCCGGCCGTGACCGACGCCCGCACCAAGCGCACCCAGACTCTCACCGCCGCCGCGAAGGCAAAGTCGCAGGCCAAGACCCATGCCGCCGAGCAAGCCATCCGGCGGTTGATCAAGCGCGGCGAGGCGATCACCTTCCAGGCCGTCCAGCGCGAAGGCCGTGTCTCCCACGCCTTCCTCTACAACCACCCCGACCTGCGCGGACGCATCGAACGCCTGCGATCCCAGGCCCGCCCCATCCCCGCGCAGGCGCCCCCCGCGGACCCGGAGAGCACACTCGTCCTCGCGCTGACCAGCCAGATCACCCGACTGAAGAAACAGCACCGCCAGGAAGTCCAGGCCCTGCGGGAAGCACTGGAGCAGGCCCACGGCGAGAACCTCGATCTCCGCCGCGAGCTCGACCGCCGCGGCTTGTCTGGGCAGGTCCAGGCAAGCTGAAAATGTTCTTGAAGACATCGTGTCATCAGGGCTAGCGTTCTTGCACCTGCCAACACCGGCACCTTCAGGAAGTCCACATGCCTCGCCGGACACCGGGCGAGATCAGGTCCCAGCTGCCGCTGCGGGACACCAGGCACTTCAGACGGACCGTCATCAGAGGACTGTCCGCTTCCACGAACCGACAGATCGCCCAGTTCGAGCGCGAGCGACGCCTGCCCAGGGGCGACATCGCGCTGGCCTTCCGCCGCTGGGCTCAGAGAGCCGGACGCCCTCGCAACGCAGAAGAGTGGCACTACGGATACTCCGACGTCGCCACCGGACACATCCGCACGCTACTCGAAGTTGCCACTTGCAACCTCCGCCCCCGCGCTCGAAGGGAACTACAGGCCGCCCTGGCGCCGATCGACGCACGCGTTCTAAAGCGCACCGTCAACGATCCATTCGCTCCACAGCACCTGCCCTGGTGGCAACGGCGCATCGAGGTTTGACCCTCGGCCCGAAACCAGGGTGGGGCCCAGAGATCGCTCCTGCAGCCACGCGCACTTGTTTCTATGTCTTTGACGTTACTACCAGGGCGATCACCCGAACCGAGAACTTGATCCCCAGATAACG
>NZ_JBIUUS010000090.1:0-4296 GCF_044742585.1 Kitasatospora sp. NPDC087861
AGGGCGGTGATGTCGTGGCTGGTGATGAGGTGGTGCAGGGTGGTGGTGGTGAGGTCGCCGGTGGGGGCGACGATGACGCTGCCGCCGTTGAGGAGCGGTACCCATAGTTCGAAGGTGGAGGCGTCGAAGGAGTGCGGGGAGTGGAGTAGGACGCGTTGCATGGCGGGGGACGCGATGCGGTCGTCGGTGGCGAGTGCGATGACGTCGCGGTGGGTGACGGCGACGCCCTTGGGGCGGCCGGTGGAGCCGGAGGTGTACATCACGTACGCCAACTGCCGCTCGTGGAAGGCCACATCGACGCTGGCGGCGGGCGCGGGACCGTCCGTGGTGAGGACGGTGAGGCCGAGTTCGGCGGCCTCTTCCGACAGTGCGGTGTCGGTCAGGACCACGGTGGCGCCGGTCTCCGCGGTGATCGCGAGCCGGTGGGTCAGCGGGTAGCGGGCGTCGAGCGGCACATAGCAGCCACCGGCCTTCACGACGGCCAGCAGCGCGACGACCAGGTCCGCCGAGCGCTCCATCAGGACCGCGACGGCGCTCTCGGCCCCCACGCCCTCGGCGGCCAGGCGCCGGGCGAGCGCGCTGGCCCGCCCGTCCAGCTCGGTGTAGGTGAGTTCGGTGTCCCCACACACGACGGCCACGGCGTCGGGGGTCCGTGCCACCTGGGCGGCGAACAGCTCGGGCAGCGTGCCCGTCACCAGCTCGGCGGCGGCGCCGTTCCACTCGGTGAGGATCCGCTGCCGCTCCGCCGCGTCCAGCACCTCGACCGCCGACACCGGCCGGCCCGGCTCGGTCAGCACCGCCCGCAGGACCCGGACGAAGCGTGCGCCGAGCTGTTCGGCCGCCGCCGCGTCGAAGAGGTCGAGCGCGAACGTGACGTTGCCCTGGAGCCCGGCCGGGGACCTGTCCGGGCCGAAGTCCTCACCGAAGGTGAAGGAGAGGTCGAACTTCGCCGGAGCCTGTCCGCCGGCCAGTGGCTCGGCGGTCAGGCCGGGCAGGTCGAGGACCGGCCGGGCGTTGTTCTGCAAGGAGAGCATCACCTGGAAGAGCGGGTGGCGGGCCATCGAGCGGGCCGGTGCCAGCTCCTCCACCAGCCGCTCGAAGGGCACGTCCTGGTGGGCGAACGCGCCGAGGCCGGTCTGCCGTACGCGGCGCAGCAGTTCGGTGAAGGACGGGTCGCCGGAGAGGTCGGTGCGCAGCACGAGGGTGTTGACGAAGAAGCCGACCAGATCGTCGAGCGCCTCGTCGGTGCGGCCGGCGACGGGCGTGCCGATCGGGACGTCCGTCCCAGCGCCGAGGCGGGAGAGCAGGACGGCCAGCGCCGCCTGGAGCACCATGAACGCCGTCACGCCCTCGGCACGTGCCGTCTCCACGAGGCGGCGGTGCAGGTCGGCGGGTACGGCGATGTCGACCGTCCCGCCCTCGTGGCCGGCCACCGCCGGGCGCGGGCGCACGGTGGGAAGCGCCAGCTCCTCCGGCAGGTTGGCCAGCGCCGCCCGCCAGTAGGCGAGTTGTTCGAAGAGCAGGCTCTCCGGGTCGTCCTCCTCGCCCAGCAGCTCACGCTGCCAGAGCGCGTAGTCCGCGTACTGGCCGGGGAGTTCGTCCCACTGCGGCGCGGTGCCCGCCAGCCGGGCGGTGTAGGCGGCGGAGACGTCCCGGGCGAGCGGGCCCATCGACCAGCCGTCGCCGGCGATGTGGTGGACCACCAGCAGCAGCACGTGTTCGGTCCGGCTGCGGCCGAACAGCCAGGCGCGGATGGGCAGTTCGTCGGTGAGATCGAAGACGTGGCGGGCGGCGCCGGCCACGGCGGCGTCGAGCTCGGCCGCGTCGAGGGCGGCGGCGTCGACCACCGTGAGCAGCGGACCGACCGCGTCGGCCGACCGGATGTCCTGCCACGGCTGACCGTCGGTCGCGGGGAAGACCGTCCGCAGCACCTCGTGCCGTCCCACCACGTCCCGCAGCGCGGCGTCCAGGACGGAGGCGTCCAGCGGGCCGGTCAGCCGCAGGCCGAGCGGGATGTTGTAGGTGGCGTTCGGGCCCTCGAGCTGGTCGAGGAACCAGAGCCGCTGCTGTGCGAAAGAAACCGGGACCATCAGGACTCCTTGTGCCCGCGCATCGGCCGGAACGCGGGCCGTGCCTTCTTGGTGGTGAGTGATTCGAGTCGCTTGGCCACACCGGCGACGGTCGGTGTCTCGAAGAGGGCCTGGACCGGCAGCTCGACGTCGAGCAGGGTGCGGATCCGGCTGACCAGTCGGGTGGCCAGCAGAGAGTGCCCGCCCAGGTCGAAGAAGTTGTCGTCCATGCCGACCTCGGGCACGCCCAGCACCTGGGCGAAGGCCTCGCACAGCTGCCGCTCGCGGTCGGTGACCGGCGCCCGGTGGGCGACCCGCGAACCGAGGTCGGGTGCGGGCAGCGAGGCGCGGTCGAGCTTCCCGTTCGCCGTCAGGGGCAGGGCCGGCAGCAGGACGGCCGCGGACGGGACCATGTAGTCCGGCAGCAGGTCGGCCAGGTGCCGGCGCAGGTCCTCGACGGTGACGGTGGTGCCGGCGGGGTCCGCGAGGACGGCGTAGGCGACCAGTCGCTTGTCCCCGGCGCGGTCCTCGCGGGCGATCACCGCGGCGTCGGAGAGCGCCGGGTGGGCGCTCAACGCCGCTTCCACCTCGCCGAGTTCGATGCGGAAGCCGCGGATCTTCACCTGGTCGTCGGCGCGGCCGAGGAACTCCAGCTGCCCGTCGGCCGTCCAGCGGACCAGGTCCCCGGTGCGGTACATCCGGCTCCCGATCGGGCCGAACGGGTCGGCCACGAACCGCTGGGCGGTCAGGTCGGCCCGGCCCAGGTAGCCGCGGGCCAGCCCGGTGCCGGCCAGGTACAGTTCACCGGCCGTGCCCACGGGCACCGGCCGCAGCGCGGAATCCAGGACGTAGGCACGTGAGTTGTCCATCGGACGGCCGATCGGCAGCACCGCGGGGACCTCTGCGCTGCTGACCAGGGGGACCTGCGTGGTGCAGAGCGTGGTCTCGGTCGGGCCGTAGGTGTTGCGGACCAGGATCCCCGGGCAGGCGTCGAGCACCCGCCGGACGGCCGCCGCCGGGACGATGTCACCGCCGGTGCCGACCTCCTGGATCCCGGTGAACGCCGCCGGGTCGTCCTCCGCGAGGACCCGGAACAGGCCCGCGGTGAGGTGCAGGTGGGTCAGGTCGTGACGCTTCGTCAGCGTGCGGATGGCCGAGGCGTCCAACCGTCCCTCGGGGGACACCACGACCGTGCCGCCGGCGGTCAGCGGCACCCAGAGCTCGTAGGTGGAGGCGTCGAAGGCGTGCGGGGACTGGAACAGCACGCGGTGCGGCACGGTCTCCCGCCAGCAGCGGTCCGAGACCAGTTCGACCACGCCGCCGTGGGTGTTGACGATGCCCTTCGGGACGCCGGTGGATCCGGAGGTGTACATCACGTACGCCGGCTGGTCCGGCAGGGTCCGCACGGCCGGGTTCCCCGGATCGCCGGTCCCGGCGGCCGCGTCGACGACGAGGACCTCGGCTCCGGCCGCCTCGACGCCCCGGACGAAGCCGTGGCCGACGGTGCCGGCGTCCACCAGCAGCAGGCCGGCCCCCGCGTCCCGGTAGACCACCTCCATCCGGGCCTCGGGCGCCCGCGCGTCGATCGGCACGTATGCGCCGCCCGCCTTCAGCACGGCCAGCAGGGTGACCACCAGGTCCGCCGAGCGCCGCATCAGCACCGGCACCAGCGACTCCGGGCCCACCCCGCGCGCCATGAGCAGCCGGGCCAGCCGGTTGGCGCGGGCGTTCAGCTCGGCGTAGGTCAGCGACTCGCTCTCGAAGACCAGCGCCACGGCGTCCGGTGTCCGGGCGGCCTGGGCCTCGAACAGCTCGGTCAGGCTGACGGCGGGGCGCTCGACGCGGGTGTCGTTCCACTCGGTCAGGAGCGTCCGCCGCTGGGCCTCGGTGAGGACGTCGAGGTGGTTGAGGGGGGTGTCGGGTGCGGTGTCGAGTGCGGTGACGAGGTTCTGCAGGGCGGTGTGCAGGAGGGTGCAGACGAGCGCCGGGTCGATCGGGTCGATCGCCTGCGCGGACAGCTCGAACCCGGTGCCCAGGTCGTCGACCGCCATGGTCAGCGGGTAGTTGGTGCGGTCCTGCCCGTGCTCGGCCTCGACCCCCTCCAGGCCGATGCCGGGATCGTCCTCCGGTGCGTGGCTGTGTCGGTAGTTGAGGAGGGCGGTGAAGAGGGGGGCGGTGCCGTCGATGGTGCTGGCTTTTTGGGCGAGGGCGAGGGGGGCGTGTTCGT
>NZ_JBIUUS010000091.1:0-4225 GCF_044742585.1 Kitasatospora sp. NPDC087861
GGTACTGCAGGGGGGACCCTGTGGGAGAGTAGGACGCCGCCGAACAATCATTCACAGAGAACCCCCATCCGGGAAACCGGATGGGGGTTCTCTGCGTTGTGGCTCACCCGTCCTGGAGCTGCTGCTCTTCCTGCGGTTGCGGTTGCGGTTGCGGCTGAGCTTGGGGCTGCGCAGGCTCCGGAGCCGCCGCCTTTCCCCATGCCTGCCGGCTCAGCCACGCGTCCGCGCCGTTGGTGAGCCGGGTGACGCCCGTGCCGTCCGGCTGCATGCTGTAGAGGTCGGCGCCGGCCCCGGCGGCGGCGCTGGCGAAGACGATGGACTTGCCGTCGGGCGCGAAGGACGCGGTGCCGTAGAAGGCGTCGGACGGGGCGGGGGTGAGCGCGCCGATGGCGGTGCCGTCGGGGTGGACGGTGTAGATGCCGCCGCCGGGGGCGTTGTCCGGGCCGGCCGGGTACGTGGTGAAGAGGATCTGCGTGCCGTCGGGGGACCAGTTGGCGCGGTCCCCGGCGCGCAGTTCCCAGGGGGTGAGCTGCCGCAGTCCGGTGCCGTCCGCGCCGACGACGTAGATGGCGCGGCTGTTGGCGGGCTGGCCGGTGGCGCTGGTGCGGTACTCGAAGGTGAGCTGCTTGCCGTCCGGTGACCAGCTGGGGTTGCTCACCTGACCGGAGTACGGCTTGTCGTTGGTGAGGAAGGTGAGCCGCTGGACTTCGGTGCCGTCGGGGTTCATCAGGTAGAGGTCCGAGTACTGGACCTGGTTGCTGCGGGTCCGGTCGAGGGCGCCCCAGGAACGGCTGAAGGCGAGCTGTTTGCCGTCGGGCGAGTAGGCGGGAGCACGCTCGTCCTCGTTGGCGCAGTCGGCAGCACTGGCCTCGCAGAGCTGGCCGATCTGGTGGGCGCCGTCGCCGGAGGCGGACACGGTCCAGAGACGGGCGGCGCCGCTCTGCACGTCGGTCCGGTCGAAGGCGATCGTGCTGCCGTCGGGGGACCAGTCGGGGCGGTCGTCGCTGGTGTGGTTGGGCGGCTGGGTGATCTGGCGCCGGTCGGCGCCGTCGGGTGCGATGGCGACGATGGAGCTGGTGGTGCGGGTGGCGTCGAGGAAGGACACACCGACGATCGGACCGTTGTCCGCGGTGGCCGCGGGCGCTCCGGAGGCGGCGCCGACCAGGCCGGGGGTCGCGGCAGCAGAGCCGGCAGCGCCGGGGCTCGCGGTGGCCGGTGTCGTCTCGGGGGAGGCGGAAGGCGTGTCCGCCTGGATCTCGGACAGTGGGATCTCGCCGGGCTCGGCCCCGCACCCGGTGAGCAGGGTGCCCAGCAGCAGAAGGCCCGCACCGGCGCTTGCGCGGGTGCGGGCCTTGGGCGTGAGCGTGGGTGACTGCCGCGCGCCGGTCATCCGTGCCATCTCCGTCTCCGACCTTTCCGACCTCGCCGACATTGGCTCCGTCCCCGATGTGGGACGAAGGCCCCTCGAAGGAGCTGTCACTGTGTCAGATGGGGGACGCCAGCGGCCGGGCGACACGCAACGCCTCGCGTCCGGTCGGTCACACGGAGTAGAAGGCCTGGCGGAGTGGACGGTCTTGCGGCGCGGCGGAGGAGGAGCGGCGGAGGAGAGGGGGCGGGGCGGGTCAGCCCCGGGCGGCGCGGCGCTCGGCCTTGGCGAGGGCCTCCGCCTCGTCCTCGGCCTCGGCGACCTCCAGAGTGGGCGCGGTGCCACCGAGGTGGGTGGGCAGCCACCAGGTGTCGTCCGCGCCGGAGGGCTTGCCGGGGTACTCGCGCTGGGTCTGGTCGAGCATCTCGCTCATGGCGGCGCGCAGCCGTCTGGTGACCATGACGGGCTTGTCGTTCGGCCCCAGGTGAATCGGTTCTCCGATCATGATGGTGACCGGGACGTGACGCTTGGTCAGGGTCTTCGGGCGGCCCTTGGTCCAGAGCTGCTGGGTACCCCAGAGGACGACGGGCAGTAGCGGGGTGCCGGAGTCGGCGGCCATCCGGGCGGCGCCGGTCTTGAACTTCTTCAGCATGAAGGAGCGACTGATGGTCGCCTCGGGGAACACCCCGACGACCTCGCCGGCCTTGAGGGCGCGCACGGCGGCCTCGTAGGCGGGCTGCCCGTCGGTGCGGTCGACCGGGATGTGCTTCATGCCGCGCATCAGCGGGCCGGAGATCCGGTGCTTGAAGACGTCGTCCTTGGCCATGAAGCGGGTCTTGCGCTTGCCGCCGCGGTAGGCGCCGAGCCCGGCGAAGAGGAAGTCCAGGTAGCTGATGTGATTGCTGACCAGTACGGCTCCGCCCCTGGCGGGGATGTGTTCGGCGCCTACGATCTTGATCCGCACGTCGAGCGCGCGGAAGGCGGTGAGTGCGGCGCCGATCACCGGCGGGTACACGAACTCTGCCACGGTCAGTCCTGACTTCCACGGGCCGGAGCCCGGTACGGCGGTACCCGCGCCGTTGTGTGGAGGCCGATCGGAGCGCGGCACGCCGCGGCGGTCACGGGTGATTCACGGAGATGATCCCCCGAACGAGTGCCTGCTGTCACCTGAGCCGTGCGGTCAAGCGAATATTCGAGGTGTGATCTCCGTGATGAGTTCGGACGGGAACTTTTCCCGTCCGTGACGACCCTGGGGCCCGGGACGCCTCTGGCGTCCAGGGGGCGGTCAGGCCCCGGTGCCGAGGCGGCCCTGCGCGTGCCGGACGAGCGGGTAGATCTCGGATCCGAGGCAGTAGCCGAACGCGGCGTTGAGGAAGGCCGCGGCCAGGGCGGAGGCTGTGGCCAGCAGGCCGAGCCAGGTCACCCCGGTGAGGAAGCCGAGGGTGCCGACGACGGCGAACACCAGGCCGACGCCCTGCGCGAAGCGGGGCGGCCGCTCGTCCTCGGTCTCGGAGGGCGGGGCCAGCCGGGGGAGGAGGAGCGTCCGGTACAGCCAGCCGTACGGGGAGAGCCACAGGCCGCCGAACGCGCCGAGTGCGAAGACGAGAGCCTGGACGGCCAGCAGCACGCCGCTGCCGGTGATCAGGGCGACAGCCAGGACGACTGAGGTGAGCGCGGCGGCGAAGCGGGGACCGCGGGGGTCGATCTGCACGAGGGCTCCGGAAGGGTCGCGACGGGCGGCGGCGGGGCGCGTCAGCGACAGCGGGTGGTGGTGGCCCGGCCCAGGTCGACGACGCGGCGGGAGGTCGGCAACGGCGGAGCGGTGCGGTCGGATTCCACCCGCCGATCGTACGCGGGCCCTGCACTGGTGGTCGACCTCCCTTTCGGGGCCCTGAGGGCGCTGTCGCAGACTAGGGGGATGACCGGGTTGGCGGTGTGCGTTGTCGTGCCGGTGCTGGCGACCACGTTCGGGCTGCCACGGGCCGGGCGCGACGGGAGGCTGAAGGTGCGGACCAAGGACGGGGCGGTACGGCTGTCGGGGGCGGAGCTGGGCGGGGTGCTCGGCGAGCGGGCGACGTTGGTGCAGTTCTCGACGGCGTTCTGTCAGCCCTGTCGCGCCACCCGCCGGGTGCTGGCGGACGTGGCCGGCATGGTCGAAGGGGTGGCGCACGTCGAGGTGGATGCCGAGGAGCGGTTGGAGCTGGTCCGCCGGCTGGAGATCCTGCGCACACCGACCGTCCTGGTGCTGGACGCGGACGGCCGGGTGGTGCGTCGCGCGGCCGGGCTGCCGCGCAAGGCGGATGTGATCGCGGCGCTCGGCCAGGCGGTCTGAGTCGGGGCGTGGCGGGAGGCCGGCCTCGGTCGGGCGGCGGGTGACGGCTGGCCGGGGACAGGGGGCAGCCGGCCGGCGGCGAACAGATGACAGATAACAGATGACAGCGAACAGATAACAGATGACGAAATCTGTTTGCTGTCATCTGTTCGTCGCCCGGCGGACGATCCCGCTGCGGATATGTCGCCCCGTCAGGTGGTGTCGGGGATGGTCTGGGGCAGGATGGGCGCACGCGGAAGTGCAGCCGTCCGGCCTAAGCTACTGGCCAGTAGTGACCACTGGGCTACTGCCGAGTATGCTGCCAGGAAGTTCCGGACCGGCACGGGAACACGCTGCCCGGAGCGGGTGCGTGCCGTGTTCGCGCCCGCTTGCACAGCCGCAGCCGCCGGACGAGACCAGTACAGGAGACAGGCCGTGAGCTTGAGGATCGTTGTCTGTGTGAAGTACGTGCCGGATGCGACGGGTGACCGTCGGTTCGCGGACGACCACACCACCGACCGGGAGGGTGTGGACGGCCTTCTGTCGGA
>NZ_JBIUUS010000092.1:0-2083 GCF_044742585.1 Kitasatospora sp. NPDC087861
GTCGTCCGGCGCGATACCAACACCAACGGGGCCCTCGCGAAGTCGAGGAGGTCCAGGTGGATCCCGGTCTCGCTTGGAACCGTTGGGTCCTACGGTGACTACCAGTACGAGCGGGACGAGGTCCCTGCGGCAGCCGACATCGACATGGTGTTCGTGAACCTCTTCGCCGCCCCGCTCGGCGGGCCCATGAAGTACGCCAACACCTACGAGCTGTTCAAGCGCCTCGCCAAGCTGGCCGGCCTGGACGCGCACCCCCACATGGTCCGCCACGGCACCATCACCCGCTGGATCAAGGACAAGATGCCGCGCGACACCGCGCAGGACTTCGCCGGTCACATCTCCGAGCACTCGATGAACGTCTACCTGCACACCACCAACGAGGAGAAGCGAGAGCAGGCCCGCCGGGTTCACGATCTCCAAGCCGCCCGGAGGACGACCACATGAGCACGGCGCATGCACCCATACCAATCACACGGGGCTCCGGCGGGTCCTCGCTGCTTCCCGGCTGGACCCGGTGGCTCCGCGACAGGATCGACCCCAACTGGCGGCCCGGCGAATGGAACCCCGACGCGCTGCTGTTCACCGCAAGCCCGGACAACCCGCTCAGCAGGGCGTTCCTGTGCCGGACCGCGGCCTGCCCCACCGTAAGCCCCACCAGGCGGTGTCAGTCCTGCACCATCGCGTTCAAGAGGAGCGAGCAGAACGCCGCGGAGTTCGATTCCACGTACCAACCGACGTTCCGATTCAGGGCCGGATTCCACAACGGAGTCTGCGTCGCCGCTGGCGGTACGTGCCGCCGGGAGAAGATCTCCACTGGCTTGTGCCGAGGCCACAGCGGACTCTGGAACCAGCACCGAAGGAAGGACTCGGGGCTGGTCCTGAGCGAGTGGGCAAGCAGTCAGAAGCCCTACCAGGCGCGGGCCGAGTGCGTCGTCGCCGGATGCGGGCACGAGGAGCTCAGCAACGGTTTGTGCCAGGCCCACGTACGTCGGTGCATGACCGACCTCGCCGCTCGCGGTCTGCCCTGGAACATGGAGCAAGCCACGAGCTGGGCCTCATGTGAGTTGCCGTACCTTGGCGCTCACCAGTTCTCGCTGGCCAATCTGAGCGAGACCGTTCGGCTGGAACTCCTCTATACCCTCCAGCGGCGCGACGCTCAGGAACGGACGCTTGAGGCCGACCCCGTGCGGTTCACGGCGATGCAGTACGGAGGTTGGTCAAGCCTGGCCCTCTACGACGGAAACTTCACGGCCCGCGCCACCAGCACCGTCAAGGGCGGCGCGCGAAGGTCGACGCGGGATGCATTCCTGCAATCGGTCAGGGTCGAGGTCATGAGAGGCCTGTGGGAATTCCAGGGCATCGACCCGATGGACCGCCTCCAGTGGGACTTGCGGATCGCCGGCGTCAGGTCCCGCTCCAGCGAGAGCGGACGCGTTGTTCGCCCGAGCACCGTCGACTTCGCTGTCATCCGGCAGCCGTGGTTGCGGGATGCCGCGATGGAATGGGCTCGGACCACCAGGCCGGACGGGGCAAAGCTCCAGGACCGGGTCCGGGCCTGCGAACTGGCTTCACGGACTCTGAGCCACCGACCGGGCGGCAGCGCCGAGCCCAACCAGCTGGGCTTCGCCGACATGACCGCCGTCTTCGAGAACTTCGTGCAGCTCCGCAAGGACGACGGCGAGCTCTACTCCCATCAGCGGCGGCGCCAGCTGTTCTCCTCCCTCGTCGAGATCGTCGACTTCGGACGCCTCGCCGGGCAGCTCGACACCCTTCCAGCCGCCTTCTCCCGGCACCCAAAGCACCACTCGATCAAGAACGTGATCAAGGACGAAGACGACATGGGCAAGGCACTGCCCGAATCCGTCATCGACCAGCTGGACCGAAACCTTGGCAGCATCGGCACGCAGAACCCGTACGGCGCGATGGCACCGGAGGACATCCACCTGATGTTCCGGACCGCCTACATACTCCTGCGCGACACGGGACGCCGGCCGCACGAGATCGCCGGCGCGCGGTTCGAATGTCTGGAACGCGATGGCGACGAATGGCAGCTGATCTGGGACAACCGGAAGGCCAGACGGCT
>NZ_JBIUUS010000092.1:2180-4010 GCF_044742585.1 Kitasatospora sp. NPDC087861
CTCGGCCGCCGCCTGCCGATCTTCGAAGAGACTGTCGAAGCCATCCTGGTATGGCGCAAGAGGATGACCGAACTCGGATACCCGATCGGCAAGGGTGCCCACCTGTTTCCGCCGAACCGGGGAAAGACCTGCATGCCCACGCCGTACTTGGCCAAGGCTCTGCGGGCGTGGGTCGACGAGATCCCCGACCTCCGTTCGAATGTCCCGGACACGGACGGCGGGCTGCTTCCGTTCGACCGAAGCCTGATCTTCCCGTACGCCTTCCGCCACACCTACTGCCAGCGCCACGCCGACGCCGGGGTTCCGCCGCATCTGCTGATGGAGCTCATGGACCACAACTCCCTTGATGTAACTCGCGGTTACTACAAGGTCTCCCTCCAGCGACGCCGCGAGGCAGCCGACACCATGCGGAAGTTCGTCCTCGACCGCGCAGGCCAGCCCCGCGCCGGCGGAACGGCCCTCGGGTACGAACGCAAGTCCGTCGCCGTCCCATACGGCAACTGCGAGGAGCCGACGAACGTGAAGGCCGGCGGCCAAGCGTGCCCGATCCGATTCCAATGCGCCGGTTGCCCGTCCTACAGCCCCGACCCGTCCTATCTGCCCGCGATCCAGGACGAGCTCATCCGGCTCAAGGGCAGCCGCGAGATCGCAGCGGCGGCTGGCGTCGCGGGATACATCATCGACGGCATGGACGGCCAGATCCGGGACTACACCAACGTGGTCGCGACAATGCGGACCACTCTGGCCGCTCTTCCGGAAGCCGAACGACAGGAGGTCGAGGACGCTGCCAGGCTCCTGCGGAAGTCCCGAGCCGGATCTGCCACCATCGTGGCCGGAGCGGAAGCCGAACCATCAGGCAGGCGCCTCCTCCCGCTGACCGTTGTCCGCCGCCACCCGACCGGAGCCGACCAGTGACCGCCACTCGAAGCCGCGGCGACGTTCTCCGCGAAGCACGCCGACGTGACAGCCAGCAGAAGCGGGCCAAGGTCCTCGCCACCGTCGACAGCATGGCCGCCAACGGGCAGGAGATCACCATGCTCGGCGTCGCGCGGGCAGCCGGCGTCTCCAACTGGCTGGTCTACCAGCCCGAGATCAAAGAGCACATCGACAAGGCACGCAAAGGCCAAGCATCCACGACCACACGCGAGAAGGCCGGCGGCAGGGCTCCGAGTGCGGCCAGCCTCGCCGTCGACCTCGAACTCGCCCGTGCGGAGATACGGAATCTGCGCGAGGAGCGCGACAAGCTCAAGGGCGTGGTCCGTCGCAGCCTCGGCCAGCAGCTCGAACAGGCCAGCTCCGGCGATGCCGCGGCGCGGATCCAAGAACTGCTGACGGCCAACCAGCAACTTGAGGAGCGACTCTCCGCAACGCTTGCAGAACTCCAAGAAACCCGAGAGAAGCTCGAAATGACAGAGCTCGACCTCGACGGGGCCCGTGCCGGGATCGCTCAGATGATGCGTGAACAGAGCAAGTAGACCGCCTGTGCCTCATGCGGGGCAGCCGGATACGGACCAACCTGATCCGAGAGGCGGGCTACAGCGTTGGAAGGGCCTCCCAACTGCGGGGTGGGCGGCGCTGATCCAGCCAGAAGGTGTAGTTGCGCAGATACGTCTCAAGCCCGTCGTCGATGTAGGCCGCGAAGTCCAAGTGGCCCCGGGCTGCGTCGTGATAGTGCCCTTGGAACTTGACGGACCCGTTTCTCCCCCAGTCAGCGTGTGTAGCGGCACCCCAGTCTGCCGCGATGGCCAGGGCCCACTCGCGGACCCGGCTCCGGTCGCGCCACCACTCACGAACGGTGCCAGGGGTCCAGTGGTCGTCGCCGTCCCAGCC
>NZ_JBIUUS010000093.1:0-3729 GCF_044742585.1 Kitasatospora sp. NPDC087861
CCTCCGCAACCCCGTCCTCTTCCACCCCACCGCCCAAACCCTCATCACCACCCACCACACCACCTTCATCGAACCCAGCGCCCACCCCGTACTCACGGCTCCCCTGACGGAGGCCTCCGACGCCATCGCGGTGATCGGGACCCTGCGCCGCAACGACGGCACGCTCGCCCGGCTGCTCACGTCCGCCGCGCAGGCCTGGGTGTGCGGCCTGCCCGTCGACTGGGCCGCGCAGTACCCGGGCGCGCGGCGGGTTCCCCTGCCCACCTACCCCTTCCAGCGCACGCGCTACTGGATGGAGAACCAGGGCACCGGCGCCGCGGACCTCGCGGCGGCCGGGCAGACGGCGCTCGACCATCCGTTGCTGTCGGCGCGGATCGACCATCCTGATGGCCGGGAGACGCTGTTCACGGGGCGGATCGCGCTCGACCGGCAGCCCTGGCTGGCCGATCACTCCATCGCCGGGGTGGTGCTGCTGCCGGGAACGGCGGTGCTGGAGATGGCGGTGCGGGCCGGTGACGAGGTCGGCTGCGACCTCGTCGAGGAGCTGACCCTCACGACGCCGCTGGTGGTGCCCGAGCACGGCGGTGTCCAGGTGCGGGTGCAGGTTTCCCCGCCCCGGGACGGACGCCATGCGCTCGCCGTGTACGCGCGCCCGGAGGACGCGCTCCAGGGCGACACGTGGACGCTGCACGCGAGCGGCACCCTGTCGCGATCGGCTGCGGCGGCCGTCCCGGCCGCCGTGGCGTGGCCGCCGGCGGACGCCACCCCCGTGCCCGTCGAGTCCGGGTACCGGAACCTGGCCGCGCGGGGATATGCCTACGGCCCGGCGTTCCAGGGGCTGCGCGCACTGTGGCACCGTGGCGACGAGGTGTTCGCCGAGATCGCACTGCCCGAGGAACAGCGCGCGGCCGCACGGCGGTTCACGCTGCACCCGGGTCTGCTCGACGCGGCCGCGCAGACCGTGCTGTTCGCCGCTTCCTCCCGCACGGAGGCGCCGTCCGTGCTGCCCTGGGAGTGGCGGGACTTCACCGTGTACTCCTCGGGCGCCACCGCGGCACGCGTGCGCCTGCACGCCGTGAGCCCGACCAAAGCCCGGCTGTCGCTCCTCGACCCCGCCGGCGTGCTGATCGCGGAAGCCGGGGCGCTCATGCTGCGGCAGGTGGATCTCGCCGAGATCTCCCGGCTCGGTGCCGGCGACGGCGGCCCGCTGCGCGTGGAGTGGAACGAGTTCACCACGGCGTCCGTGGTGCCCGCGGACATCATCACGCACGTCGACGTGCGCGACGCGGCCGAGCTGTCCCTGCTGGTCGCCGACGACGACACCGCGCCCCCCTCGCTGGTCTTCGCGCGGCTGGACCGGGAACACGCGGGGGACGACGAACCCTCGGCGGAGACCGCGCACGCCGCGGCGGTGCTGACGCTGCAGCTGCTCCAGACGTGGCTCGCCGAGCCCGCGTTCGAGGAATCCCAGCTGGTGTTCGTCACGGACCGGGCCGTGCGGGCATTGCCCGACGACCGCGTCGACGCCCGGCTCGCCACGGTGTGGGGCATGGTCCGGTCGGCGCAGACGGAGCATCCGGGCCGGTTCGTGCTCGCCGACATCGACGGCACCGAACCCTCCGAGCAGGTCCTGCCGATCACCGTCGCGAGCGGGGAGCCGCAGCTCGCGATTCGCCGCGGAAGCCCGCTGCTCCCCACGTTGGTCCGCACGGTCTCCACCGGTACCGCCGCGACGCCCGGTGCCTCCGACGGCACCGTGCTGATCACCGGCGGTACGGGAACGCTCGGCCGCCAGGTGGCCCGGCATCTGGTCGCCACCCACGGTGTGCGGCGCCTGCTGCTGCTCAGCCGGAAGGGGCCGGACGCGGAGGGTGCGGCGGACCTGATCGCCGAACTCCGGGCGGCCGGTGCGCACGCGGAGATCGTCGCGTGCGACGCCGCCGACCGCGACGCGCTGGCCCGGGTGTTCGACGAGGCGCGGGCGCGCCACCCGGTGACGGCGGTGATCCACACCGCCGGGGTGCTCGCCGACGGTGTGCTCACGTCCCTCACCCGGGACCAGGTCACCCACGTGCTGCGTCCGAAGATCGATGCGGCGATGCACCTGCACGAGCTGACGCGTCAGCACGAGGTGGCCCGTTTCATCCTGTTCTCCTCGGCCGCCGGCGTGCTCGGTTCGGCCGGACAGGCCGCCTACTCCGCCGCCAACGCCTTCCTGGACGCGCTCGCCCACCACCGGCGGGACCAGGGTCTGGCCGCGGTCTCGCTGGCCTGGGGGCTGTGGGCCGAACGCAGCGCTCTGACCGGCACGTTGACGGACACGGACGTCCGCAGGCTGTCAGCGCTGGGCATCGCCCCCATGACGACCGAGTCCGCGCTCGTATCGTTCGACCTCGCCTGGCGCGACGGCTGCCCGGCGACCGTCGTCCCGATACGGGTGGACTCCGCGGCGCTGGCCGCGCTGGGTGGACCGGTTCCGCCGATGCTGCGTGACCTGATCCACGTGCCGGTGCGCCGCACGGCGGCCCACCTGCCCGGGGACGACACCCGGCCGTTGGCGGACGTTCCCGCCGATCGCCGGGCCGGCGTCCTGCTCGATCTGGTGCGCACCAGGGCGGCCGCGGTCCTCGGGCAGGGCTCGACCGACCGGGTTCCGCACGACCGGGCGTTCCGTGACCTCGGCTTCGACTCACTCGCCGCCGTCGACCTTCGCAACCAGCTCAACCACGCGACCGGTCTACGGCTGCCCGCCACGATCGTGTTCGACCACCCGAATCCGGCGGCGCTGGCCGGGTATCTCGAGGAGGCGCTGTACGGGCGGCGGGCGCAGGAGCCCTCCTCGGCTGCTCCGGTCGTCCCTCCTTCCGACGACCCGGTGGTCATCGTCTCGATGAGCTGCCGCTTCGCCGGCGGCAGCAGTTCACCGGAAGCGTTGTGGGACCTGCTCTCCACCGCCGGCGATGCGGTGACGGCCATGCCGTCCGACCGCGGTTGGTCCCCGGAGGCCTTGTACGACCCGACGGGCGGCAGGCCGGGTTCGGTGATCTCCACCGAGGGCGCGTTCCTGCCGGACGCCGCCGACTTCGACGCGGACCTGTTCGGGATCTCCCCGCGCGAGGCCCTGGCGATGGATCCGCAGCAGCGGCTGCTGCTGGAAGCCTCGTGGGAGGCGTTCGAGCGCGCGGGGATCGACCCGACGTCGATGCGCGGCAGCCGGACCGGGGTGTTCGCCGGTGTGATGTACCACGACTACGGTGCGCGCCTGACCGACGTACCCGCCGAGGTCGAGGGGTACGTGATCAACGGCAGTGCGGGAAGCGTGGCATCCGGGCGGGTCGCCTACTCCTTCGGGTTGGAGGGTCCCGCCGTCACGATCGACACCGCCTGCTCGTCCTCGCTGGTCGCCCTCCACCTGGCCGCCAACGCGCTGCGCAACGGCGAGTGCACCATGGCCCTGGCCGGCGGCGTCACCGTCATGGCGACGCCCGCCCCGTTCGTGGAGTTCAGCCGGCAGCGCGGGCTGGCACCCGACGGGCGGTGCAAGCCGTTCTCCGCCGGCGCGGACGGGACCGGCTGGGGCGAGGGCGTCGGTCTGCTCGTCCTGGAACGACTCTCGGATGCCCGGCGCCTGGGTCACCCGGTCCTCGCGGTGCTGCGCGGCTCGGCCGTCAACCAGGACGGCGCCTCCAACGGCCTCACCGCCCCCAACGGCCCCTCCCAGCAACGGGT
>NZ_JBIUUS010000094.1:0-3552 GCF_044742585.1 Kitasatospora sp. NPDC087861
GTACAACAGCGAGCGCCTCCACTCCGCCCTCGGCTACATGCCGCCCGACGAGTACGAGCAGGCGTACTGGACGGGACTGGAGCAACACCCGCAAGCCGCTTGATCACACGATCGCGGACTCCACGAAAGTCGGGGCAGCTCACGTCTCCTCGACGATGTCCTCTCGCACTGCCCCGAACTGACGGCCGTGCGTAACCACGTCCATGCCTTCGCCCGCATGATCTGCGACCGCACCGGCACCGACCTTCCCGCCTGGATCTCCGCGATCCGCGCCGACGACCTACCTCACCTGCATGCCTTCGCTGACGGACTCGAACGCGACCAGGACGCCGTCACCGCCGGCCTCACCCTGCCGTGGAGCAGCGGCCCGGTCGAAGGCCACGTCAACCGGATCAAGATGCTCAAACGGCAAATGTATGGACGCGCCGCATTACCACTCCTGCGCAAGCGCGTCCTACTCGCATGACGCTTCGTCACCGCATCACGAAAATCTTGGCTGAACCAGTCGATGAGGCCGTCGCCTGCCAGGACCTGGGGCAGGATCGGCTGCACCCCGGTCGTGCGGGTGCGCGGCCGGGGAGCCAGCCGGGTCTCCATGGCGGGACTGAGCTGCTACAAACCCGGTCAACGGTCCCGGATGTTCTACAGCTTCCATGTCTACCGTGGCCGCAAGGGCGAGAAGAAGGGCTTGACCTGGCAGGACTACCGGGACCTGCTCATCTGCGCGCACATCCAGCTGGGCGGCCCGATCGTGCTCATGTGGGACAACCTGCGCGCCCACCTGATGCCGCCGATGCAGGAGTTCATCGAGGCGAGCAGAGGCTGGCTGACTGTCTTCCAACTCCCTTCTTATGCACCGGACCTCAACCCGTAAGAGGGGATCTGGTCGCTGGTCAAGCGCACCATCGGCAACCTCGCCGCAGCCAACCTCGACCAGCTCGCCCGAGCCGTCAGGCGCAGCCTGAAGCAGATCCGGTACCGCCCCCACCTCATCGATGGATGCCTCACCACCACCGGCCAGATCATGGACGGTTGACCACCTTCAGACCGACATCACGACTTCAATTTCAGTACCAGGCGACACGTCATGACGGGGCAAACGGTGCCTGATGCGACTTCATATAGCAAAGGTGCCAAGGAACTTGCCAGTGCCCGTGCGTGCCATCGTCACCTCGGTCCGTGAGGCCTTCGTCAGCCCCGAAAGGGCTTAAATTCATACTTGCCGAAGTTATTTAATGCCTCCTAGACTCCGTGCAAGGATGAGGCTCATGGCACCCCGACGGTGCGGTGGCTGGCCCTGCAGGCCGCTGCCGCATCCCGAGACGCGGCGGAGTAGAACTTGCATTTATCGCTTCGGGTCAGCACCGATCGGGGGCTGACCCTGCCCCCAGACCTGGGGCAGGGTCTCCAAGGGGAGAAGCTGCGCCGACGCAGCGGGGCGGCGCGGCCCTGCGTTGTGGAGTTGGGCGTCATCATTCATGGCAGCAGTCGAAGTACCTCGTGGGTGTCGTCAGCTAGATGCGGCCACCGGCTGTCGGCCGGTAGTAGTGCGTGCACGGCTTCCGCCACCGCCTGGTCGCGGATGCGCCCGCGGGTGGTGGAGCGGGTCTTGATGTCACTGGGATTCGGCGCTTGTTCTGCCCGGTTCTGGGCTGTCCGCGGCCGACGCTCCGCGAGCAGATCCCCGGCCTGATCGATCGCTACCGGCGGTGCATACGCCGAATTGCCGACCAACTCGGCCAGGTGGTGAAGGAGTTGGCGGGCCGGGGGAGCGCCCGCCTCCCGTCGGCATGGCCGCGGCGGTCTCCCGTTCGACCGCCGTGCGGCTGCTGGTCGCCTCCGCCCTATCCATCCCGACTGCCTCCGGGGCAGAAGACGCGAGCCTCCTAGCGGGCTCGCCGCAGCATGTCCGAGATGACGCCTCATGCACTGCCTTGACATGATCCGACTCGGATACAAATACTCAAGATCGAACAGAAACAAACACGCGCAGACGGAAGTTTGCGGGCCGCGGGCCGCGAGGGGCAGTTCGCCCGCCGCCACGACGACCCTGGCCGCGGTCCGGCCCGACCTGCCAGATCATCGAGCGATCGCTTCCCATAACTAAGGGGATTCAATGCCAGCAGCACGACGCAGTACGGATGTTCAGCAGCCGACGGGACGAAGTTCCCACCTGGAGTCGCTCAGCAAGCGTGAGCTGGAGGTCCTGCACCTTGTCGCCGATGGGATGACGAACCGGAAGATAGGCAGCGAGCTGGGGATCACGGAGCGGACCGCCCGGGAGCACGTGGCCCGTATCCTCCTGAAGCTCGGCATCCAGTCGCGTGTCGAGGCGGCAGTGATCGCAACCAAATGGCAGCTGAAGCACTGAGCCTTTTCAGCGTTGCAGCTCCAGGGTGAGGACAGCTTTGGCCGCTGACGTCCGCCAGTTCGGGCTGCAGCGGGCGTGGCGGAAGATCCGCCAGCGTTTGAGGGTGGCTACATCGCGTTCGACGGGGTAGCGGAACCGGGCGTGGGCCCGGTTCAGCGATCTCTGTCCTGGGGTGAGCTCCTTGCCGGGCTTTCGCCTGATCGGCATGGCGAATGTCCCGCCCGCGCCAGTGTAGGCCAGGTCGGCCAGGGCCGGGATTGACAGCGGTCGTGACAAGCGGTTCTGATCCACTCTCTGTGGAGCGATGACTGGGCGTCACCCTGATCAGTCTGCGTGGAGGATCTGGAGGCGGAGGAGGTCGAAGCTGGCGCGGCCGTATCCGTCCCGTTTGATGCGGTTCACGTTGCCCTCGACGCGACCGGAGTTCCACTCCAGGGTGAGGCCGGCGGTGACGGCATCGAAGTCCTGGCGGAGGCCGCGGGCCAGGCTGCACAGGGGCTGGAAGCCGGTCGCCTCGGCCTGTTCGAGCCAGTCGGCGAGGTCCTGGCCCTGGCGCTCGGTCATCATCGTGGCGAAGGTACGGAACGCAGTCCGCGACACTGCCGAGTTCGGGGCAGCGGGCGAGCAGTTCCTTGAGTTTGAGGGTGCTGTTCTTGTCGAGCCGGTCCGGATGGCTGGTGATCAGCCGCGTCGCTCGGCGGACGGTCAGGTCCGGCGTGACGGCCGGGGCGGGCTTGCCGCTGGCGCGCAGGGACTGCAGGTGGCGGCGGACGGTGCGATCGCTGCCGCGATAGCCCATGGTGCGGATCTCGGTGCAGAGCCGGACGGCGTCCGTGCATCCCTCGTTCCAGCGTTGGTGCAGGTAGCCGAGGTAGGGCTGGACGCGGTTCCCGCGCTTGCCGGTGCCGGCGGGCAGATCCTCGGCGGTGGCCGCGTGGGCGTAGCGGAGGACCGTCTTGCGGTCCAGGCCCAGTGCCTCCGCGATAGCGGATATTCCAACTCCCTTGTCATACAGGGCATGCACTGCTGCGTGGCGCTCGCGGCGCTGGACGGCGCGCAGACCTTCTATCTCCACCGGGACCCGTTTCGCCGCCCGTGCCAGAGTCCACCGCTGGTCCTCCCAGCCGTGGGCCAGCGGACCACGCTCCAACTCCCGCTCCAACCGCGCGATCTGGGCATCG
>NZ_JBIUUS010000095.1:0-3429 GCF_044742585.1 Kitasatospora sp. NPDC087861
GGACCACTACTTCACCAACACCGGCGCACAACGCACCCCCCTCCCCACCTACCCCTTCCAACACACCCGCTACTGGCTCGACAACCGGCCGTCCGCTGTGGTCGATCTCGATGCGGCAGGTCTGGACAGCGCTGATCACCCGATTCTGAGGGCATCGATCACCATCCCATCGTCCGGCCGGATGCTGTTCACGGGCCGGGTGGCTCTGGCCTCGCTGCCGTGGCTCGCCGACCACACCGTGCACGGCGCGGTGGTGTTCCCCGGCACCGCCTTCCTGGACCTGGTCCTGCACGCGGGGCGGCGCAGTGGCCACCCCCGGCTGGCCGAACTGACCATGGACGCACCGTTGTTGATCGCCGCGGCAGGCGGTGTTCAGGTGCGGGTCGAGGTTGAAGAGCCGGTGGAGGGGCGTCGCGCGGTCGCGGTGTACGCACGTCCGGAGGACGCCGAGGACGGCTCCCCGTGGACGAGGCACTGCGCGGGCACCCTGGAGTCCGAGTCCGGTGCTCGCGGGGAGGAACCGGTGCACTGGCCGCCCGCGGACGCTGTGGCGGAGGACATCAGCGGTTTCTACGACCGGATGGAGGAGGCCGGGATCGGCTACGGTCCGACGTTCCGCGGCCTGCAGGCCGTGTGGCGGCGCGGCGACGAACTGTATGCCGAGGTCCGGTTGGACGGCGACGCCGGCGATTTCGCCGTACACCCGGCGCTGTTCGACGCCGCCCTGCACGCCACCGCGGTCGACCCGGACCGCGAGCACGCGAACCTGCCGTTCTCCTGGTCCGGAGTCACGCTGCACGGTCACTCGGGTGCCCGGCTGCTCGTCCGCCTGGTCCGCCGCGGCTCCGACGAGGTCGCGCTGGACCTCGCCGATCCGTCCGGTGCTCTCGTCGCTTCCATCTCGTCACTGGTCGGACGGCCGGTTCCCGAGGTGGCGGGGCAGCCGGGACGGGCTTCGTCCCTGCGCGTCGACTGGCAACCTGTGGCGCTGGCCGCGGTGGCCGAACTCCCCGCTGACACCGACGTGGTGCGGATCGTCGCCCGGCAGTCCTCCTCGATGGACGTCGCCGAGGCCGCCCGCGTGACGGCCGAAGCCGCGCTCGGGTCCGTGCAGGACTGGTTCGCCCAGCAGGACGATGCGCGTTCCCGCCTGGTCGTGGTGACCGACGGCCTCACCAGTGAGGACCCCGGACGCCGCCTGCCCGCCGCCGCAGTGTGGGGGCTGGTGCGCTCGGCCCAGGTCGAGTACCCGGGCCGGGTAGTGCTGGTCGACGGGGACGGCCCGCTGGCCGCCGCGGTGACCTCGGGTGAACCGCAGATCGCGCTGCGCCCCGAGGGCACCTTCGTGCCACGCCTCGTCTGCGGGGCACCGGCGGACGCGGACGCACCCTGGCGCCCGGGCACCGTCCTGTTGACCGGGGCGAGTGGTGCCCTCGGCAGCAGGATCGCCCGGCACCTGGTCGAGACGCGCGGTGTCCGGCGGCTGGTGCTGGTCACCCGGCGCGGCGAGGCGGCGCCCGGCTCCGATGCCCTGGCCGCTCAGCTGCGTGGACTCGGTGCCGAGGTGGAGTTCGCCGCCTGTGATGTGACCGATCGCCGTGCGCTGGCCGAGGTGCTGGCGGCCATACCCGCGCAGTGGCCGCTGTCCGCGGTCGTGCACTGCGCGGGGACGGTGGACGACGCGACCCTCCCGCGGCAGTCCGCGGAACGACTGCGGACCGTCTTCGGGCCGAAGGCGGCCGGCGCCTGGCACCTCCACGAGCTGACGCGCACGATGGACCTGTCCGCGTTCGTGCTGTTCTCCTCGGCCGCCGGCGTCCTGGGTTCGGCGGGTCAGGCGAACTACGCCGCGGCCAACGGGTTCCTGGACGCGCTGGCCGAGATCCGGCAGGCGCAGGGGCTGGCCGGGGTGTCCCTGGCGTGGGGCCTGTGGGACGTCGCGGACGGCATGGCGGGCAAGCTCGGCGAGACCGACGTGAGCCGGCTGAGCCGTTCCGGTGTCGTGGCGATCCGGGAGGCCCAAGGGCTTGCGATGTTCGACGCGGCGCTGGCGTCGCCGGACGCGCTGGTCGTCCCGCTGCTCCTCGACCGCGGCGCGCTGCGCTCCGCCCTGACCGAACTGCCCGCCGTGCTGCGCGGGTTCGTCGGTGCCCCGGAGCCGCAAAGGGACCGGCGCACGGCGGAGTCGCTGCGGGAGCGAGTCGGCGGCCTCGCCGGCGAGGCACGCGTGCGCGTGCTGGTCGATGCGGTGCGCTCCGAGGTCGCGGCCACCCTCGGCCATGCCTCGGCCGCGTCGGTCGACGCTCGTCGCAGCTTCACCGATCTGGGGTTCGACTCGCTCACCGCGGTCGAGTTGCGCAACCGGCTCACCGCGCTCACCGGGGTCGAACTCCCGGCGACCGTCGCGTTCGACCACCCGTCATCGGAGGCCCTGGCCGCTTTCCTGGACGGCGAGTTGCCCGGTGCGGCCGACACGCTGCCGGCCGAGTTGGACCGCCTTGAGGCGTTGCTCGCCGCGGCAGGAGAGGAGACCGACCGTGAGCACGTCGCCGAACGGCTCGAACACCTGCTCTCCGAATGGAAGCGGCGCGGCCATGAGAACGGGCAGCACACCGCCGATCTCACCGAGGCCACCACGCCAGAGGAATTGATGGACTTCATCGATCGCAACCTCTAACGCAGTTCCAGTTACCGTTCGTACGAAAAATAGGGGTGGTGCGCGATGGCGCAGGAGGAAAAGCTCTTCGGCTATCTCAAGCGGGTCACCGCTGATCTGCAGCAGGCGCGGGAGCGTCTGTCAGAGGTGGAGGGCCGCAACCGCGAGCCGATCGCGGTCGTGGCGATGGCGTGCCGCTTCCCCGGCGGGGTGGACTCCCCGGAATCGCTCTGGAACCTGGTTGCCTCCGGTGCTGACGCGGTGACCGGCTTCCCGCAGGATCGTGGGTGGGACCTGGCGGGCCTCGATCCGGCACGCCCCGGCGGGTCGGCCACCCGCGAAGGCGGATTCCTGCACAACGCCGCCGACTTCGACGCCGCCCTGTTCGGGATCTCCCCCCGCGAGGCACTCGCCATGGACCCCCAGCAACGACTGCTCCTGGAAACCGCCTGGGAAACCTTCGAACACGGCGGCATCGACCCGACGTCCCTACGCGGCACCCGCACCGGCGTCTTCACCGGCGTCATGTACAACGACTACGCCGCCCGCTTCACCACCCCACCCCAAGAAGTCGCCGGCCACCTCGGCAACGGCAGCGCCGCCAGCATCGCCTCCGGCCGCATCTCCTACACCTTCGGACTCGAAGGCCCCGCCGTCACCATCGACACCGCCTGCTCATCCTCCCTCGTCGCCCTCCACCTCGCCGCCAACGCCCTACGCAACGGCGAATGCACCATGGCCCTCGCCGGCGGCGTCACCGTCATGTCCACCCC
>NZ_JBIUUS010000096.1:0-3078 GCF_044742585.1 Kitasatospora sp. NPDC087861
CCTCCGCAACCCCGTCCTCTTCCACCCCACCGCCCAAACCCTCATCACCACCCACCACACCACCTTCATCGAACCCAGCGCCCACCCCGTACTCATCGCGTCGCTCCAGGACACGGCCGACGTCGCCGAGTCCGACATCGCCGCCGTCGGTTCCCTTCGGCGCGATCACGGCAGCCAGGCCAACCTCCTCACCTCCGCCGCGCAGGCGTGGGTCCGTGGCCTGCCCGTCGACTGGGCCGCGCAGTACCCCGGCGGCCGGCGGATCGTCCTGCCCACCTACCCCTTCCAGCGCACGCGCTACTGGATCGACACGCCGGCCGGGCTCGCGGCGACGACCGGCGGCGGCGACGAGGAGTTCTGGGAGGCCGTGGAAGCAGCCGACACCGACGCCGTCGCCTCGGTGCTGGGGCTGCGCGGGGATCAGCCGGACTGGTTGCGGCAGGCGCTGCCCGCGCTGGCCCGCCGCCGCGAGCTGCGCCGCGCGAGCAGCCGCCTCGACGCCCTGCGCTACACGGTCGAGTGGGTGCCGTCGACCGGCATCGGCCGCGGCGCGCCGACCGGCACGTGGCTGGTCGTCACCCCGGACGGCGAGCACGATGCCGCTTGGGCGCAGGCGGCGCGGGACGGGCTGCGCACGGGTGGAGCCGAGGTGGTGGAGCTCCGGCTCGGCGCCGAGGACCGCGCCGCGCTGGGCGCCCTGCTGCCCCGCGACGTGGACGCGGTGCTGTCGCTGCTTCCGACGGGTGACGCCGTGGCTCCGCAACACGGTGCCGTCCCGACGGGCACGGCCGCCACGCTGACGCTGATACATGCGCTCGCCGACGCCGGCCTGGACGTCCCGTTGTGGACCCTCACCTCGGGCGCGGTCGCGGTGGACCGGGCGGACGCCCTGCGCAACCCCGCGCAGAGCCAGGCGTGGGGCCTCGGACGGGTGGTCGCCCTGGAGCAGCCCGAACGCTGGGGCGGGCTCGTGGACCTTCCCGAGCTCCCCAGCGAGCAGGCGGTCACATGGCTGCTGGCCGTACTGGCGCAGCGCAGCGAGGACCAGGTCGCCGTCCGTGGGTCCGGCTCCTTCGCGCGCCGACTGGTGCACGCCGGGGCGAAGACCCCGGTCACGACGGAACGTCGGACGCGCGGCACGGTACTCGTCACCGGCGGCACCGGCGCGCTCGGCGCGCGGGTCGCGCGGCAGCTCGTCCAGCAGGGCGCCGGGCGGCTGGTGCTGGCGAGCCGGCGTGGACCGCAGGCTCCGGGCGCGGACGCACTCGCCGCGGAGTTGCGGGCGCTCGATGCCGAGGTCGCCGTCGTGGCGTGCGACGTGGGCGACCGGTCCGACGTGGCGCGCTTGCTCGCTGAGTTCGCGGTGACCTCCGTGTTCCACACGGCGGGCGTGCTCGACGACGCGGTGGTGCACTCCCTGACGGTCGGCCAGCTCGACCGGGTGCTGCGGGTCAAGGCGGAGGGTGCGCGGCACCTGCACGAACTCACGGCGGAGCTGGACGAGTTCGTGCTGTTCTCCTCGATCGCCGGAGTGCTCGGCATCCCCGGCCAAGGGGGGTACGCACCCGGCAACGCCTACCTGGACGCGCTGGCCGAACACCGGCGTTCCCTGGGTCTGCCCGCGACCTCCTACGCCTGGGGCCCGTGGGCGGGGGACGGCATGGCCGCGGTCGACGGCGTGCAGGACCGGCTCCAGCGCCACGGAGCTCTGCCCCTCGAACCCGAGCTGGCTCTGGCGGTCCTCGCTCTCGGTGCCGACGAGGACCGTGCGACCACCATGGTGGCCGACATCCACTGGGACCGGTTCCACCTCGCCTACTCCGAGGCCCGGACCCGGCCGCTCATCGAGGACCTTCCCGAGGTCCGCGCCCTCGTGGCGGCGGCGTCCGGCCATCGGGACGACGAGACGGGGCCGGGGCTGGCCGCTCGCGTGCGGTCCCTGTCCGGTCCGCCGCGGTCGGCGGCGGTACTCGACGTGGTGCGCGCCCAGGTCGCCGCGGTCCTGGGGCACACCGATCCACTGCTCGTCGACGTCGAACGGCCGCTGCGCGACCTGGGGTTCGACTCGCTCACCGGTGTGGAGCTGCGCAACCGGCTCGCCGCGGAAACCGGGGTCCGGCTGCCGTCGAGCCTGGTCTTCGACTATCCGACGGCCGTCGCGGTGGCGCGCCACGTCGAGTCCGTGTTGGTCGGCGAGGAGGAGACCGGACCGGTCGCCGTACCCACGCAGGCGGACGACGACGATCCGGTGGTCGTCGTCGCGATGGCGTGCCGCTATCCGGGAGCCGTCGGCTCACCGGAGGATCTGTGGCGGCTGATCGTGGACGGCGGCGACGCCGTCGGGGACTTCCCCACCGACCGCGGGTGGGACCTGCAGCAGCTGCTGTCCGGGAAGCCGGGTGATCCGGGCCGCTCGGCGACCGGGCGCGGGGGATTCCTCCACGACGTCGCCGACTTCGACGCGGACCTCTTCGGGATCTCCCCGCGCGAGGCCCTGGCGATGGACCCGCAGCAGCGGCTGCTGCTGGAAACCGCGTGGGAGACCTTCGAACACGCGGGGATCGACCCGACGTCGATGCGCGGCAGCCGGACCGGCGTCTTCGTCGGCCTGACCTACCAGGACTACCAGTCCCGGATCACCGAGCCGCCGGAGGAGCTGGCGGGTTACCTGCTGACGGGCGTGACCGCCAGCGTGGCCTCGGGCCGCATCTCCTACACCTTCGGTCTCGAAGGCCCCGCCGTCACGATCGACACCGCCTGCTCCTCGTCGCTGGTCGCCCTGCACCTCGCGGCGGAGTCGGTCCGGCGCGGTGAGTCCTCCGCGGCGCTGGCGGGTGGTGTCGCGCTGATGGCGACGCCGCACATGTTCACGGAGTTCAGCCGGCAGCAGGGTCTCTCTCCGGACGGCACGTGCAAGGCGTTCTCCGCCGACGCCGACGGGTTCGGCTCCGCGGAGGGCGTGGGTCTGATGCTGGTGGAGCGGCTCTCGGATGCCCGGCGCCTGGGTCACCCGGTCCTCGCGGTGCTGCGCGGCTCGGCCGTCAACCAGGACGGCGCCTCCAACGGCCTCACCGCCCC
>NZ_JBIUUS010000097.1:0-1364 GCF_044742585.1 Kitasatospora sp. NPDC087861
CTGCAATGACACGACTTCGGTGATGTGCTTGAGCCCCGCTACATTGTCGGCGCGGAATCACTTGACCAGTGAGCTATTACGCACTCTTTCAAGGGTGGCTGCTTCTAAGCCAACCTCCTGGTTGTCTCTGCGACTCCACATCCTTTCCCACTTAGCACACGCTTAGGGACCTTAGTCGGTGTTCTGGGCTGTTTCCCTCTCGACCATGGAGCTTATCCCCCACAGTCTCACTGCCACGCTCTCACTTACCGGCATTCGGAGTTTGGCTAAGGTCAGTAACCCGGTAAGGCCCATCGCCTATCCAGTGCTCTACCTCCGGCAAGAAACACGTGACGCTGCACCTAAATGCATTTCGGGGAGAACCAGCTATCACGGAGTTTGATTGGCCTTTCACCCCTAACCACAGGTCATCCCCCAGGTTTTCAACCCTGGTGGGTTCGGTCCTCCACGAAGTCTTACCTCCGCTTCAACCTGCCCATGGCTAGATCACTCCGCTTCGGGTCTTGGGCATGCAACTCAACCGCCCTATTCGGACTCGCTTTCGCTACGGCTACCCCACACGGGTTAACCTCGCTACACACCGCAAACTCGCAGGCTCATTCTTCAAAAGGCACGCAGTCACGGCCCACCAGCAAGCTGATGAACGACGCTCCCACGGCTTGTAGGCACACGGTTTCAGGTACTATTTCACTCCGCTCCCGCGGTACTTTTCACCATTCCCTCACGGTACTATCCGCTATCGGTCACTAGGGAATATTTAGGCTTAGCGGGTGGTCCCGCCAGATTCACACGGGATTTCTCGGGCCCCGTGCTACTTGGGAGTTCTTCAAACGAGCCGTACAGATTTCGTCTACGGGGGTCTTACCCTCTACGCCGGACCTTTCGCATGTCCTTCGACTACCCATACGGTTTCTGACTCGCCGACCGGCCGGCAGACCGATCAAGAAAAATCCCACGACCCCTCAAGCGCAACCCCTGCCGGGTCTCACACGCTCAAGGTTTAGCCTCATCCGGTTTCGCTCGCCACTACTCCCGGAATCACGGTTGTTTTCTCTTCCTGCGGGTACTGAGATGTTTCACTTCCCCGCGTTCCCTCCACACTGCCTATGTGTTCAGCAGCGGGTGACAGCCCATGACGACTGCCGGGTTTCCCCATTCGGACACCCCCGGATCAAAGCTCGGTTGACAGCTCCCCGGGGCCTATCGTGGCCTCCCACGTCCTTCATCGGTTCCTAGTGCCAAGGCATCCACCGTGCGCCCTTAAAAACTTGGCCACAGATGCTCGCGTCCACTGTGCAGTTCTCAAACAACGACCAGTCACACACCCTCAACACCCCGAAAGATGCATCAGATGAGGCCGGCGA
>NZ_JBIUUS010000098.1:0-2911 GCF_044742585.1 Kitasatospora sp. NPDC087861
CCTTCGCCCACCAGGACATCCCCTTCGAACGCCTGGTGGAGGAGATAGCCCCCGCGCGGTCCATGGCCCGCCACCCGCTCTTCCAGGTCATGCTCTCGCTGCAGAACAACGCCGAGCCCAACCTGGCGCTGCCCGGTCTCACGGCGACGCTGGCTCCCTCCGGCCAGTTGGCAGCCCGGTTCGACCTGTCCTTCACCCTCAGCGAGACCTTCGCCGCCGATGGCACGCACGCCGGCCTGCGCGGCACGCTGACCTTCGCCCGGGACCTCTTCGACACCGGGACGGCCGAACGGCTCACCGAGCGATTCGTCCGGGTCCTCTCGGCTGCTCTGACCGCGCCCGACCAACCCGTCACCGACATCGACATCCTCGACACCGCCGAACACCACCGAATCCTCACCGAGTGGAACGACACCACCCACGACGTCCCCACCACCACCCTCCACCAACTCGTCGAAGCCCAGGCCGCCCGCACCCCCGACGCCACCGCCCTCGTCCACCACGACGAACGCCTCACCTACGCCCAGCTCAACAGCCGCGCCAACCACCTCGCCCGCCTGCTCACCACCCACGGCATGGGCCCCGAGACCCTCGCCGCCGTCCTCATCGAACGCTCAACCAACCTGATCGTCACCCTCCTCGCCGTCCTCAAGACCGGCGCCGCCTACCTCCCGATCGACCCCGACTACCCCGCCGACCGCATCACCTACCTCCTCACCGACGCCCACCCCCAACTCCTCCTCACCAGCACCGCATGCGCCACCAAGGCCGGTGACCTGACGGACACCCATCACCTGCTGATCGACGAACTGTCGACCACGGGCCACGACGACACCGACCTCGACGTGGCGATGTCGCCGCAGCACCCGGCGTACGTGATCTACACCTCCGGCTCCACCGGCCACCCCAAGGGCGTCGTCGTCCCCCACGCCGGCCTCGTCAACTACCTCACCCGCGCCGCCACCGCCTACCCCGAGCTCTCCGGCACCACCCTCCTGCACGCCTCCATCTCCTTCGACGCCGGCGTCACCATCCTCTACGGCGCCCTCACCACCGGCGGCCAGGTCCGACTCGCAGCACTCGACGAAAACCTCCCGACCACCCTCACCGACGAACCACTCACCCTCTTCAAGGCCACACCCAGCGGCCTCGCCTACCTGGACGCGCTCTCCGACAGTCACGTCCCGACCGGCCTGCTGATGGTCGGCGGCGAGGCGGTGCCGGTCGCCCAGCTCGCCCGCTGGCACGAGCGCCACCCGGACGTCACGCTGGTCAACCACTACGGGCCGACCGAGACCACCGTCGGCTGCACCGACCACCGGTTCACCGCCGAGGATCCCGACGCCGTCGTGGTGCCGATCGGGCGGCCGATGTGGAACACCCGCGTCTACGTCCTGGACACCGCACTGCGCCCCGTCCCCGCCGGCGTCCCGGGCGAGCTCTACATCGCCGGCGCCCAGCTCGCCCGCGGCTACCTCCACCGCCCCGCCCTCACCGCCGAACGCTTCGTCGCCAGCCCCTTCGGCCCGTCCGGGAGCCGGATGTACCGCACCGGCGACCTCGCCCGCTGGAACCACCACGGCGAACTCGAATACCTCGGCCGCACCGACGACCAGGTCAAGATCCGCGGCTACCGCATCGAACTCGGCGAAATCGAAGCCGCATTGGCCGCACACCCGGCCATCGCCCGCGCAAGCGCCATCGTCCGCGAAGACCTGCCCGGCGACAAGCGCCTCGTCGGTTACGTCGTCCCCGTAGCTGAGGTGGACCTCGCGGTCGTCCGGGCCGATCTCGCGGCGACCCTGCCCGAATACATGGTCCCGGCCGCGATCGTGGTGCTCGACGCGCTGCCGATGACCGTCAACGGCAAACTCGACCGCCGCGCTCTGCCCGCCCCCGACTTCACCGCCGGCACCACCTACCGGGCACCCTCGACGCCGCGCGAGACCCTGCTGTGCGAGGCGTTCGGCGAGGTGCTCGGCCTGCCGCAGGTCGGCGTGGACGACAACTTCTTCGACCTGGGCGGCCATTCGCTGCTCGCCGTCACGCTGGTGGAGCGAATGCGCTCGCGGGGCGTCCCGGTGAACGTCCGTACCCTCTTCACCGCCCCCACCCCGGCAGGGCTGGCGGCGGCCGCCGACACCGGCGACGTGGTGGTCCCGCCGAACCTGATCCCGGCCGGCACCCGGGAGATCACCCCCGCGATGCTGCCACTCATCGAGCTGACCACCGAGGAGATCGCGCGGATCACCGCGGCATTCCCCGGCGGCGCGGCCAACATCGCGGACATCTACCCACTCGCCCCACTGCAACAGGGCATCCTCTTCCACCACTTGGTGGCCGCCGAAGGCTACGACCCCTATGTCCTGCCGGCGGCGTTGACCTTCGACTCGCGCGAGCGGCTGGACACCTTCCTCGGCGCCCTCCAACACGTCATCGACCGCCACGACATCCTGCGCACCGCCTTCCTCTGGGAAGGCCTGCCCGAACCCGTCCAGGTCGTCGCCCGCCACGCCCAACTCCCCGTCCACCAGCACGAGATCACCGGCGACGACGCCAAGGCCGAACTCACCGCAGCCTGCCCCGCCACCATGGACCTCACCCTGGCACCGCTGCTCCGCGCCCACATCGCCGCCGAACCCGGCAGCAACCGCTGGCTCATGCTGCTCCAGCGCCATCACCTGACCACCGACAACACGGCACTGGAGATCCTGCTCGGCGAGATCCACGCCGTGCTGGACGGCAGGCTCGACGACCTCCCGTCGCCGCTGCCGTTCCGTGACTTCGTCGCCCAGGCCCGCCTCGGCACCACCCGCGAAGAACACGAACGCTTCTTCACCACCCACCTCCACGGCATCACCGAACCCACCGCCCCCTTCGGCCTCCTCGACACCCGCCACGACGGCACCCA
>NZ_JBIUUS010000099.1:0-2839 GCF_044742585.1 Kitasatospora sp. NPDC087861
GGGGCGGTGAGGCCGTTGGAGGCGCCGTCCTGGTTGACGGCCGAGCCGCGCAGCACCGCGAGGACCGGGTGGCCCAGGCGCCGGGCATCCGAGAGTCGTTCCAGGACGAGCAGGCCGACGCCCTCGCCCCAGCCGGTCCCGTCCGCGCCGGCGGAGAACGCCTTGCAGCGTCCGTCCGGGGAGAGCCCGCCCTGCCGGCTGAACTCCACGAACGTCCGGGGCGTCGCCATGACGGTGACGCCGCCCGCCAGAGCCATGGTGCACTCGCCGTTGCGCAGCGCGTTGGCGGCCAGGTGCATGGCGACCAGTGAGGACGAGCACGCGGTGTCGATCGTGACGGCCGGGCCTTCGAGCCCGAAGGTGTAGGAGATCCGGCCGGACGCCACGCTCGTCGTGTTGCCCGTGAGGAGATGCCCCTCGGTGCCCTGAGTGTCGTCGTCGAGCAACGAGACGTAGTCCTGGCTGTTGCCGCCCACGAAAACGCCGGTCCGGCTGCCGCGGAGGGACCGTGGGTCGATGCCGGAGCGCTCGAAGGTCTCCCACGCGGTCTCCAGCAGCAGCCGCTGCTGCGGATCCATCGCTCGCGCCTCACGTGGCGAGATGCCGAAGAACTCCGCGTCGAACTCCGCCGCGTCGTACAGGAATCCACCTGAGTCCGCAGTGCTGCCGCCCTGCGTGCCGACGTCCGGCCCCAGCAACGACGTGAGATCCCAGCCGCGGTCGGTGGGGAAGCCGGACACGGCGTCACCGCCCGCCACCAGGAGCTGCCACAGGTCCTCGGGGGTGCGCACCCCGCCGGGGAAGCGGCATCCGATGCCGACGACGGCCAGCGGCTCGCCGGACGCGGCGACCGGAGCCTGCCCGTCGTCATCCTGCGGGTCCTCGCCGAACAGCGTCATCAGGTGGGAGACCAGGCTGTCCGGGTTCGGGTAGTCGAAGACCAGCGTGGTCGGCAGCGGGACACCGAGAACGGCACCGAGACGGTTGCGCAGGTCCACCGCGGTGAGCGAATCGAAGCCGAGGTCACGGAACGCCCGGTCGGCGGCGACGCGGTCGGCCGTGGCGTGCCCCAGCACCGCAGCGGCCTCGGACGTGACCGTCGCCAGCAGCCGTGCCCGGCGCTCGGCGGCACCGAGCCCCGAGAACCGGTTCAGGTTCGTGGCCCGCGGCTCCTCGGCCGCACTCAGCTGCGCGCGCACCTCCGGCAGGCCGGAGAGCAGGGCACTGGGGCGCGCCGAGGTGAACAGGGGCAGGAAGCCCTCCCACTGCACGTCCGCCACGGTGTGGCACGGCTCGTCGTCGCCCGTCGCTCGTTCGAGCGCCGCGATCGCGAGATCCGGTTTGATCGGGGGCAGCCCGCGCCGGCGCATGTGCTCACCCGACTCGCCCTGGGCCATGCCCTCTCCCGCCCAGGGCCCCCAGGCCACCGAGGTCGCGGCAAGGCCACGGTCGCGGCGGTTGCGGGCGATCGCGTCGAGATGCGCGTTCGCCGCCCCGTACGCCGCCTGCCCGCCGGTGCCCCAGACACCGGACACCGAGGAGAACAGGACGAAGGCATCCAGCTCACGCTCGCCCAGCAGCTCGTCGAGATGGGTGGCGCCGGCGGTCTTCGCCCGCACGATCTCGGCGAACTCGTCGATCCCGAGGTCCGCGAGCGGTGTCAGCTGGCCCAGACCCGCGGCATGCACGACGGCGGTCAACGGCAGCTCCTGCGGCACCGCCGCCAGGAGATCCGCGACGGCCGCGCGGTCCGACACGTCACAGGCCGCGATGGTCACCCGCGCCCCCGCAGCGGACAGTTCCGCTTCCAGGGCGGCCGCACCCGCGGCTGCCGGCCCACTGCGGCCGACGAGCAGCAGGTGCTCGGCGCCGCGGCCGGCGAGCCAGCGCGCGACGTGCCCACCCAGCGCACCCGTGCCACCGGTGATGAGCACGGTGCCGCGCGGCTGCCACCGCGTACGGGCCGCCGGCGAGTCGTGCGGGGCACGGGTGAGGCGCCGGCCGAAGACCCCTGAAACCCGCAGGGCCAGCTGGTCCTCGCCACTCCCACCGGCCAGGAACGCGGGCAGCCGGGACAGCGTCCGCTCGTCGAGCGTGGCGGGCAGATCGACGAGTCCGCCCCAGCCGTCCGGCCATTCGAGCGCGACCGCGCGCCCCATCCCCCAGAACTGTGCCTGGGCCGGAGCGTGCACCGGTTCGGACCGGCCGATGGATACGGCCCCGCGGGTCAGGCACCACAGCGGCACGGTCGACCCGGCGCGCTGCAGGTTCTGCACCAGGGCGACCGTCGCGGCGAGCCCCCGGGACATCGTCGGGTGGGTGCCGTCGGGCTCGTCGTCGAAGGCCAACAGGGAGACCACACCGGCGACTTCGCCATCGTCGGCGGTGACGCGGTCCACCAGCCGGGGCTCGGCCCCGCCGTCACCCAGGGCGGCGAGAACCGCCAGGACATCGGGATGCCCATGCTGCGCGGCGGCCGCGACGACGAGCCAGGTACCGGACAGCCGGCGGACCTCGACGGTCAGCGGAGCCCAGGCGATGCGGTACCGCCAGGAGTCCACCACGGACTGCTCCCGGTGGCGGCGTCGCCAGTTGGCCAGCGCCGGCAACGCGTCGGAGAGCCGGCCGTGATCCTCGCCCAGCTCACGGGACAGCGCTGGGAGGTCCTGGCGCTCGACCGCGTCCCAGAAACGGGATTCGGCGGCATCGACGGTGGAGGCGTCACGCTGCGGCGTTCCGGACTGGTCGAGCCAGTAGCGGGTGTGTTGGAAGGGGTAGGTGGGGAGGGGGGTGCGTTGTGCGCCGGTGTTGGTGAAGTAGTGGTCCCAGTGGGGGTTTG
>NZ_JBIUUS010000100.1:0-2668 GCF_044742585.1 Kitasatospora sp. NPDC087861
TCGCGGGTGGCCGACCCGCCGGGGCGTGCCGGATCGAGGCCCGCCAGGTCCCACCCACGATCCTGCGGGAAGCCGGTCACCGCGTCAGCACCGGACACCACGATCCGCCACAGGTCTTCCGCGCTGCCGACACCGCCGGGATAGCGGCACCCGATCCCGACGACGACCACCGGATCGTCTTGGGACGCGATGCCGGCTGCCGGCGCGATGTCGGCCGGAGCCGCACCGAACATCGTGTCCCGCAGGTGATCCACCAGCGCTGACGCGTTCGGGTGGTCGAAGACCAGGGTCGATGGAAGCTGGAGCCCGGTCGACGCGTTCAGGCGGTTGCGCAGCTCGACGGAGGTGAGTGAGTCGAAACCGAGCTCGCTGAAGGCACGCCCCGAGGCGACGGTCTGCGGGCCGGAGTGTCCGAGCACGGCCGCGACCTGGGTGCGGACCAGCGCGAGCAAGGCGGCATTGCGGTCCGTCGGGGTCATGGGACGCAGGCGTTCGGCGAAGCCGTCCGCGGCCCGGTCGGCGGCGCGCCGCGGTGCCGTCGGCACGAGCGCGCGCAGCAGCGGCGGAACCGGCGCGTGATCGCCTGCGACCGCGTGCGCGTCGAGGTGCATCGGGACGATGACGGGGGCACCGGCGGTCAGCGCGGCGTCGAACAGTCCCAGACCCTCGGCGTCCCGCAGCGGCCTGACGCCCGCTCTGGCGGCGACGGTGGCCGCCATGCCGGTGGCCCACGGTCCCCAGGCGAGGCTGGTGGTGGGGTGTCCGGTGGTGGTGCGGTGGTGGGCGAGGGCGTCCAGGTAGGCGTTGGCGGCGGCGTAGTTGGCCTGGCCGGGGGAGCCGAGGGTGGCCGCGGCGGAGGAGAACAGGACGAACGCCGTGACGTCGTGGCCCCGGGTGAGCTCGTGCAGGTGCCATGCCGCGGTCGCCTTCGGCGCGAACACACGCTCCAGGTGTTCGGGTGTCTGATTGACGAGGACCGCGTCGTCGACGGCACCCGCGCAGTGGACCACCGCGAGCGGCCGGTCGGCGGGCACCGCGGCCAGCACGGCGGCCAGGTCCGCCCGATCGGTGAGGTCGCAGACGACGGACGTGACGTGCGCCCCGGCCTCGGTCAGTTCTTCCAGCAACTCCGTCGGGACCGGACGCCGTGCGGTCAGGAGCAACTCGCCCGCGCCGTGTTCGACCACGAGGTGCCGGGCGACGAGACCGCCGAGCGCACCGGTGGCCCCGGTGACCAGCACGGTCGCGGACGACCAGTCCGGGCCCGCGGCACTGCCCGGCACAGCACGCACCAGCCGGGGGACGTACGCCTCGCCGCGCCGGATCGCGATCTGTGTCTCACCCGTGGCCACGGCGGCCGTCACCGTGGGCCGCCAGTCCGCATCGAGATCGTCGACGTCGACGAGCACGAAACGGTCCGGATGCTCGGACTGGGCCGACCGTGTCATCCCCCACAGCGCCGCGTTCGTCAGGGACCGGGCAGTCTCGGTCGGAGCGTCGGTATCCAGCAGGCAGGAGCCGGTGGTGAGCACCACCAGTCGGGTATCCGCGGCGTGTTCGTCGCCCACCCACTGCTGCATTGCCGCGAGCGTCTGTGCGGCGGACTCGACGGCGTCGTCACCCGCAGGGTGGGGAAGCCAGACGAGCGCTGGCTCGGTGCCGGGTGCCGGTGGTGCCGATCGCACCCACGATGTTCGGAACAGTGAGCGCGACCCCTGCCCGGCGCCGCGCTGCAGCGGGCGCAGGGTGAGCCGGCCGACCTCGAGCACGGTGGCGCCCGATGCGTCGGCGATCAGCAGCGACACCGCCTCGGGCGCGACGGGGGAGATCCGCACCCGCAGCTGCCTCGTGCTGACCGTGGGCACGGCCACGTCGTTCCAGGCGAACGGAACCAGCGGAGCGTCTCCGGTGCGGCCGAACGGCGCGAGCCCCAGCGGATGCAGCGCGGCGTCCAGGAGCGCCGGGTGTATCGCGAAGCCGTCCGCGTCTGCGGCCTGCCCCTCGCCGAGAACCACCTCGGCGAACAGGACGTCGTCGTGAACCCAGGCGCGGTGCAGACCCTGGAACGCGGGACCGTACTGCCGCTCAGAGCCCTCGGTGTAACAGGCGTCAACATCCAGCGCCGTGGCCCCGGTCGGCGGCCAGACGATCAGATCGCCGTCGGCAGACGCGGGACGCGCCGCGACGAGCCGTCCCTCGGCATGCTTGGTCCACGGCTCATCGGGCGTGGCATTCGTGGGGCGGCTGAAGACGCTTACCACCCGCCCCCCGGCGTCCGGCCCGTCCACCAGGACCTGGACGTGGACACCGGTGTCCTCGGTGAGGACGAGTGGTGCGCCGAGGGTGAGCTCCGCCAGGAACGCGTGGTCGACGTGGCGCGCGGCCTGCATCGCGAGTTCCACGAACGCGGTTCCGGGCAGCAGGACGTCGCCGTGCACGGCGTGGTCGGCGAGCCACCGGTGCTCAGTCAGCGACAGGCTCCCGGTGAGGAGGAACCGGTCGCCGTCCGCGAGCCCGAGCGCAGTGTCGAGGAACGGATGGCTCAAGGTGCCGGCCGGGGCGGCGGACTCCATCCAGTAGCGGGTGTGTTGGAAGGGGTAGGTGGGGAGGGGGGTGCGTTGTGCGCCGGTGTTGGTGAAGTAGTGGTCCCAGTGGGGGTTTGCGCCGT
>NZ_JBIUUS010000101.1:0-2450 GCF_044742585.1 Kitasatospora sp. NPDC087861
GCCGCGCACTCCACCCGGCGCACCAGCGACGCCACCTCCACCGAACCCGACCCACCGACCAGCAGGCCCGCACCCGCACCCGTCACCAGGCACGAGCGCAGCACGTCATGCCGCTCGAACACCGCACCCAGCACCGCCACCAAACCCGCCCCGTCGATGCCCACCGGCAGATCGAGGGCCATCGTCTGGGCGAACCTGCCGTAGCCGCCGCCGAGTTCGAGCAGGTAGTGGCCGATGGGCGGCAGCGGCACCCAGCCGGTGCCACCACCCTCCAACTCGGCCAGGACGACCGCGTCCGAGGCGCCTTCGGCCACCGCGACGGCGGCCAGCTCGGCCACCGTCCGGCAGTCGAACACCTGCCGGGGGGTGATCCTCACCCCGAACACCCGCGCCCGCGCCACCACCTGGATCGTCCGGATGCTGTCGCCGCCCACCGCGAAGAAGTCGTCGTCCACACCCACCCGGCCCAGGCCCAACACCTCGGCATACACCCCGCACAACACCTCCTCCCACGCGGTCCGCGGCGCCCGATAAGCACCCGTGGTGAACTCCGGCTCCGGCAGGGCCTTACGGTCGAGCTTCCCGTTCGGCGTCAACGGCAGCGCCTCCAGCACCACGAACGCCGCCGGCACCATGAACTCGGGTATCCGGGTCGCCATGAACCGGCGCAGCTCGGCCGGGTCGAGGCCGGCGTTCACCGTGATGTCGACGTCGCCGATGCTGTCGGCGCTGCCGCCCGCGGTGTCGGTGACCGGCACGATGTAGCCGACCAGCTGTTTTCCGCCGTCGTGCGCCTCGCGGGCGACGACCGCGCCCTGGGCCACCGACGGGTGGGCGACCATGGCGGCCTCCACCTCGCCCGGTTCGATCCGGAAGCCGCGGATCTTGACCTGCTCGTCGGCCCGTCCGGCGTACTCCAGCCGCCCGTCGGACAGCCGGCGGCCGGTGTCGCCGGTGCGGTACATCCGGCCCGGGCCGAAGGGGTTGGCCACGAAGCGTCCGGCGGTGAGCCCGGGGCGGCCGAGGTAGCCGCGGGCCAGTCCGGCACCGACGACGTACAGCTCTCCGACGACACCCTCGGGCACCGGAAGGAGCCGGTCGTCGAGGACGTACACGGCCAGGTCGGGGATCGGGACGCCGATGACGGAACCGGAGGCGGTGGCGGCGGTCCGCTCGTCCAGGGCGGTGTGGGTGACGTGCACCGTGGTCTCGGTGATGCCGTACATGTTCACCAGGCGGGGTGCGTCGTCGGCGTGCCGCGCGTACCAGTCGGCGAGCCGGACGAGTTCCAGCGCCTCCCCACCGAAGATCACGTGCCGCAGGGCCAGCCGGGCACCGGTGTCGGGCTGCTCCCGGTCGGCGGCCATCAGCTGGTAGAAGGCGGACGGCGTCTGGTTGAGCACCGTCACCCCCTCGTCCGCGAGCAGCCGCAGGAAGCGGTCGGGTGTGCGGCTGGTCTCGTACGGAACGACGACCAGGCGGCCGCCGTACAGCAGCGGGCCCCACAGCTCCCAGACGGAGAAGTCGAAGGCGTACGAGTGGAAGAGCGTCCACACGTCGTCGGGCCCGAAGCCGAACCAGTGCTCGGTGGAGTCCATCAGCCGCACGGCGTTGTGGTGCGGGATGAGGACGCCCTTGGGCCGTCCGGTGGATCCGGAGGTGTAGATGACGTACGCGATGTCGGCCGGCCGGACCGGGACGCCCGGGTTCTCCGGTGCGTACCGTGCGGACTCGGCGATCACCTCGGGGGTGACCGTCAGGACCGGCCGGGCGTCCTCGATCATGTGGGCGATGCGGTCGGCCGGGTAGGCCGGGTCGACCGGCAGGTAGCCCGCGCCCGACTTCAGGACACCGAGGACCGCGACGACGAGTTCCTCGGTGCGCGGCAGGCTCAGGGCCACCAGCCGCTCCGGGCCGGCGCCGCGCTCGACCAACAGCCGGGCGAGGCGGTTGGCCCGCACGTCCAGCTCCCGGTAGGTCAGCGAGACGTCCTCGCAGGTGACGGCCACCGCATCCGGGGTGGCCGCGACCTGGCGCTCGAAGCGGGAGACCAGCGTGTCGTACGGCTCCGGGGCCGGCGCGGGCGCCGCAGTGAGGGCGCGCTGCTCCACTTCGTCCAGGAGCCGGACGGCGCCGACGGGCTGCCGCGGGTCGGCGACGACCTGGCGCAACACGCGGACGAAGCGCTCGGCGATCGCCTCGACGGTCGCCCGGTCGAACAGCTCGGTCGCATACTCGACGACGCCCCAGGCGCCTCGTCCGTCGGGGCGTTCGCTCTCCGCCAGGTTGAAGAAGAGGTCGAACTTGGCGGTCCTGGTGCCCAGAGGCTCGGTGGCCACTCGGAGTCCGGGCAGATCGAACGCGGCCCGGCTGCCGTTCTGCCAGGCGAACATCACCTGGAACAGCGGGTGGTACGACGTCGAGCGCTCCGGGTTGAGCAGCTCCACCAA
>NZ_JBIUUS010000102.1:0-2296 GCF_044742585.1 Kitasatospora sp. NPDC087861
AACGCTTCACCGCCGACCCCCACGGCACCCCCGGCAGCCGCATGTACCGCACCGGCGACCTCGCCAAGTGGAACCACCACGGCCAACTCGAATACGCCGGCCGCACCGACCACCAGATCAAACTCCGCGGCTTCCGCATCGAACTCGGCGAAATCGAAGCGGCACTGGCCTCCCACCCCACCGTCGCCCAAGCCACCGTCCTCCTCCGCGAAGACACCCCCGGCGACAAACGCCTCATCGCCTACACCGTCCCGACGGGCGCGTTGGACGAAGCAGCCGTACGAGCCCACCTCGCCGCCACCCTCCCCGAATACATGGTCCCGGCAGCGATCGTCGTCCTCGACGCGCTACCGCTGACCGTCAACGGCAAGCTCGACCGCCGCGCCCTCCCCGCACCCGACCTCGCCACCGGCACCGCCTACCGGGCGCCCTCGACGCCGCGCGAGTCGCTGCTCTGCGAGGTCTTCGCCCAGGTCCTCGGCGTCTCCCAAGTCGGCCTGGACGACAGCTTCTTCGCTCTCGGCGGGCACTCCCTCCTCGCCGTCACCCTGGTCGAGCGCCTGCACGCCCGGGGCGTGCAGATCGACATCCGCGCGCTGTTCGAGACCCCCACCGTCGCCGGTCTCGCCCTCGCCGCCGCCGGCACCTCCGAGGTGGCGGCGCCGCCGAACCTCATCCCGGCCGACGCGCAGGAGATCACCCCCGCGATGCTGCCGCTGGTCGACCTCACCACCGAGGAGATCAACCGGATCACCGCGACCTTCCCCGGCGGGGCGCCGAACATCGCGGACATCTACCCCCTGGCCCCGCTCCAGGAAGGCATCCTCTTCCATCACCTGATAGCGGCGGACGAGGGCGCGGACGACGTCTACATCTCGCCCACCGTCCTGACCTTCGACACCCGCGAACTGCTGGACGCGTTCCTCGGCGCGCTCCAGCACGTCATCGACCGCCACGACATCCTGCGCACCGCCATCCTCTGGCAGGGTCTGCCCGAACCCGTCCAGGTCGTCGCCCGCCACGCCCAACTGCCCGTCCAGCAGCACGAGATCACCGGCGACGACCCGATCGCCGCGCTCACCGCACGCTGCGCGGCCACCATGGACCTCACCCGCGCACCGCTGCTCGACGCCCGGATCGCCGCCGAACCGGGCAGCGCCCGCTGGCTGTTGCTGCTCCAGCGCCACCACCTGATCACCGACCACACCACGCTCGAAGTCCTGCTGGCGGAGATCCAGGCCGTCATGGCCGGCCGACAGGACGAGCTGCCGGCGCCGGTGCCGTTCCGCGAGTTCGTCGCCCAGGCCCGGCTCGGCGTCTCCCGCGAGGAGCACGAGCGGTTCTTCACCGGGCTGTTGGGCGATGTCGTCGAGCCGACCGCGCCCTTCGGCCTGCTCGACGTACACGGCGACGCCACCGCCCTCGCCGAGGCAACCGTCACCGTCGATGCCGAACTCGCCCTCCGGGTAAGGGAACAGGCCCGCCGCCTGGGCGTGAGCGCGGCCGCCGCGTTCCACGTCGCCTGGGCCCGGGTGGTCGCCGCCACCGCCAACCGGGACGACGTCGTCTTCGGCACCGTCCTGTTCGGCCGCATGAACGCCGGCACCGGCGCGGACCGCGTCCCCGGCCTGTTCATCAACACCCTGCCCGTCCGGGTGCCCGGCCTCGGCGCGAGCGTCACCGACGCCGTGCGCGCCATGCGCGGACTCCTCGCCGACCTGCTGGTCCACGAGCACGCCCCGCTCGCCGTCGCCCAGCAGGCCAGCGGGATCGACGGCTCCGCACCGCTCTTCACCGCCCTGCTGAACTATCGCCACAGCCAGGCGCCCGGCGCCGGGGCCTCGCCCGCGACGGGCCTGGCGGGCGTCGAGATCCTGCAGAGCCAGGAGTACACCAACTACCCGCTCACCGTGTCGGTGGACGACCTCGGCGCCGGGTTCAGCCTCACCGCTCAGACGGTGGCGCCGATCGACGCCGAGCGGGTGTGCGACCTGCTGCACACCGCCCTCGAAGGACTGGTCGACGCGCTCGAAACGGCCCCGGACAGCCCCCTCGGACGCATCGAGGTCCTCAACCCGCAGGAACGGCAGCGGATCCTCACCGACTGGAACGGCACCGCCACCGAGCCGGTGACAGGCACGCTGCCCGAGCTGTTCGCCGCCCAGGTCGCACGGACCCCCGACGCCGTCGCCGTCGTGTGCGGGGACACCGAACTCACCTACACCGAGCTGGACGGGCGGGCCAGCGCGCTCGCCCGGCGCCTGGCCGCCGAGGGCGTGGGGGCCGAGAGCGCCGT
>NZ_JBIUUS010000103.1:0-2159 GCF_044742585.1 Kitasatospora sp. NPDC087861
TTGTGAGGTCGGCCCGGGACGCCCTGCTGGTGTTGCCACCAGTGGGTTTTCCCGGACCGCCTCCCGCACCCGGCGTGCCCGTCTCCAGGCACCGGGCGCTCCACAAGTCCCGTGGAGGTCCGAACAGTTCAGATCATGCCCGCCCACGGCGTGGGAATCGCTGTCCCCCGGTAGCGGTAGCGGGTCGTCCGCATCCGTCCCGGATCGAACAGCGCCGTATCGCCATCTGATGGCCACCACTGGCCCTGGCAATACCGGCGGCGCACCTGCTTCCAATTCGCACGCGGGTGTTTTCGGTGCAGCCAACCCATGACCCTGCGCCAGGTGAACGCGCGCAGGAAGTGGAAGGTGGCACTCGAAACCCCGGACTGAAAGTAGACACACCAGCCCCGCAGCACAGGATTGAGATTATGCAGCAGGACTTCGAGCGGCAGGTTCTTGTCCAATCGGCTGATCGTCTTCACCTTCCCCGTGACGGATTTAACCGCCTTCTTGCTCGGGTAGGTATAGACGTAATGCTTCGCCGTGCCCCGCTTCTGGTGGCGCTGGATGCGCCATCCAAGAAAGTCAAAGCCCTCATTGATGTGCACCAGCGTGGTTTTCTCCTCCGAGAGACGCAAGCCCATCGTGGAGAGCACCTCGGCCGCCTCGCCGCGAATCGCCTCAGCATCAGCCCTGTCACCGCGAACCAGGGCCACCCAATCGTCAGCGTAGCGGATTAGCCGAAATGATGGCTCTCCGCGCCGCTGCTGCCGGGTCATCCGTCTCTGGTCGCGGTGGCGCCGAGCGAAATGCTCATCGAGAACGGACAGTGCGACATTAGCGAGCAAAGGTGACAGAATTCCGCCCTGTGGCGTTCCCATGTGCGATTCCCTGAAAAGCCCCTCTCTATTGAGGATTCCGGCCTTCAGGAACGCCTTGACCAGCACCAAGACGCGCTTGTCGGAGACCCGTAGCCGCACCCGGTCCATAAGCGCCGAGTGCGAGATCTCGTCAAAACACGCCGCGATATCACCCTCCACGACCCACTCGTAACGGTGGGGCGGGCTGGCGAAAGTGCGGATCTCAGCAATCGCGTCATGTGCTCGCCGATTGGGCCGGAATCCATACGAGCACGGCAGGAACTCCGCCTCGAAAATAGGCTCCAGCACCAGTTTCAGCGCAGCCTGAACCACGCGATCACGCACAGTGGGAATACCTAGACGACGCAGTTTCTTTCCGCCCGCCTTCGGAATCATCCGCTCGCGGACTGGCAATGGATGAAACTGCTGCGCTTTCAAATCTTCGCGGACCTCGGCCAGGAACTCGCCGACGCCTTGCTGTTCGATGTAGTAAGCGCTCTTCCCGTCTACCCCTGCCGACCGGGCACCTCTGTTGCCCCGCACTCGTTCCCAAGCGATCAGGAGAAATGCGGGGTCACAGACGAGATTGAACAAATCACGAAACTGCCTGTCTGAATCGTCGGTCGCCCAACGGTGCAGCTTGGCCTGGATCTCCCGTACCCTGCGCTCCGCGCCGAACGGCGTGAGCGACGGCGCGTCGGTATTCACCGGCGGCCTCCGAGTATTCCAGCATCCGCCCTGCTGACTTGCTGGCCCCCTTGGCCATGTGCGCGCCTTTCGCGCGCGCGGACTACTACGGGGCCTCCGCCCCACACTGCGGCCGACAGCCGACGACGGGCCTGCCCTTCGATGTCCTGGCTGGAGCATCGTGAGGGCAGCCGCAGGTGGTTCCCACGTTCACCACTGACCGTTTGACGAGGGAGGTGCCCAGCTATACCCCGGCAGCCTCTCCACGAGTACGCCGCAGGCTTTCCTCGTGGCCTCCCCACCGGCCTATCCATCCCGGCTTCGGAGTCACCCGCCGCATGATCACGGCAGGTGTGCGCTGCGGACCGGCCCATATCCACCAGGTTGGAGCCGGCTCGACGCTTACGGAGCTTCACGCGCTGGTTCCTCTCGTACACCTTCTCGTCTTGCTTGCCGGACCCGCCCCGTCTGGTAGTTCCGGAGCGTCCCGGCGTTGTCAGGACTGCTTTCCACCCCTCCCGGCGACTCCCGGGTCAGGCTGTCCTCAGCTTCGTGGCCTTGCTGCGACAAGGCCACGGCGGCGGTCTTTCACCTCCGCACGGTCAAGTGGCGCCTCGTGGCGCACGAACA
>NZ_JBIUUS010000104.1:0-2098 GCF_044742585.1 Kitasatospora sp. NPDC087861
TGTCGTTGGAGCGGACCTTCGGGGTCCCCGACGGGATCACCAGCAGCTCGCCGGGGAAGCGCGCCGACAGCGCGGCCCGACGCCGCGCGGTGTGTGCGGCCTGCGCGATCGGCTCCAGATCACGCCGCTCGGTGTCCGCCCAACCCCGCTTCATACTCTCCGCAAGCTCATCACTCACACCCCCGGGCAGGCGGTTCGTCTGCGGCTGGGTGTCATCGGCCGGTGGGGCCTCGGGCGTCTGCTGGGTCGGCTGGGTCACTACCGTCTCCTGGACGATCGATTGCGGTCGAGGCTGCTGAGGGTGGGCAGCCTTCGCGTGTCGGGGTGTGGGCAGGGCAAAGGGTGGGTAGGGAAAGCGGATCGTTTGCGCGGCGGGTGTGGATCGCACCCGCCGGTGGCGAGGATCTTCCCGCTAGACTCGCCGTCAGCGAGCTGGCACCAATGCGTTGGGCTGCGCCGGTCGGGCCACAACCTGCTCGTGGGCGATCGGCTGAGCGGACGTCACGGAGCTTGCGTCGAACGATCTGGACCCGGCAGGAGCTCATCCCCACCCGTCACCAGATGGGCTTGCTCGGGTGTTGCGGATGTGAACATGCCTGCTGGCATGTCCCGTACGGTATATCGAACGTCGACGGAGAGGGAAGAGGGAAAGCATGAGCGTCTCCACGGAATCCGTCCGAGCCGTACTGGCCGCCAACCTGAAGCAGGTGCGGACCCAACGCGGGCTGTCGATCTCCGAGTTGTCGAGGCGTTCGAAGATCGGCAAGGCGACGTTGTCGCAGCTGGAGTCGGGTACCGGCAACCCCACTCTGGAGACGGTGCTCGGCCTCTCGCGCGTCCTGGAGGTGCCGGTCTCCGACCTGGTCGACCGCCGGCCGTCCAGCGGGCTCACGGTGGTGCGCGCCGCCGATGTGGAGGCACTGCGCGGGAAGGCGGTCGACATCAGGCCGTTGCGGCGGATCGAGTCCGAGGACTCGGTGTTCGAGGTCTACGACCAGCAGGTGCGGGCCGGGTGCACCCAGGACTCGCTGGGCCACATCGGGACCGAGCACACGGTCGTGCAGGCCGGTCGGCTCGGTGTGCGGGTCGACGGGCACGAGGTGGAACTGGGGCCCGGTGACTACGTGGGCTTCGACGCGACGCTGCCGCACACGTACACGGCCCTGGAGGGCACGGTCCGCTCGGTGCTGCTGCTGCACTCCCGCGGGGAGCAGCGGCTGCACCTGGCCGACCTCGGTTCGACCTCCCGGTGCCCCGCCCACCCGGCCGTGGTGCCGCCCCGGGGTGTTGCCGGGGAGTGACCGTTGACGCACCAAGTGTGAGGCCCTAGGCTCCCGTTGTTCGGTTTACCGAATGCCCGGGTGGTACACGGAGCGCAGCGTGGCCGGGGCGGCGACAGGGTGCCCCGGTCCGGCTTCCCGGCGCGGCCGGTCCGACCCTGTTCGACTGTCGGGACGGCTCTCGGGGTGACGGCCCCACCGGGTGTGCCCCCGTGCGGGGTTGACGGCCGGCGCCCGACACGCCGATACCGCCACCGCACTCAGGTGCCTCTTTCCTCCCGCCGCCGTTCGATATACCGTACGGATCGTGCCGACGGGCGAGCCCGGCTGCCGATCGCCACCCACCACGGGGTGGCGGGGGAGTCGCAGCCCGGCCGGACGTCGACGTGGCCGAACACGTCGACGGCCGGCCAGCCGACACGGAGCCCGGTGGGGAGCAACCGGCGCTCCCGGTACGGCGATACGGCCCACGGGGCGGGGGCCGCCCGGGCCCGTCCACCCCCACCAGGGCTGCCCACCCTCAGCAGTCCGGACCGATGCGACTCAGGAGACGGTTGTGACCGAGCGGACATCCGAGAGCCAGGAGCTCCTGGCCCCCGACAGCGAGCGCAAGGCGCGGAAGAACGGTCTGATCCACGGCGTGAGTGATGAGCTTGCGGAGAGTATGAAGCGGGGTTGGGCGGATACCGAGCGGCGTGATCTGGAGCCGATCGCGCAGGCCGCGCACACGGCGCGGCGTCGGGCCGCGCTGTCGGCGCGCTTCCCCGGCGAGCTGCTGGTGATCCCGTCGGGGACCCCGAAGGTCCGTGCCAACGACT
>NZ_JBIUUS010000105.1:0-2083 GCF_044742585.1 Kitasatospora sp. NPDC087861
TCGACGACACCACCACCAGCCGCCCCGCCCTCACCACCACCACCCGACCCGAGGCCCTACCGGTCTCCTACGCCCAGCAACGCCTCTGGTTCCTCAGCGAACTGGAAGGCCCCAGCCCCACCTACAACATCCCCCTCGCCCTGCACCTGACCGGCCACCTCGACACCACCGCCCTCGACGCCGCACTACACGACGTCGTCGAACGCCACGAAGTCCTGCGCACCATCTACCCGACGGTGGACGGCCACCCGCGTCAGCAGGTACGTCCGGCCGACTCCGTCGACCGTCTGCTCACGGTGGGCGCCTATGACGCGACCGCCCTCGCACGGGCGACCGCGCACACCTTCGACCTCGGCGCCGAACTCCCCATCCGCGCCTGGCTGTTCTCCCACGGCGAGACCGAGCACACCCTGCTCGTCGTCGTCCACCACATCGCCGGCGACGGCTGGTCCATGGGCCCCCTCGCCCACGACATCTCCACCGCCTACACCACCCGACTCACCGGCACCGCTCCCGCCTGGGAACCACTCACCGTCCAGTACGCCGACTACACCCTCTGGCAACGCAACCTCCTCGGCTCCCCCGACGACCCGCACAGCCTCCTCTCCCAGCAACTCACCTACTGGCGCCAGACCCTCACCGACCTCCCCGACGAACTCACCCTCCCCACCGACCGCCCCCGCCCCGCCACCGCCAGCCACCACGGCGGAACCACCACGTTCGCCGTACCCGCTGAGCTTCACCAGCAGGTCGTGGCACTCGCGCGCGCCGAGGGCGTCACGGTGTTCATGGTGCTGCAGGCGGCGTTCGCCGTCCTGCTCTCCCGCCTCGGCGCCGGGACGGACGTCCCGATCGGCACGCCCGTCGCCGGCCGCACCGACGAAGCCCTCGACAACCTCATCGGCTTCTTCGTCAACACCCTCGTCCTACGCACCGACCTCAGCGGCAACCCCACCTTCACCCAACTCCTCCACCGCATCCGCGAAGCAGACCTCACCGCCTTCGCCCACCAGGACATCCCCTTCGAACGCCTGGTGGAGGAGATAGCCCCCGCGCGGTCCATGGCCCGCCACCCGCTCTTCCAGGTCATGCTCACCCTCCAGAACAACACCCAGGCCGCCCTCAGCCTCCCCGAGCTGGACGCGACCCTTCTGCCGCCGGGAGAGCTGGCGGCGAGGTTCGACCTGGATCTCACCCTGGACGAGACCTTCGACGCGGATGGCGAGGCTGCCGGGCTGAACGGGTCGCTGACCTTCGCGCGGGACCTCTTCGACACCGAGACGGCCGAACAGCTCGCCACGCGCTTCGTCCGGGTCCTCAAGGCGGCCGGCTCCGAGCCGCGGCTCCCTGTCAGCCACGTCGACGTGCTCAGCCCCGCCGAGCGGCGGCAGGTGTTGGAGGGGTGGAACGACACGGCGGCCGTGGTCCCGGCGGGCACCCTGCCCGAGCTGTTCGAGGCCCGCGTGGCACAGACACCGGACGCGGTGGCGGTGGTCTTCGAGGACGAATCACTCACCTACGCGGAGCTGAACACGCGGGCCAACCAGGTCGCGCACCTGCTCACCAAGCAGGGTGTCGGCCCCGAGACGGTGGTACCCGTCCTGATGGAACGCTCCATCGAGATGGTCACCGCGCTCCTCGGCATCCTCAAGGCCGGCGGCGCCTACCTGCCCGTCGACCCCGACTACCCCGCCGAGCGCATCGACTACCTGCTCAACCAGACCGACTCACCCGTGACGGTCACCGAGACCCTGGTCGACAAGGCCTGCGACCACGACTCGACAGATCTGCCGCACCCGGGGCTGTCGCCCGACCACCCGGCGTACGTCATCTTCACCTCCGGCTCCACCGGCCGACCCAAGGGCGTCGTCGTCCCCCACGCCGGAATCGTCAACCGCCTCACCTGGATGCAACACGCCTACAGCCTCACCGCTGACGACCGGGTCCTGCAGAAGACACCGTTCGGCTTCGACGTCTCCGTATGGGAGTTCTTCTGGACCCTCCTCGAAGGCGCCACCCTCGTCATCGCCCGACCCGGCGGCCACCGCGAACCCGCCTACCTCGCCAAACTGATCCAAGACGA
>NZ_JBIUUS010000106.1:0-2003 GCF_044742585.1 Kitasatospora sp. NPDC087861
GACAACGGAACCGCCGTAGCGTTCCACTCCCCCAGAACCCGGCTCCGCTCCTCGGACGAAAGCACCTCCACCCGACCCACCCGACACCCCGGATCAGCCACCACCAACCGCAACACCCGCACGAACCGCTCCGCGAACCCCTCCACCGTCACCCGATCGAACAGGTGCCGCTGGTACTGGAAGCTCAGTCGCAGATGGGGGTCGGCGGCCGCGATGACGGTCAGCGGGTAGTGGGTGCCGGTGAAGGGCCGGATGCCCGTGACCGCGATGCCCGCCGAGGAGTTGGCTTCGTCGATGCCGACCCGATCCACCGGATAGGACTCGAAGACGACCAGGGTGTCGAAGAGCGTGCTCAGGCCGGTCTCGCGCTGGATGTCGGCCAGCGGGTGGTGATGGTGGTCGAGCAGGGCCGCCTGCCGCTGCTGGAGTCCGGTCAGCAGGTCGGCGAGCGAGCCCTCCGGTGCGCAACGCACCCGCACCGGAAGGGTGTTGATGAACAGCCCGACCGTTTCACCGGCTCCCTCCAAGTCGGCCGGGCGACCCGAGACGGTCGCGCCGAACAGCACGTCCTGCCGCCCGGTGAGGTGGGACAGCAGCACCGCCCAGACGCCCTGGAGCAGGGTGTTGACGGTGATGCCCAGCTCGGCGGCGCGCCGGGAGGCCGCGCGGGCGTCCGCCGCGGACAGCGGGACCTCCGTCTGGCCGATGCCGTCGGCGTCGGTGGCCGTGTGGTCCGCCGCCTGCGGGGCGAGCAGGGTGGGCTCCTCGATGCCGTCCAGTTCGGCCGCCCAGGCGCGGGCGGACTCGGCGCGGTCGCGGGCGGACTGCCAGACCAGGAAGTCCCGGAACCGGCCGGCCGGCGGCAGTGCGGCGACGTCGCCCCCGGCGGCGTAGAGCCGCAGCAGGTCCTGCATCAGCACCGGCAGCGACCAGCCGTCGAAGAGCAGGTGGTGTGCGGTGAGCACGAGGTCGGCCTGCTCCGGTCCGGTCCGCACCAGCGTCATCCGCAGCAGTGGGGGCGTCTCGGGGCTGAAGTTGGTACGCAGGTCCTGGGACAGCAGTCGTTCCAGCTCCGCCGGGTCCTGGTCGCGCAGGTCAACCTCGCGCCAGGGCAGGCGGGCGCCGTCCACCACGAGCTGGACGGGGGTGCCGTCGGCGGCGTCCACGAAGGCGGTCCGCAGGTTGGCGTGCCGCTCCAACAGCCCCTGACCGGCCGCCCGCAGGCGCTCGGCGTCGACCTGGCCGGCCAGGTGCAGGGTCAGCTGCATGTTGTACGCGTCGAAGGACGGGCCGGCCATCCGGGCGTGGAAGAGCAGGCCGGACTGCAGCGGAGTCAGCGGCCAGGCATCCGCGAGGCCCGGGTAGTCGCGCTCCCACTGCTCGATCTCGCCTTGGCCGACGGCGACCAGCGGCAGGTCGGACGGCGTCAGGCCACCAGCCTCCGGACCGGAGACGTGCTCGACGATGCCGGTCAGCGCCCGGCACCACAGCTCCGCCAGTTCGGACACCTCCTCGGCGGACAGCAGGCCCGTCGGGTAGGAGAAGAGGGCACCGAGCCGCGGCGCACCGTCCGCGTCGTCGGTGACCAGGGCGTTGATCTCCAGGGCCGACATGGCGGGCATGTCGGCGTCGAAGTCCACCAGCAGCTCGCCGACGTCCCCGGCCCGGGTCCAGCCGAGGCCGCGCAGTTCCTCGGGCATGTCGGCCACCGAGAACCGGCCCAGGTAGTTGAACCCGATCTGCCCAGTCGATCCGGCCGCCGCGAGGACCCCACCCGTCTCCGGGTTCAAATACCGCAGCAACCCGTACCCGACACCCTTGTCCGGCACCGCCAACAACCGCTCCTTGACAGCCTTGACCACCCGGCCCGCCGCAGCACCACCGGCGAACGCCTGCTCGACGCCGACGCCACCGAGATCGAGCCGCACCGGGAACATGCTCGTGAACCAGCCCACCGTCCGCGACAGATCCGCCCCCGGCACCACCGCCTCCTCACGCCCGTG
>NZ_JBIUUS010000107.1:0-1763 GCF_044742585.1 Kitasatospora sp. NPDC087861
GCGAAGAAGTCGTCGTCGATCCCGACCGTGGGGAGGCCGAGGATCTGGGCGAAGACCTCGCAGAGGATCTCCTCGCGCGGGGTGCGCGGGGCGCGGTTGGAGAGGGTGGCGAGGTCGGGTGCGGGGAGGGCGCGGCGGTCGAGCTTGCCGTTGACGGTGAGGGGGAGGGCGTCGAGGGTGACGATCGCTGCCGGGATCATGTATGCGGGGAGGGTTGCGGCGAGGTGGGCGCGCAGGGCGGCGGGCTCGAACTCGGTGGCGGGGACGGTGTAGGCGATGAGGCGCTTGTCGCCGGGGGTGTCCTCGCGGAGGAGGACGGTGGCCTGGGCGACGGCCGGGTGGGAGGCCAACGCGGCCTCTACCTCGCCGAGTTCGATGCGGAAGCCGCGCAGTTTGATCTGCTGGTCGGCGCGGCCGGCGTATTCGAGTTCGCCGTGGTGGTTCCACTTGGCGAGGTCGCCGGTGCGGTACATCCGGCTCCCGGCCGGGCCGTGGGGGTCGGCGGTGAAGCGTTCGGCCGTCAGGGCCGGCCGGTGGAGGTAGCCCCGGGCGAGGCCGGAGCCGGCGAGGTAGAGCTCGCCGGTGACGCCGGCCGGGACGGGCCGCAGGCGCGCGTCCAGCACGTAGGCGCGCATGGCGTCCAGGGGGCGGCCGATCGGCAGGGCCTTGCCGGTGTCGGTCACCGGCAGGGCGGTGGCGAAGGTGGTCGTCTCGGTCGGTCCGTAGACGTTGACCACGACCGTCTCCGGGCAGCTCTCCCGCACCCGTGCCACGGCGATCGGGGAGACCACGTCGCCGCCCGTCCACACCTCGCGCAGCCCGGTGAAGCAGCTCGGGTCCTCGTCCGCGAAGAGCGTGAACAGGCCGATGGTCACGAAGATCCAGGTGACCTGGTGCCGCGCGATCACCCGGGCCAGCGACGCGGCTGTCACCTCACCGGCGGGCGCCACGACGACCTGGTGCCCGGTCAGCAGGGGGACCCAGAGTTCGAAGGTGGAGGCGTCGAAGGAATGGGGCGAGTGTAGGAGGACGCGCTCGGTGGCGGTGCCGGTGTAACGGTGGTCGGCCGCGAGGGCGGCGATGTCGTGGTGGGTGACGGCGACGCCCTTGGGGCGGCCGGTGGAGCCGGAGGTGTACATCACGTACGCCAGCTGCCGCTCGTGGCAGCGGATGTCGGGAGTGGTCCGGAGCTGGTCGGCGTCGTCCGTGGTGAGGACGGTGAGGCCGAGTTCGGCGGCCTCGTCGCGTAGTGCGGTGTCGGTGAGGACGATGGTGGTGCCGGTCTCGGTGGTGATGGTCCGGCGGTGGGTGAGGGGGTAGCGGGGGTCGAGCGGGACGTAGCAGCCGCCGGCCTTGACGATGGCCAGCAGCGCGACGATCAGGTCGGCGGAGCGCTCCATCAGGACGGCGACGGCGGACTCGGTCCGGACGCCCTCGGCGGCCAGGCGCCGGGCGAGGCCGTTGGCGCGGGCGTCCAGCTCGGCGTAGGTGAGTTCGGTGTCCCCGTACACGACTGCGACGGCGTCGGGGGTCCGTGCGACCTGGGCGGCGAACAGCTCGGGCAGCGCGCCCGGCACGGGCTTGACGGCGGTGTCGTTCCACTCGGTGAGGATTCGGTGGTGTTCGGCGGTGTCGAGGATGTCGATGTCGGTGACGGGTTGGTCGGGCGCGGTCAGGGCGGCTGAGAGGACCCGGATGAATCGCTCGGCGATCTGTTGGGCGGTGTGGGGGTCGAAGAGGTCGTGGGCGTAGGTGAGGGTGCC
>NZ_JBIUUS010000108.1:0-1663 GCF_044742585.1 Kitasatospora sp. NPDC087861
ACCTCCGCCGCGAACGGAGCGATCTTCGCCTCGGCCAGCGAACGCACCGCCTCACGGAGCATCTCGTGCTCCTCGGAGATACGGAAGAGATCGAACTCCTGGCTCATGATCGCCACTCCTGTTTCACGACGGTACTCAGTACCCTTCATTATGCACGCACGCGGCAAAAAGGGAACTCAGTGCCTTCACATGGCGGCACTGAGTTCCCTATCCTTTTCCTGCCGAACTTCTGCCGAACAAGCCGGTCCGAGCGCAGGGAGATGACAGCGTGGTCCACTCAGCCATCGATGCCGACACCCGGAGCACCACGCTGTACTTCCAGCGCTGCACGTGGTGCAACAACCCGACCTTCCAGCGGCTGCTCTGCCCCACCTGCGGCTCCACCGAGCTGCGGCTGGAGCCCAGCGAGGGCACCGGCGTGGTCCGGCGCTGCGAGGTCGAGCAGGCCCGGACGCCACTGGTCCGGCAGAAGTCCCTGATCCGGATGGCCGAGGGCTTCGACGTCTGGTGCATCGTCGACGGGCTGCGCAGCACCGTCCCGGTCGGGACGCGGGTGCGGCTGCTGTCCGCCCCCGGTTCCGAGCAGCCGGAACTGCGGCTGCTGCCGGTGGAGGAGCCGCAGCCGCCGGTGGACGTCGAGCCGCGCCCGCTGCCGCCCGTCCAGGGCGGCTTCACGCAGCACCTGGCGGCCTTCGCCGAGTAGCGCGTCGCGGCCGGCGAACCGCGCGTTCGTCGGACGCGTGTTTCGTCGGACGCGTGTTTCTCCGGACGCGTTGTTCGTCGGAGGCGTTGTCGGGCGAACGCCGGAGGGCGTGGCACCGGGTACCCGGTGCCACGCCCTCCGCTGCTCCGCGCGGGGAGGATCAGCCCTTGCGGGCCTTCACCTCGGAGGTCAGCTGCGGCAGCACGGCGAAGAGGTCGCCGACCACGCCGTAGTCCGCGAGCTCGAAGATCGGGGCCTCGGGGTCCTTGTTGACGGCCACGATGGTCTTCGAGGTCTGCATGCCGGCCCGGTGCTGGATCGCGCCGGAGATGCCGTTGGCCACGTACAGCTGCGGCGAGACCTGCTTGCCGGTCTGGCCGACCTGGTTGCTGTGCGGGTACCAGCCCGCGTCGACGGCGGCACGCGAGGCGCCGACGGCCGCACCCAGCGCGTCCGCGAGCTCCTCGACGACACCGAAGCCGGCCGCCTCGCCGACGCCACGGCCGCCGGAGACCACGATCGCGGCCTCGGTCAGCTCCGGACGACCGGTCGAGACCCGCGGGGTACGCGAGGTGACCTTGGCCGCGTTGCCGGTGAACTCCACCGCCACGTTCTCCACCGCACCGGCGGCCGCCGCGGCCTCGGGGGCGACGGCGTTCGGCTTGACGGTGATGACCGGCACGCCGTTGCTGACGCGCGAGTCGACGGTGTACGAGGCGGCGAACACCGACTGGGTGGCGATCGGGCCGCCGTCGCCCGCGCGGAGGTCCACGGCGTCGGTGATGATGCCGGAGCCCAGGCGCAGCGCGACGCGGGCGGCGATCTCCTTGCCCTCGCCGGAGGAGGTGAGGAGGACGGCCGCGGTGTCGTTGGCCTTGGCGATCTGGGTGAGGGCGTCCACCTTGGGGACGACCAGCTGGTCGGTGTACTCGGCGCCGTCGGCGACGTACACCTTGGCCG
>NZ_JBIUUS010000109.1:0-1658 GCF_044742585.1 Kitasatospora sp. NPDC087861
GGGTTCGGCGGCGATGTGGGCGCGGAGCAGCGGTGCCAGGGTGAGGTCCATGGTGGCGGGGCAGGCTGCGGTGAGTTCGGCCTTGGCGTCGTCGCTGGTGATCTCGTGCTGGTGGACGGGGAGTTGGGCGTGGCGGGCGACGACCTGGACGGGTTCGGGCAGGCCCTCCCAGAGGAAGGCGGTACGCAGGATGTCGTGGCGGTCGATCACCCGCTGCAGTGCGCCGAGGAAGATGTCCAGCCGCTCGCGCGAGTCGAAGGTGAGCATCGTCGGCGTGACGTAGGTGTCCTCGCCGCCCGCGCCGGTGGAGATCAGGTGGTGGAAGAAGATGCCTTCCTGGAGCGGGGCGAGCGGGTAGATGTCCGCGATGTCGGCCGCGCCGCCGGGGAATGCCGCGGTGATCCGCGCGATCTCCTCGGTGGTCAGCTCGATGAGTGGCAGCATCGCGGGGGTGATCTCCCGGGCGTCGGCCGGGATCAGGTTCGGCGGGACCACCACCGCGCCGGTGTCGGCGGCCGCCGCCAGCCGGGCCACCGTCGGGGCGGTGAACAGGGTACGGACGTTCACCGGGACGCCCCGCGAGCGCAGCCGCTCCACCAGCGTGACGGCGAGCAGGGAGTGACCGCCCAGCGCGAAGAAGTCGTCGTCGGCGCCGACCTGCGGCAGGCCCAGGACTTCGGCGAACACCTCGCAGATCACCGTCTCCCGTGTCGTGACGGGTGCCCGGTAGGCGGTGTCGGTGTCGGCGGTGAAGTCGGGGGCGGGCAGGGCGCGGCGGTCGAGCTTGCCGTTGACGGTCATCGGCAGCGCGTCGAGGGTGACGATCGCGGCCGGGACCATGTACTCCGGGAGTGTGTCGGCCAGGTGGGTACGGAGCGTGGCCGGGTCGAAGTCGGAGGCGGGGACGACGTAGCCGACGAGGCGCTTGTCGCCGGGCAGGTCTTCGCGGACGATGACGCTTGCGCGGGCGATGGCCGGGTGTGCGGCCAATGCGGCTTCGATTTCGCCGAGTTCGATGCGGTAGCCGCGGATCTTGACCTGGTCGTCGGTGCGGCCGAGGTATTCGAGTTCGCCGTGGTGGTTCCAGCGGGCGAGGTCGCCGGTGCGGTACATCCGGCTCCCGGACGGGCCGTAGGGGTCGGCGGTGAAGCGTTCGGCGGTGAGGGCGGGGCGGTGGAGGTAGCCGCGGGCGAGCTGAGCGCCGGCGATGTAGAGCTCGCCCGGGACGCCGGCGGGGACGGGGCGCAGTGCGGTGTCCAGGACGTAGGCGCGGGTGTTCCACATCGGCCGCCCGATCGGCACCACCGGACCGTGGTCGTCGGCCCTGAGGAGATGATCGGTGCACGCGACGGTGGTCTCGGTCGGCCCGTAGTGGTTCACGATCGCGACGCCCGGGTGCTCGCGGCGCCACCGTTCCAGGAGCGTGGAGGGCAGAGCCTCCCCGCCGAGCATCAGTCGGCCGGTCGGGACATGGCTCTCGGAGAGCGCGTCCGCGTAGGCGAGGCCGCTGGGTGTGGCCTTGAAGAGGGTGAGTGGTTCGTTGGTGAGGGTGGTCGGGAGGTGTTCGTCGAGTGCTGCGAGTCGGACCTGGCCGCCGGTGGTGAGGGCGCCGTAGAGGATGGTGACGCCGGCGTCGAAGGAGATGGAGGCGTGCAGGA
>NZ_JBIUUS010000110.1:0-1350 GCF_044742585.1 Kitasatospora sp. NPDC087861
TGCCGTTGGGTGTGGGGTTGCACCGTGGGCTGGTGGGGTTGTCGCGTGAGCATCGGGTGACGTTGTTCATGACGGTGCAGGCGGCGTTGGCGGCTCTGTTGACCCGGTTGGGTGCGGGGACGGACCTGCCGATCGGTACGGTGGTGGCGGGGCGTTCGGACGAGGCGTTGGACGAGTTGGTGGGGTTCTTCGTCAACACGTTGGTGCTGCGGACGGACACGTCGGGTGATCCGAGTTTCTCCGAACTGCTGGGCCGGGTGCGGGAGTCGGATCTGGGGGCGTTCGGTCATCAGGACGTGCCGTTCGAGCGGCTGGTGGAGGAGTTGAACCCGGCGCGCTCGCTGGCCCGCCACCCCCTGTTCCAGGTGATGCTCGTCCTGCAGAGCAACGAGGGCGCCGAACTGGACCTGCCCGGACTGCGCGTCGAGGCACTGCCGGCCGGGACCGGGGTCGCCAAGTTCGACCTCAACGTGATCATGGAGGAAGTCTTCGGCCCGGACGGCGAACCCGCCGGGATCGACTGCGCGATCGACTTCGCGACGGATCTGTTCGACCGGGAGACGGTGGAGTCGCTGGCGGTGCGGTTCGGGCGGCTGCTGCGGGCCGTGGTGGAGAGCCCGGAGTTGCCGCTGGGCCGGGTGGAGCTGCTCGCGGCGGACGAGCGGGCCGCGCTGCTCGGTGGTGGGTTCACGCCGCTGCCGTCGCGGGTGCCGCTGGTGCCGACGGTGTTCGAGGAGCAGGCGGCGCGGATGCCGGACGCGGTGGCCCTGGTGTGCGGCGCCCGGGCGTTGACCTTCGCGGAGTTGAACCTGCGGGCGAATCGGCTGGCGCACCGGCTGATCGCCGCCGGGGTGGGGCCGGAGTCGGTGGTGGCGCTGGCGCTGCCGCGTTCGGTGGAGTCGGTGGTGGGGCTGCTGGCGGTGCTGAAGGCCGGCGGGGTGTACCTGCCGCTGGACGCCGAGTATCCGGCCGACCGTACCGCGCACACGCTCGCCGACGCGCAGCCCGTACTCGTCCTCACCGACGACCGCTGGCCGCGCCCGGAGCTGCTGACCGGCCTGACCGTGGTCGAGGCCGGGGACACGGCCGGTGACGCGGCCGGTCCGGAGTCGAACCCCGCCGCGCGGGCCTCTGCTGGGGACGCGGCGTATGTGATCCACACCTCGGGTTCGGCGGGTCGTCCCAAGGGTGTGGTGGTGTCGCACGGGAGCCTGGCCGCGCTGTTGGCGGCGCACCGTGGCGGTGTGATGGCGGGCCGGGAGCGGTCGCGGGTCGCGTTGACGGCCTCGCTCTGCTTCGACGCCTCCTGGGACGGCCTGTTGTGGCTGGTGGCCGGGCATGAGGTGCACC
>NZ_JBIUUS010000111.1:0-1306 GCF_044742585.1 Kitasatospora sp. NPDC087861
CAGCCGCAGCCGCAGGCGTTTGGGCTCCCACCGGCGGGCGTCGCCGGTCAGGGAGAGCATGGGCATCCAGGCGAGTAGGTCGAGCGCGATTTGGACGATCTCCAGCCAGACCTGATTCTGGGCGGCGTCGTGGAGGGGTAGGTTGCGCAGGCCGGTGTCGCGGGCGGCGCGGATGCGGTCCTCGGCGCTGGCGCGTTGGCGGTGCCGCAGCTCCAGGTGCGCGATTGGCGTGTGCTTGGTGTTGGTGGCGAAGCAGGTCAGCCGCATGCCGTCGGCGTCGGTGAAGCGCAACTGGGCTCCGGGGTGGGGCCGTTCCTTGCGGACGATGAGCCGCATCCCTTTCGGCCAGCCGCCCAGGACGTCGCCGGCGAGTTCGGCGACCCAGGCGCCGTCACGGATCTCGCCGCCGGGTTCGACGGCCGGTGTCCAGGCCGTGACCGGGATCTTCAGCACGGCCTGGTGGATGGTGTCGGTGATGGTCATCCCGACCGAGTAGGACAGCCATCGACCGCGTGCGGTGAGCCAGTTAAGGAAGTCATGGGTGCCACCGGCGGAGTCGGTGCGGATCAGGGTTCGGCGTCCGCGCCGGTACTTCTTCGGCAGCTGGGCCAGCGCCACCTGGGCCGCTTCGATGTGGTCGGCGGCTGTGTTGCTGCCCGCGTTCCCCGGCCTCAGCAGCCCGGCGACCGGTTCCCCGGACCCGCCTGGGCCGTGGTCGACGAACGCGAACAGCGGGTGGTGCCCGAACGTCTTCTTCCAGGTCCTGGCCGCGCCCTGCTTCTCGGAGTGCGCCAAGACCAGCACGCCGTCGATATCCACGATCACCTGCCTGTCCGCGTCCGGGGCAGTAGGCCCGGCCAACTGCCAGACCCGCTCGCGGACTTCGGCTCGTGCCAGGCGGATCGCTGCCAACGCGCGGGGACCGGATGCGGCGAGCGTGTCGACCAGCCGGGAGACGGTCGAATCGGAGGCCACCGGACCAAACAGGTCCGGCTCGGCCCGCAGCACCGCGACGTCGGCCAGGCAATCCCCGCCCAGGGCAACCGCGAGCGCCACATCCAGCAGGACTTTGCTCGGGTCGTGCACCGCCCGCGGCTTGCGCCAGGGGGCGAGCGTCGCCGCCATCACATCCACCAGGCCACTCTTGCGGACGGTCTCCACCAGCAGGACCGTCCCGGCCTGCGAGACGACACCGCGACCGGCGGCCGACACGCGGACGGACGGGTACAACCCGCTACGCTTCTTCACCTGAGGAGTGCAGCTTTCCTGACGACGACAAGAGCCCTAGACAAGCCCTATCGTCCCA
>NZ_JBIUUS010000112.1:0-1291 GCF_044742585.1 Kitasatospora sp. NPDC087861
ACCAGATCCGCCAACGCCTCGTCCGTACGCCCCGCGATCGGCGAACCGATCGCGACGTCCTCCCCCGCACCCAACTGCCGCAACAGCACCGCAAGTCCCGCCTGCAGCACCATCGACACCGTCGCACCCCGCCCCCGCGCCAGCGCCTCCACACCGGCCAGCAGCTCCGGCTCCAGGACGAACTCCACCGTGTCGCCGCGGTAGCTGGGCTTGGACGGGCGCCGCCGGTCCATCGGAAGTTGCAGCGTCTCGGGGAGGCCGGCGAGTTCCTCCCGCCAGTAGGCCGACTGGGTGGCGATGACGCTGTCCGGGTCGTCCTCGTCACCGAGCAGCTCGCGCTGCCACAGCGTGTAGTCGGCGTACTGGACCGGCAGCTCCTCCCACGCGGGAGCCCGGCCCGCCCGGCGCGCCGTGTAGGCGGTGACCAGGTCCCGGGCCAGCGGCGCGGACGACTCGCCGTCCCCGGCGATGTGGTGCACCACCAGCACCAGCACGTGCTCGGCCTCGGCACATCGCAACACCCGAGCCCGAAGCGGAAGTTCGGCGAACAGGTCGAACCCGTGGCCGGCCGCCTCGGCGACCGCCGCCGCGACGTCCTCGGGGGCGACGTCCACCACCGGGACCTCGGGACGGGCATCGGCCGCCGGCAGCACCCGCTGGTACGGCACTCCGGCCTCGTCCTCGGCGATCAACGTCCGCAGCGAGTGGTGCCGGGACACCACGTCGCGCACGGCCTCGGCCAGCGCCTCGGTGTCCAGCGTCCCGGTCAGCCGCAGGGCGGAGACGATGTTGTACGTCGCGGACGGTCCGTCCAGCCGGTGGATGAACCACATCCGGCGCTGCGCGTAAGAGAGGGGGATCATTTCGCTTCTACTCCTTCGGTCATCCTGCGCAGACGCGGCCGGTTGGAGGCGGCCATTCCTGTGAGCCTGCTGGCAAGTTCGGTGACGGTGGACGCTTCGAAGAGCGCGCGGATGGGCAGTTCGACGCCGAGTTCGGTACGGATCCGGCTGACCAGGCGGGTGGCGAGCAGCGAGTGCCCGCCCAGGTCGAAGAAGCCGTCGTCGATGCCGACCCGTTCGAGGTCCAGGACCTCGGCGAACAGCGTGCAGAGTCGTCGTTCCCGGTCGTTGCGTGGCGGTTGGTAGGTGCCGGTGGTGAACTCCGGTTCGGGCAGGGCCTTGCGGTCGAGCTTCCCGTTCGGGGTGAGCGGCAGGGCGTCCAGGAGGACGAAGGCCGAGGGCACCATGTACTCGGGCAGCAGCCCGGCCACGTGCGCGCGCAGCTTGTC
>NZ_JBIUUS010000113.1:0-1199 GCF_044742585.1 Kitasatospora sp. NPDC087861
TCGCAGCGTCGCCATCCAGGTTTCGACCTGGTCGGGTGTGCGGGGGAGGGTGGTGGAGAGGTTTTCGTTGCCGTTGTCGGTGACGAGGATGTCGTCTTCGATGCGGATGCCGATGCCGCGGTATTCCTCGGGGACGGTGAGGTCGTCGCTCTGGAAGTAGAGGCCGGGTTCGACGGTGAGGACCATGCCGGGTTCGAGGGTGCCGTCGACGTAGAGGTCGGTGCGGGCGAGGGCGCAGTCGTGGACGTCGAGGCCGATCATGTGGCCGGTGCCGGCGAGGGTGAAGCGGCGGTGGAGGCCGAGGTGGTAGACCTCGTCGGCGTCGCGGTCGCCGAACAGGCCCCAGGAGACGAGGTGTTCGGCGAGGGTGCGTTGGGCGGCGTGGTGGAAGTCGCGGAAGGCGGCGCCGGGTTTGACGGCGGCGATGCCGGCGTCCTGGGCGGCGAGGACGGCGTTGTAGACCTTGCGCTGGATGGGGGTGAAGCGGCCGCTGACGGGCAGGGTGCGGGTGATGTCGGCGGTGTAGAGGTTGTTGGTCTCCACGCCGGCGTCGAGGAGGAGGAGGTCGCCGGGGCGGGCCTGGCCGTCGTTGCGGATCCAGTGGAGGGTGGTGGCGTGGGGTCCGGCGGCGCAGACGCTGGTGTAGCCGACGTCGTTGCCCTCGATGCGGGCGCGCAGGAAGAAGGTGCCCTCGATGGCGCGTTCGAGGGTGGGCTGGTCGGTGCCGAGGATGCGGACGACGTCTTCGAAGCCGCGGGCGGTGGCCTCGCAGGCGAAGCGCAGGTCGGCGATCTCGAAGTCGTCCTTGACCAGGCGCATTTCGGAGAGGAAGACGCGGAACTCCTCGTCGGCCTGGACGGTGACCGCGGTGTGGAGGGCGTGGTCGACGGTGGCGTCGTGGCCGCGCAGGAGGCGGACGGGGCCGGTGGCCTCGGCGAGTTTGCCGGTCAGGGTGCGTACGTCGGCGCAGGGCAGGCCGAGGAGTTGCTCGTTCTCGGTGAGGCTGTTGCGCCGGCCGTCCCAGAGTTCGCCGTGGTAGTCGTTCCAGAACTCGCCGTTCTCGCGGTTGGAGCGGGGCAGCAGGTAGGCGACCGCGCGGTGTCCGCCCTCGGCGACGGGTTCCAGGACGAGGGCGGCCTCCTGGGACTGGTCACCCGTCAGGTAGACGTAGTCCGAGCACGGACGGAACGGGTAGTCCG
>NZ_JBIUUS010000114.1:0-1180 GCF_044742585.1 Kitasatospora sp. NPDC087861
CGCCCCCTGGGGCCCCCCCGGGGGGCCCGCCGGGCCCCCCCGCGGGCCCCCCCCCCCCCCCCCCCGCGGGCCCCCCCCCCCCCCCCCCCGGCCCGGGGGGGGCCCCCCCCCCCCCGGGGGGGGCCCCCCCACCACTGATCTTCGCGGGGTCCATGGCGGGGTCACTGGGGTCCAACAAGCTCCCCAAATCGGACGATCAACCCGAGGCTCAGCTCTCAGGAGCACGTGGCACGATGTCAACTGCTCCTTGACTCCTCAACAGCCCAGCAGTGCCAGCGAAGTGCCGCCTCCGGCCAACAGCAGTGGAAAGCCTCCATCGCTGGCGTCCCGTCAGTCAAGATATGGCAAAGCCTCTGCTGCGCCGCAGGTCAGGAAGCGTCCTCCCCGCACCCGCGGGGGTCAGCCGGCCGGCGGGCTCGACCCGCTCCACCGTGCCGCGTCCTCCCCGCACCCGCGGGGGTCTGCCGGCGGGCAGCGAGAGCGGACGGCGGTCGGTCATGTCCTCCCCGCACCCGCGGGGGTCTGCCGCAGCCGAGTTCATTGCCGACGACGTGCAGTACGTCCTCCTGTCGGCGGCGGCTGAATTCGGGCCGGTATCGACGGTTGAGTTGTGGGCCAGTCGTGGTCTCGCTGGATGGTGTGTGTCAGTCGTTGTCATTCGTGCGGACGTGCCCGAGTTCGCGTCCCCGCATGCGGTAGGACTCGCCTTTGAGCGAGTGGACCTCGGCGTGGTGGACGAGTCGGTCGATCATGGCGGCGGCGACGGTTTCGTCGCCGAAGACCTCTCCCCAGCGCCCGAAGGGCTTGTTCGAGGTGACGATCACGCTCGCTCGTTCGTATCTGTTCGAGATCAGCTGGAAGAACAGGTTCGCGGCCTCCGGTTCGAAGGGGATGTAGCCCACTTCATCGACCACGATCAGTGGGTAACGGCCGAGCTTGACCAGTTCGTCCTGGAGTCGGCCGGCCTGGTGGGCGGCGGCCAGGCGGTCGACCCACTGGGAGGCGGTGGCGAACGCGACCCGGTGGCTGGCCTGGCAGGCCCGGACGGCGAGCCCGGTGGCCAGATGGGTCTTGCCGGTGCCCACCGTTATCTGGGGATCAAGTTCTCGGTTCGGGTGATCGCCCTGGTAGTAACGTCAAAGACATAGAAACAAGTGCGCGTGGCTGCAGGAGCGATCTC
>NZ_JBIUUS010000115.1:0-1161 GCF_044742585.1 Kitasatospora sp. NPDC087861
CTAGTGTCCTGCGCCAGAGATTCGTTGGCAGAAGCGGGCGAGGGAGTCCAGGATCTCTTCGGCGGTCTTGGTCCAGGTGAACGGCTTGGGGTTCTCGTTCCAGTCCTTGACCCACGCGCGGATGTCGGCTTCGAGAGCCTGCACGTTCTTGTGGGCGCCGCGTCGGATCATCTGGTCGCTCAGGAAGCCGAACCACCGCTCGACCTGGTTGATCCACGAGGAACTGGTCGGGGTGAAGTGCAGGTGGAAGCGCGGATGCCGCTCCAGCCAGGCCCGGATCGCGGGGGTCTTGTGAGTGCCGTAGTTGTCGCAGATCAGGTGGACTTCCAGGTCTTCGGGGACCTCCTTGTCGATCTTGATGAGGAACTTCTTGAACTCCTGGGCCCGGTGGCGGCGGTGCAGGGAGCTGATGACCTTGCCGCTGCTGACGTCGAAGGCGGCGAACAGGGTGGTCAGTCCGTTGCGCACGTAGTCGTGGCTACGACGCTCGGGCATGCCAGGCATTATCGGCAGCACCGGCTGGGACCGATCCAGGGCCTGGATCTGGGACTTCTCGTCCACCGAGAGCACCACCGCACCCTCGGGCGGGTTGAAGTACAGGCCCACCACGTCGTAGACCTTCTCCACGAACAGCGGATCGGTCGACAGCTTGAACGTGCTGGTCAGATGGGGCTTGAGCTGGAACTTCCGCCAGATGCGCCCGACGGTGGACCTGGACAGGCCGCTGCGGTCGGCCATCGAGCGGCGCGACCAGTGCGTGGCGTTCCTCGGGATCTCCTCAAGGGTCGCCACGACCACGGCCTCCACCTCCTCCACCGAGATCGTCGGAGGCCGGCCCGGACGCGGCTCGTCGAGCAGGCCGTCCAACCGATCGGCCAGGAACCGTCGCCGCCACTTGCGGACCGTGTCCGCCGCGACTCCCAACTCCCGTGCGACACCTACGATCGGTGGCGCATCAGGGCCGGCGCAGGCCAGCACGATCCGCGACCGAAGGGCCAGCGCCTGCGATGACGTCGCCCTACGAGTCCACCGTTCCAACGCTGCCTGCTCCTCGTCGGAGAGGAGCAACGCCTCCAGTTTCGGACCTCGACGAGGAACAGACCCACCAGCAGTAGAAGTCACATGACAACTAACGACGAACTAGCGGCGCAGGACACTAGC
>NZ_JBIUUS010000116.1:0-1150 GCF_044742585.1 Kitasatospora sp. NPDC087861
CTAGCAGGTGATCGTCTGCCGCGTGATGGCTTCGCCGGAATCACTCCGCCGCCCCAGAGTCGCCTCATACGCTCCGTAGGGAGGGACGCGGGAAGGGGCTGCTCGTGGCGGATGTGTTGGTGTGGGTGATGCAGCGTCGGGTAGTGCTGGCCGACCGTGCCGAGCGGCTGCGCAAGGAGCTCGCCGAGATCGACGCCGAGGTCGCCCGGCTGGAGGCCGCGGAGGTGGTGTTCGGGCAGTTCGCCGACGCCCAGCGGGCCGGGACGACCGATGACCCGGCCGTGGCCGAGGAGTTCGAGCGGGTTACGACCTCGCCCGGCGCGGGCGGGATGCTGCTGGTCCCGCACCGCGAGGACGGCATGGATACTGGCGTGCTGCCTGCGGACTACCAGGCGATCATGAAGATCGTGACTGCAGTGTCGGAGCCGGTTCCGGCCAAGGACGTCAGCGTCAAGCTCGGCAGGGGCGCCGGACCCGGGCAGGTCGAGCCGGTCCGTGACAAGCTCAAGCGACTGGCGGACCGGGGTTGGCTGCACCGCACCCCCGCCGGTCGCTTCACTGCCCCACCCCTGCCTGCCGCATGACCGCCTCAGGCCGGAATTCGGCGTAACGCGGAGGCCCTCGACGGGAGTTGGGGATTCCATGCGAAAGAAGACCAGCTCCGCCGAGGGCCCTGAAGGGTTTGTCTACCAGTGCCGCCTGCCGTTGTCGAGCACGACCGTGAACATGGTCGCGGACCTGATTCGCGGCCACCTGAAGAAGATCCGCTCGCGCTGGCGCAAGCTGGGTCCCGGGCAGATCGCCGTGGTCGTGCTCGCCGTCCTGCGGCATGACCAGCGGCTTTGCGACATGGCCGGCGGCAATGACGTCTCCGCCTCCACGGTGCGCCGCTGGCTGTTGGAAGTGATCGCACTGCTCGCGGCCCGCGCCCCGCGCCTGGACCGCGCCCTGAAGAAGATCGCCCGAAAGGGTGGGGTCGTCGTACTGCTGGACGGCACACTGGTCCGCACCCGCAGACGCACCGGGGACGAGAACCGGCCCAACTATTCCGGCAAGCACAAGGCCCACGGCCTGCTGTTCCTCGCGCTCACCGATGAGAAGGGCAACCTGATCTGGATCTCGGCCGCGAAGCCGGGCCGTTCCAGCGAGA
>NZ_JBIUUS010000117.1:0-1149 GCF_044742585.1 Kitasatospora sp. NPDC087861
GGTGGATTCAACCGGTCGTCGCAACACCTCGATCGTGGAGGTGTCGGGTGGGGCGGCCTGTGGGGTGGACGACGAAGGTGACGGGGCGTCCGGCGATGCGTTCGCCGGGTCGGCCACCGGTGCGTCGGGACGTGGAACGCGCGTTCTGGTTGAGGATCGCCGAGGGGCTCACGAGCGAGGATGCCGCGCTGGCATGCGGGGCGTCCGGGCCCGTCGGTTCGCGGTGGTTCCGCGATCGTGGCGGGATGCCTTCGATCCAGCTCAGCCCATTGTCAGGCCGGTATCTGTCGTTCGCCGAGCGCGAGGAGATCTCCCTGTTGAGGGCCCAGGACGCCGGCGTGAGGGAGATCGCCCGCAGGCTGGGGCGGTCTCCGTCGACGATCTCCCGTGAGCTGCGACGCAACGCGGCCACTCGGTGCGGGCAACTCGACTACCGGGCCTCGATCGCGCAGTGGAAGGCCGAGCTGGCCGCTCGCCGGCCGAAGACGGCCAAGCTCGCGACCGACGAGCGGCTGCGTGAGTATGTCCAGGACCGGCTGGCCGGCGTGATCCAGGCGCCGGACGGCAAGACGGTGTCTGGTCCCACGACCGAGCAGTGGAAGGGACGGAACAAGCCCCGCCGTCAGGACCGGCGTTGGACGACGGCGTGGAGTCCGGAACAGATAGCCAAGCGGCTGCCGGTCGACCACCCCGATGACGAGTCCATGCGGATCTCGCACGAGGCGATCTACCAGGCCCTCTACGTCCAGGGCCGCGGCGCGCTCGACCGTGAGCTGGTCACGTGCCTGCGGACAGGGCGTGCCCTGCGGGTTCCTCGCTCCCGCGCCCGCAGGAAGGCGGCCGGTCACGTCACGCCCGACGTGATGATCAGCGAGCGTCCCGCCGAGGTCGAGACCCGGGCCGTCGCGGGCCACTGGGAAGGCGATCTGATCATCGGGGCGAACCGGTCCGCCATCGGCACGCTCGTGGAGCGCACGAGCAGGTTCACGATCCTGGTCCACCTGCCGCGAATGGAAGGCTACGGCGTCGAGCCACGGGTGAAGAACGGCCCCGCGCTGGCCGGATACGGCGCCGAGGCGATGCGTAAGGCTCTCACGGTCCAAATGGCAAACATCCCAAAGCAGTTGCGACGATCACTGACCTGGGACC
>NZ_JBIUUS010000118.1:0-1108 GCF_044742585.1 Kitasatospora sp. NPDC087861
GTGATGACCGAGGAGGTCGGCTGCATCACCGGCGAGGTGACCGTCGTGACCACCGCCTTCCCGAACGGGCAGGCGTGGGTCGCGGTCCAGTACCGTGGCGCCGATGAGTGGTACACCCTGACCGCACCCCCGCTCTCCTGCCCGTGGGCGAGTCCCTGGCCCGGTACCACCAGCGCGTCCTGGACGCCGTCCGGTCCAGCGGCGAAGCCGTCGCACCGCCCGCGGCCGGCACCGGGCAGGAGGCCATGGCGCCGTCCCGGGGTGAGGTGTCGGTCGCCAGCAGGCGGTTGACCCGTGCGACCAGGTCGGCTGCCTTGCGCAGCCGCCGGTTGCAGCCCGACTGCCCGGGCACGTAGGGGAACAGGTGCCGCAGGTGCGCCTGGGCGTGGCGGATCCAGCGGCGTTCGGAGGTGAAGCCGAGCAGGGCCTGCATCGCGGCGAGGGTGACCAGCTCGGCGTCACTGAGCCGGGGCGCGATGCCGATCTCGGGCCGCCACGGCGCCAGATGCGGCGATTCCTTCAGCAGGCCGTCGGTCTTCACCTAGAGTGCGGTCGCGAGGGAGTCCAGGTCAGGCGTCACAACCGACCTTTGGACTCCCTCGCTTCATCTCCTGCGTGTCAACGAGCCCTTGGCATCAATCATCTAGCGGGCGAGGCTGTCGCGGATGTGGGCGGGGCCCGCGGGTGCGCGGGTGGTGGTGGTTCGGCGGGTGGTCAGGATGTGGGGGTTCGCCGTCGCGGTCTCGGCTCTGTGGTCCAGGCAGCGCTGGAGTGCCGTCCAGGTCGCGCTGTTCAGCGGGGTGGGGTGCGGGGCACCGCGGTGGTGAGCGTTCGTCGGATCCGGAAGGCGGCTGCAATGCATTCGAGTGCTGACGTACCATCCGGCAATCTGTTGAACGTTTGTTTGCATGAATTGAGATGACATGGCGGGCATGGAAACCGAGCAGCCATCCGAGAAGCCCAGTGGCCTCCAAGCGATCTGGGCCAACACCCTGGAGCCGGCAGCTCCACTGCCCTGGTACCGCACGGTGCCCCGCACGGCCTGGGTCGCGGGTGTGGTGGTCGTCGCCCTGTTCACTGCCCTGGCCGTGGCCGCCGTGACCGGCGC